>NZ_JCAKRV010000054.1:0-735 GCF_059515165.1 Chryseobacterium sp. CS3K3.1 | reverse complement strand
GCAACGCAAAACAAGTTTATTTAACATAAATTTTACATTACGGTGATATTTGTTCCTAAAGGACTGGGTAGCAGCGGGAAAAATTTTAAACATTTGTTTGGAGAATCGGGGTGAGAGTGTGGGAGCGTGGGAGAGTTTGAGTGTTTGAGGGGAGATCTGTGTGTGTGAAGAGGGAATTTGAGATTCGGGGTGCGGGATGCGGGGTTTGGGGTACTATGATCAAAAGGGTGTATATTATATAATAGAGACTAGATTATATAAAGAACGAGCTCCTTCGATTGAGCTCGGGATTATAGCCCGCTCCTATTGATGGAAGATTATATATAATGAAGGGAGATTGTTGTTTTTTATTTATGGGGATGATCATTGCCCACGGATCTCGCAGATTTACACAGATAAGAGGGGCCTGCTTTATTGTATACATTTATATTATATATAGAAATACTAAAGAGTATATTTATATAATATATATAGAGAGAGCGGAGTAATAGCATTTACATACTACCCCGTAATGAATTAAAATGCTTCGACTCAGCTCAGCATGACATTGCTAATACTAACCGCTAGAGAGTCTTAGATATTATACTGTCATTTCACTTCCTTTAAGGATTCTCATAAAGAAGTTGGGATTCCTGCGGAATGATACAAGGGGAATAGAGATTTGCACTCAATAATATGTTTCCATAGAAATCTACAATATGAAAATTCAACAACAATGTTCCTTTTCTACCTAAA
>NZ_JCAKRV010000053.1:0-765 GCF_059515165.1 Chryseobacterium sp. CS3K3.1 | reverse complement strand
TACAACGGTAAACATCACCCTGAACGATGTGATCTCTATCGACGCAGGAAGTACAGCCATTGGTAATACGGTAGATTTTAACTATGTTACTGCAGCAGACTACAACTCTGATCAGACGATTACCAAAGCTAACTCTTTAAAAGTTACTTCCACGAAGAACTTTAATGTTAAAGTAAAAGCAGGAGGTGCTAATTTTATGAATGGAACGAACTTAATCCCTGTCAATGTTTTGACGATCAAAGCGGCTACAGCCGCCGGAACCATGGGAGGAACAAAAAATACTGTAGTTTTATCTGCAACGGATCAGAATTTAGTTACCAATGCTCCACTTGGAAGTGCCTTAACATTGAACCTGGACTACACTATTCCGGCAGCAAAATCATCATCTTCTGATATTTTAGGAAAACCGGCCGGAACTTATACGCAGACAGTAACATATACTGCAACAGCTTTATAAATAATTTTTCATATTAATATTTTGTGATTTGGTGTTTCGAAGGCTTCCTCAGGAGGCCTTTGATTTTGTATGTGAGGGTTTTTCTATTTATCATGTGAATAAACCTTGTAGTGATTTTACTACATGAACTTCCTTTTTCCACTACAAATAAACTTTTACCACCACTATAAATTTGCAGTATACAAAAGATAACAATTAAGTAAAAAATAACAATAAAATATTACCATCATGAAAAAGCAAATCGTAATCACAGCCTTAACTTTTGGAGCAATCATATTTGGAACAAACAATGTTCAAGCTCAGAATAC
>NZ_JCAKRV010000052.1:0-949 GCF_059515165.1 Chryseobacterium sp. CS3K3.1 | reverse complement strand
ACAACGCAAAACAAGTTTATTTAACATAAAAACATGTACTGTGGAAAAATACATTCATATATTATTAATAAGCAAGTACTTATATGAAAATTTAACTTATCCACATTATTGTTTATAAACTTAATTACTTGTATAAAACATTAACTTCAATTTACTGCAGTTAGTAATAATTTGAGATATTTAATTCTTAACCAGCAAACCATACAAAGACATGAAAGTAAAGACAAACAGCTAACAAAAATAATATTAATCACTTTAAGTATTTAAGAAAAATAGGTTATTGATAATCATAAAAATATAGAATGTAAACGCATCATCAAGAATAAGATGAATTATAAAGATTTTAATACTTAAGTGATTTGACAATTTCAAATCTATTTTGTGGTAAATAGATCTTTGACTCTCCGCAGGGTAACAATATCGGTTAAGATAAATGATAGTAATGAAAGCAAACAAGATATCAGCTGTAAGAATGAATAATTTTATGCTGAACCGGGGTAATGATCTTTCAACAGTGTCTTAAACATCCCTTCCAATTGATCTAGTGGTTCCAATGGCGTCTCTCTTTTTCATTTGCTCCGCTTCTTTCCACTGTGTCATTCCGCAAGGAATCCAGCCTACTTTATTAGAGTCTTTATGATTTCTTTAATTCAGGCGATTTAATACTGCAAATGTTTGTTAATAAGTAAAACATATGGATTGCAGAGACTCCTGCGGAGTGACCATTTTTTATGGAAGGAGGAAGATGGAGGTAGGAAGTTATTGGAGGGTGTACTGTCCGGATATCACTGATAATTGATCAATGATGATTGATAAGTGATGAATGATGAATGATGAATGATGAATAATCGATGTATTGCTCATTGCTCATTACTCATTACTCATTACTCATTACTCATTACTCATGAATTGAGCTGGGTATAAAACAAAAAAAAATCCTTTATCATGA
>NZ_JCAKRV010000051.1:0-984 GCF_059515165.1 Chryseobacterium sp. CS3K3.1 | reverse complement strand
CTCCATCTATATGATTCATATTTTGTGAATCGTTCATTACGAGATTATTTCGGAAATGGAACTGTAGGTACGAGTGCTATATTATTATATAATGAATATAGATCTTATCGTTGGATGGATAGTTTAGGATATAAAACAAAAAGTGGAAATGAATTGAATATTCTTAATATTATTAAGTTTGGATATGCTGATAAACTTAATAGTAGGAATAGTGATTTAGGAACACAAGCTTATAATTTATTTTTAGAAAAATATAAATTGTTAGATTCTATTTATAAAATACCATAAAATATGAAATATCTTCTTGTATTATTTTTGACAATAATCAATGTTAAATCTCAATTATTATTAAATATTAAATCGTTAGATACTGATGATAAGAGTAAAATAATTGTGATGGAAATTTATAATAATTCAAATATTACGTGTTCAATTCCTATAGATACTGTAAGTTTTAAACCATTTGGCAAGGAATATATTGCAGATAACTTTAGACCTTTAATTGAACTGAAACGTAAAAATAAGTCTGTAAATTATGAAACTGGATTAATAGAATTAGATGACACACAGATTGATCTTGCTAATAAAAGAAATCAGCTTACATATTTAGAAAGTAAGGACGGAATAATTAAAATAAAGCCAAAAGAAAAACTAGTAATTCCGATCAAATTTAATCCTTTTCAATTTAATGTAGAAAATGGTAAATATGATAGTTTTAATATTATAAGCAATCAAGATTATATTATCACTGTCTATCTTACTATTTGTAGTTCTAATCCGCCAGCTCATAATAAAGAGAAAATTAATTATGCGATAAAAAGTAATCCTATTAGAATTAAGTGGAATTTAAAAAATACTAAGTATATTAAATGGTGATTTTTTCAATTAGCTTAGGCTTTGTAAATAGATAAAATCCCAATTCGTCATTGTATTAATTATATTTTAATAAGGTTGCCCTTGCAATAGCAGGGGTTTACTATTGAT
>NZ_JCAKRV010000050.1:0-1008 GCF_059515165.1 Chryseobacterium sp. CS3K3.1 | reverse complement strand
TGAGATATGGTTCAGCCCAAAAGGATAATAGTTATTGGTATCGATAATCAGGAACGCCTGCGCTGTTTTTGGCAAAACTTACCCTGGTATTTCCAAGATGGTCTTTTTACCAACACATCTGAAACACCTGATATGACCTTCAATATTTTAGACAGCCTATTTTCTCCTATGCCTTATCCACAATATCATGGTAGATTGAGGTTTCTATTCATTTTTTAAAATTAGAGTATTGATTTTCAATACTCTAATTTACTACCAACATATTTGGAACATTACTAAAATTTATTTAATGATCTTTTCAGGAAAAAAATCTTTCAGATCAATATCATAAATTACAGGATTACATTCTTTTTCAGAGCTATTCTCTTTAGGTACCTTAGAAATATTACTCAAAATGTCATCTATATTTTCGTAAACAGCATTTCCTTTTAGATCAATGTGTATAATATTACAACGATTTCTATTATCCTGTATTGAAATGCTAGATTTATATGTATTCATATCATATGGTGGATGAATATAACTGTACATCATTAGGTATTCATAATCAAAATTCTGATCGACTATAATCATTGAGGGTACAAACATGTAATTACCTGCCAAACCTGAGTATAAAGTAATATTGTAAATAGCTTTCTTTTTATAGTCAATACTTTGTTTGAATAGAGTAAGTATTCCTTTATTATACTTTTTAGAAAAGAAAATTAGATTTACCAAATCAACATTTCTATGTTTTTTATCAAAATCAAATTTTTTCCTATTTAAAAGATAAAATACACTATAATTATCATTATCCAATATCTTTATAATATTTCTTTTTTCTGCTTTTAAATCAATGGAAAATTGCTTACCTTCTATATCTGCCATTTTCATTTGAGGAAATGCATTTATGTTTATAATTAAAGCTAATAAAATTGTTATTTTATTTAATTGTTTTAACTCCATATTTTGTCATTATAATATTAAAATTTCTCTGCATAGCTGCACCATCTCTATACCAAACCCATC
>NZ_JCAKRV010000049.1:0-1035 GCF_059515165.1 Chryseobacterium sp. CS3K3.1 | reverse complement strand
TGTTGAGTTTTAAATCAGAAAGCCTTTCTTCCTTTTGTCTGGATTCTCCTTTCACATGTTTTCTCCACTGTTCATTTCCGTTTTGGTCAAGATAGAGCATCCAGAATGTTTCATCATCAGTTTCTATTCTTCCTTCTGCCTGAGTATAACCACCCAATAAAATTCCTTTGGATGATTTGTCATCTGCTGAATGAAGAACACTCATTCCCATTAGGATATCTCTGTTTTTAAAATTGTAAGATTTCTGCCACTGTTCATCGCCTCTTTCATTGAGAGCAATCAGCCAAAGATCTGTTCCTTTTTCCAATCCGACAGTTTTGTTTCCCGATCTTTCTGATCTCGATTCCCCGCCAATTAGGAAACCATTTGAAGTTAAAGCCAGTGTTCTGATATGATCATCACCTTTTCCTCCAAAGTTCTTTTCCCATTCTACTTTTCCGTTTTTATCGAGTTTTACGATCCAGTAATCACCTTCACCGAAATTTTCAGTTTGTTTCGAGTTTCGGGATACGGGATTCGAGTTTTGAACGTTTGATACAGAACCCGCATCCCGCATCCCGGAACCTTTGTCAGATCCCGAAACACGGACCTCGGAACTCCTCGAATAAATTCCTAATAAAGCTCCTCCGTCTCTCGTTGGAATCATCTTCTCTACTTCGTCCAATCCTTTTCCTCCTAAGATTAATTGGGAAAGTTCTTTTCCGTCTTTATCCAGTTTTGTGATCAAAATATCTTTGGAACCATAGCCTTTTGATGAGTTTTGCACATTTCCTGCAACAAAGAATCCTAAATCGGTAGTTTGGATAACAGCTCTTGCTTCTTCATCAGAAGAACTTCCTAAGGTTTTTTGCCATAGTTCATCTCCGAATTCATTGATTCTGATCAGCCAGATATCTGAGCTTCCTTTGGAATCTTCTTTTTTATCGAATCCTTTTCCTGAATAAGAAGTTCCTGCCAGAAGAAATCCGCCATCCTGCGTGGTAACAGTAGCAGATAAATAATCATGGTTTGGCCCTGAGAAATATTTTTCCCAGA
>NZ_JCAKRV010000048.1:0-1219 GCF_059515165.1 Chryseobacterium sp. CS3K3.1 | reverse complement strand
TCCGATTTCTATGACAAAAACAAAGAATTATTATAGTTTTTTTCATAAAGTTTCCCTGTTCTGATTATTGCAAAAATTCTATGAATAATTTTGTTTCTCACAGCGTTTAAAACTGCCATTTTGTTTTTACCATCACTTATTTTTCTGTGATAATATATTTTTAAATCATTTTCTAGTCTCACAGCTCTCATTGCAGCCATATGAAGTACTGTTTTCAATGATTTATCCGCATAATAAGAAAGCTTAGGTTTACATTTTATTGATGTTCCAGATTGATAGCCAAAGGGGACCACACCTGCATAACAAGCTAATTTTCTGGGGTTATTAATCTTTGTCAACCCTTCTGTTTTAGCAATAATCATCCAGCTTAATACTTTTCCTACTCCTGGAATACTTTGTATACATTGCTTCTTGGAGTATAAATCTGAGTCATTATCAATGAGTTGTTCTATTTCATTTTCTAAAAAATCTATATGCTTTTCTAAAACTTCAATCTCCTTTTTATTCATTTTTAAAAATTTAGAATCATATCCTATACTTTCAAGTTGTGAATAAAGATGTCTTTGCTTTAATAAAGAAGCTCTTAGCTTTATCTTAGAATTTCGCTCAGAAAACAGCACTTTAATTTTCTTTATGTTATCAGAGCATGGTTTCCATTCTATAAGCTCTTTTTCATGTTTCTCTGTGAACTCACAGATCCTTTTAGCATCAATTTTATCATTTTTACCCCTTATTAAGCCTATACTTTTCTTTAAGTGTAAGGGGTTAAGTACAAAAACTTTAAAATTAAAATACTCCAGAACCTGATATAATTCCCAATTATATCTTCCTGTATTTTCCATGGAAACTATAATCTCAGATTTCGGCTCTTGAAAAATTTTGAAGAATACTTTGATTGCCTTAGCTTCATTGGCAATAACATTAAAAGAATAAGAACCACACTTTTTAATACAGATATCCAGTGTCTTGGCACTAATGTCAATACCTATTACAATTTTTTCCATATTTTTGGTTTAAGTTATAAATGTAAGAGCAATTCATCTGATTCTTAACACCTTGATAATGGGCTTTAAATCCCGAATTTCTATTTAAGTCTTTTGATGAAAAAGCATTTAGTTCTTTATCGGAGTATGAATCATATTCTAAGGAATCTATAGTGTAACTAAATGCTTGCTCTTTTCTAAATGTAATCATTTATTTCATAGAACTAATCTAAAGG
>NZ_JCAKRV010000047.1:0-1265 GCF_059515165.1 Chryseobacterium sp. CS3K3.1 | reverse complement strand
TGACTAGTCCTGAAAAAGGTTGACTAGTTTAATATTTCAAATATACTTAAATCAGAGTAGGAATTTTCCTATTCTGATTTTGTTTTTTGTATGTTTTTAATTTCACGTTATTTTTCATATGCACTTGGCTGGGGATGTTATAATTTAGGGAAAAATGAGGTCTTAAATTATTATAATAATAAATTGATTGGTCAAGCTGCTGTGAGAGATTCTTAAAGTTTTCAAAAGTATCAATCAATCCAAACTCATATTTCAGAATGCCGTTTACCCTCTCTGCTACAGCATTCTCATAAGGATCCGAGTTCTCGGTCATACTGATAAGAATATCATTTTTCCTTAACGTTTCAGTATATTCTTTACTACAATACTGCAATCCTCTGTCTGAATGATGAATTAAAGAATGTTTATACATCCTGTTCTTTATGGCTTGTTTTAATGCTTTCAATGTAGAGGCAGTCTGTAAATTATCACTTAGTTCATATCCTACAATTTTCTTTGAATAGGCATCGGTAATCAAATGAAGATAATAATTTTTCTCTTTAGTCTTCAGATAGGTAATATCTGCAACCCAAACTTTTTCTGAACATTTCAACTCCTTTTCTTTAATAATATTCGGGTATTTCTTCATCCAATGTCTGGAATTGGTTGTTTTAAAATAACTGTGTCTTCTGGGAATTAAAAGATAATTCGATCTTAAAAGTTGAAACAGCCGATCTCTTCCTATATGAAGATCCTCTTTTGAAAAATCATTTTTAAGTAATACATAAAGTTTTCGAGTCCCTATTTTAGGCATCTTTTTACGAATTGACAATACCAGTTCTATAATCCTTTTCTGATTATTGATAGAATCAGGCTGTTTCTTCCTTTTATAATAAGCTTGTTTACTGTATCCAAACAATCGGCAGATATCTTCCAGTGAAAGACTTGTATACGGCCTTATTTCCTGGATTGATTGGAACCAGACTTTTTTACAATTTCAATCTTCAACTCACGCTCTGCGATTTCTATAAATCTCTTAAACACTTTGAGCTCTTCTTCCTTTTTGGATAAAGCAGCTTCAAGCTCTTTAATCTTTTGTTTCTGTGGATCTTTCATAGGTCTGCCTTTACTTAATTGTTTTTCATAAGTAAAGTTACCATATTTTATTAACCAACTAGAAATGCATGAATTACCCCGAATATTGTATCGAGTTTGCAATTGGGATTTTGTATATAATCCCCGTTCATATTCAGAGACAACTTGTCGTTTGAATGCCTCACTGTATT
>NZ_JCAKRV010000046.1:0-1308 GCF_059515165.1 Chryseobacterium sp. CS3K3.1 | reverse complement strand
TAAGGATGAGAGTTGAATAAAAATCCAATAGTTCAAAGAAACATATTCGGCGCAAGAAATCACCTCATCCTTTTTTATCTTTTAGAGTCAGAACAGAATGTAAGGAATTAAAAACAACTTTTAATATCCAGAATATCCAATTAGGAGAAAAGACGAAGGAAGATTCCTCACTTAAACAGAATAAAATATGAGAGTATTAAAACAAGTGGCAGGTATAGATGTAGCTCAACAAGAATTAGTAGTTACTTTAGGTTTTCTATATGAAGATCAGACTATAAAATTTATAGCTTATAAGGTATTTACAAATACAGATACAGGAATCCAATTATTGATTAATTGGGTTGAAAAACAAATTGTTGAAGGGCTGGAAATTCACTATATTATGGAAGCCACAGGGATTTATCATCAAAAATTTGCTTATTATCTGGCTGACAATAACAAAAATGTCTATATCGTTTTGCCTAATAAAATAAGCAGTTATATAAGAACTCTTGATATTAAAACGATAACTGATAAGAGTTGTTCTCAGGCTATTACTCAGTTCGGTCTTGAAAGAAAATTAAGTGTCTGGAAAAAGCCTGATCAGACTTATAATGAGCTGCAACAGCTGACCAGAGAGCGAGATCAAATTGTTCAGGAGCGGAGTGTAATAAAAAATCAACTCCATGCGGAAACTGTTCAAGCTCGTCCTCATTTAAAAAGTATAGAAAGAATGCAAGCTCGCCTGAATTTACTCAACGCTCAAGAAAAAGAAATAAAGAAAGATATCGATACTATTATCAATACTAATGCTGTAGTAAAACAATCGATAGAACGACTTACAACGATACCTGGAGTTGGTGTTTTAACTGCCGCTACTGTTTTGGGAGAGACCAATGGTTTTGAACTGATTAGAAATAAGTCTCAATTATCAAGTTATGCGGGTTTAGACGTTAGGGAAAAGCAATCTGGAACATCAGTAAAAGGTAAATCACGAATATCCAAAAAAGGAAATAGAAGCTTAAGAAAATGTTTGTTTTTACCTGCTCTAACAATTGTGAAGTGGGATGATAATTTTAAAGAAATTTACATAAGGCTGACCTCAAAACATGGAATAAAAATGAAGGCTCTAGTAGCGATCCAAAGAAAAATATTAGAATTGATCTATATTCTTTTTAAAAATGAAACGGTCTATGACAGTAAGTATAAATCAAAAAATAGCGTGAAAACTGAGATAGTATAGCACGCTACAGAGTCTAGCTCTGGGCCGACTTAAGAAACAAATTTACAAAAAAATAAATTTTATTTGCAGGTTAACACAGAATCTTG
>NZ_JCAKRV010000045.1:0-1389 GCF_059515165.1 Chryseobacterium sp. CS3K3.1 | reverse complement strand
TGTCTCGTCCTGAAATAGCGATACACAAAAAAGAATCGTTATGGAAGAAACATTAACATCCACGTACATTAAACGCACACAGAAGGATTACAGTTTAAGTTTAAAACTTCAAATCGTGAAAGAAGTTGAATGTGGAGCGTCCACTATTACTAGTTGTCGTAAGAAATATGGTATTCAATCTCATGGTACTATTTTAAATTGGCTGAGAAAATATGGTAACTTTGATTGGGAAAACCAAAGACCTTATGCCATGGAAAAAACACCTGAACAACGTATTATGGAATTAGAAGCCCGGGTAAGGCTTCTTGAAAAGCAAAAGGCTTTTTTAGAAAAGCAGGCTTATATTGCAGATAAGAAGTCCATATTTTTTGATATGATGATTGATCTGGCTGAGAAAGAATATCACATTGATATTCGAAAAAACTCACCACCCGAACAATCGATTACTTCCGCAGTAAAGAAAAAGAAACTTTGATTTTTACTTGCGGATTGTTAGGGTTAAATAGACAAATCTATTATAGAAGTATAAAGCGTACGAAAGTTTGTAAAGATAAAGCTTCAGAGGTAGTAAAGCTTGTAGAGAATCTTCGTGTTAAGATGCCAAGGTTAGGAGGCAGGAAATTATATTTTATTTTACAGAGATCCTTAAGCTCCATTAAGGTAGGGAGAGATAAATTCTTTGCCATCTTAAAAGCTAATAATTTATTGATTGAACCTCGCAAAAGCTATCACATTACAACCAACTCTCATCATCGTTTTAGAAAGCATAAGAACCTGCTCCTTGACTATCACATAACAAAGCCCAACCAGGTATGGGTTGCAGATATTACTTATATAGGGAACCGAAAAAATCCAAGCTATTTAAGTTTAATAACTGATGCGTATTCTAAGAAAATAATGGGACACTTTGTTGCAGACAATTTAAATACACAGAGTAGTATTATAGCTTTAAAAAGAGCTCTAAAAAAGTATAAAGGTATGAGAGAATCTTTAATCCATCATTCCGATCGTGGTTTACAATACTGCTCGAACGAGTATCAAAGACTTTTACAGAAACATCAATTAAAATGTAGTATGACACAAAACTCTGATCCTTATGAAAATGCAGTAGCAGAGAGAATAAATGGTATTTTAAAGCATGAGTTTGATATTGATAAACATGATATAAACAACAATTTAAGGAAAAAGATAGTAAATGAATCTATCGAAATCTACAATAATTTACGCCCACATTTTTCAAATCATTATCTAACTCCAAACCAAATGCATAACCAGTCAAAAATTAAAATGAAAACCTATAAAAACAAAAACCAAAGCAATAGTAAAATTACTCTGGTTTAATTATTTATTTTTGTACTATAATCTGTATCAGATTTTCAGGACTAGTCA
>NZ_JCAKRV010000044.1:0-1443 GCF_059515165.1 Chryseobacterium sp. CS3K3.1 | reverse complement strand
GCTTTCCTAATAGTTGCAAATTGATTAATTTGCTGTGTGTTAAGTAAATCAAAGGTAGTCTTTAAAGATTATAATCCCAAGCAAAATTTTCTTTTTCCTCCTGATTTGTCGGAGCTGATAGAAAATAATCATCCTGTACGAACTGTTTCAGCTGTTATAGATGGTCTGGACATCACTAATTTACTCCGTAATTATAAACCCGGCGGCACATCGGCGTATCATCCCAAAATGCTTTTGAAAGTATTGGTTTATGGCTATTTGTGTAATATTTATTCGAGTAGAAAGCTGGAGCAGGCACTCAAAGAGAATGTTCATTTTATGTGGCTAAGCGCCATGAACCGTCCCGATCATAATACTTTGAACCGTTTCAGAAGTGAGAGGTTAAAAGGAGAACTCAAAGAGATCTTCGCACAAATTGTATTATATCTGGAGAAAGAAGGTCTGGTAAGCCTGCAAACCATCTTTACAGATGGGACTAAAATAGAAGCCAATGCCAATCGTTACACATTTGTATGGGGAAAGGCTATCAAAAAGAATAAAGAACGTATAGAGTCCCAACTTGAGGATTTGTGGAACTACACTCAGGAAATAGCCAGGGAAGAAATGAAAGATACTTCGGAGGTAACCTTTAAGTCTATGGACAAAGAAAAAATAAAATCTGTTATAGAAACGATAGATTCTACTTTAAAAAAGAAGAAAATTTGCTCTAAAGTTCGTCAGAAGATTAATTACGCAAAAAAGAACTGGCCTGAAAATCTTGAAAAATATGAGAACCAAGAGGCTATTCTTGGGAATAGGAACAGCTATTCAAAAACAGACCCTGATGCTACTTTTATGCGCATGAAAGAGGATCATATGCGTAATGGGCAGCTCAAAGCGGCTTACAATCTTCAGTTGAGTACCGAGAATCAGTTTATCATTAATTATACTCTGCATCCTAATCCTGGTGACACTAAAACCCTTCTTGCTCATATTAAGAATTTTGAACACCTTTATCATAAACCTCCCAACGAAATAGTGGCTGATGCAGGATATGGCTCAGAAGAGAACTATATTTTTCTCCAAAAGAGAAAAGTCAAAGCCTATATCAAGTATAATTATTTTGATAAAGATCAGAAAACCAAAATTATAACATCTTCGCCCTCTAACCCAAAACTTTCAAAGCTCCGGCATAAGGTTCATAAGCTTCTCAATACAAAACGGGGCATAATGCTTAGAAAACAAAGGTGTCACGATGTAGAACCTGTGTTTGCTCAAATCAAACATAACAAAGGATTTAAAAGATTTTTTCTCAGAGGACAAAATAAAGTCGAAATAGAAACCGGCTTGATTGCTATTGCGCATAATCTTAGAAAATTGGCTCTGGCAGGGTAAAAAAACCTTCCTTTGTTTTATTCTACCATAATAACTCAAAAATATGATCTAAAAAAAATAAATTCATTG
>NZ_JCAKRV010000043.1:0-1846 GCF_059515165.1 Chryseobacterium sp. CS3K3.1 | reverse complement strand
AAGTTCTTTGCCATTATATTTATAGCTGTAGAAACTTCCGAAACCTGAGGTGCTGAACGAGCCCGAGATATGGTTCAGCCCAAAAGGGTAATAATTGTTGGTATCGATAATTTCAGGAGCGCCTGTGCTGTTTTTGGCAAAGGTTACCCTGGCATTTCCAAGGTGGTCTTTTTACCAACATCTGAAACACCTTGTATGATCTTCAATATTTTAAATAGCCTATTTTCTCCTTTCTTCTGCTCTGGCTATCCCCAATATTATCTCAACCTTACATTTTTACTAGTATTTTTAAAATTAGAGTATTGATTTTCAATACTCTAATTTATTACCAACATGTTTGGAACATTACCAAATTTCACAATTCTAAAATTAAGACCAAATCCGTTCTGTACACTATATGCACCTTCTAGTCTTTCGCAACAAAAATTTTTATTATTCATATTATTTAAAAATCTATGGATCAATATGTTTGGAACTTGTCAGAATACAGGATAATTTACTGAATTGAATCGATAAATATCACCCAAAGGAAGTTTAGTAGCATTGTCTTTATCTTTTTTTATAAACAAAATTTGAAGGCTCTTTAACTTCAAACTTATATATAGTCAAGTTTTTATTCTTAAAATTTTGTAATATTTTCTCAAAATTGGATTTTAAAAATATTATTGAATCATTAGAAAGACCTAAACTATTAATTATAATCTTGTCTTTTTTGCCGTCTAATAAAATTTTTAACACAATTATATGTAATTTACCTAAAAGATCATCAATTCTTATATTTATACTTGTTAGTTGAAAAAAAAGTTGAATTAATGTTTTCTTTTCGCTATTATCAATGCTTTCAAAAAAAGGATTGATTTTAATAGAATATTCATCACTGAAATTAATATAGATATATTCTTTTGTATCAATTAAATCTTTTAATTCTTCTGATCCTATTATTGATATTTTATTTTCCATTATTTTGTTGGTAGTTTATAGATTTTTATTCCGTAGTCACTTGGGTTTAGGCGTGGAAAATTACCTTTGTTTATAAGTTGTTCTACATATTCAAAATTTCCTGTCTTAATTCCATATTTAATTGCTGCATTCATTCTATGATTTCCGTCTACTATTATATGCATTCCTTCATATTTGTAACCTGCACCACCGGTAGGCTCATAAGTTCCATTTGACATTTGTTCAAAATATTTAGCAACAATATCTTGATTAATACCTTTTTGAGCACTTTTAATACCGTTTGCTTCTGCTTCAGCAGATATTTCAGCAGCTAATGAAACTTCCTCCGTTATATTTGCAACACCGGCTGCTCTCGCTAATCTTCCATATCCTCCAAACATATTATAACCACCGCCTCCGAAGTCCTGCATTATTTCTATGTGGGAACTATTCATTAATCTAAAAGATCTATCCAGACTTGATTCTCCTTCATTATAAAAAGGGTTATCACGTCGTGCGCGGTATTCAGCCATATGATTGTAATTGGCTCCTTGTATTAGACCAAATAACCGGCTCCCGCTGGCACTATAATCTTCTGGTATCCTTTCTGGTACACCTACTACTAAACTACCTTTATTCCTGCCAAATAATCCTCTAAAGAAATTACCTATACTTTTCCAAAAACCAGGCTTAGGTCCTTGTACAGTTCCTTTGTTATTTCCTCCACCGGTACGACTTCCTTGTTTAAATTCAGGAGTAGAAATAAAACTTCCATTCATCCCGGCAAACCAAAAGGAACCCTCAGGAACATTACTGATAATTCCTCCGTCATAAGGAACACTTCTCATCCCATCAGGATCAACAAACATAACAGGATTATCAGCTCCATAATGATATGGGCTAAATT
>NZ_JCAKRV010000041.1:0-2413 GCF_059515165.1 Chryseobacterium sp. CS3K3.1 | reverse complement strand
TGAGCCCGAGATATGGTTCAGTCCAAACGGGTAATAATTGTTGGTATCGATAATTTCAGGAGCGCCTGTGCTGTTTTTGGCAAAGGTTACCCTGGCATTTCCAAGGTGGTCTTTTTACCAACACATCTGAAACACCTGATATGAACGCTAACACTAGCTTGCAGTTTGTTGCTTATGTATTTAATTATTTTTTACAAACTCGTATTTTAGCATTTCATCAGGATCACCTTCCCATATAAAAATATTCCAAGGTGGATTATTTCCATTGATACCTTGCCCTGAGATATAAAATAAAATTTCCCCTTTTGTTCCCTCGGGTAGATTATATTTTATAGTAATTCCATTGTCTATATTATCAATAATACCACTTTCTACATTTTCTGTAAACTGCCAAGTTCCTTCAGTATTTAATTTTCTATTTTTATTTTTTGGAAAACTACTGATTTTATAATGATCGACCCCTTTCAAAATACAAGTTCCATTTTTATTTAGTTTGATATATGCATTATCAGATGACTTCCAAGTACCTATAAAATCTGATTGTTTTGGCTTAGTTTCACCACAACTATATAGCATAATTGTTAATAGTGTAATTAATAAATATTTTAATTTTGTTTTCATTTTAGATATAATACTTCTGTCCAGTGAAATGATTGAGTAGTTTTAGACCCCCAACCTGTTTTAAATTTTTCATTAATAAGTTTCCCCGCTGTCTGTTGCCAAATTGGTAGATAGCCAAGCACAGGAGGGCGGGAAGCAGATTGCATTGTAGAAGAATTTTCAACATGAAATGAAACAACTACACTCTTATTATATGCTGCTGCCGTGTATTCTAAGTTATAAGATCCTAAATATGTTACTGCTAAATTCCCTGTTAACCCGCCTGTTAATAACGTTGAATAATCTTTAAGATAAAGCCCGACTCCTTTTATACCACCTAGCTTATAAGAATTTGATCCCTCTAAACTACTTTGACTTAAAGCCATTTTAGATAGGATAATATCCCTAGTGGCTTGTACATAACTATGTTGTCTTAACATTTCTGTCATTAAGTCTCCATTAGTAAAATCTCGATGTCTTGGACCTGTTCCTGAAAGCCACTCTACACCTAATTGCCAAGGAGTTATTTCTTTATTAGAAGGAAAATTCTCACCAAGCTTCAATACATGTCCTACCATTTCTTGTGCTGTATTGGCATCTCCTAAAGCTTCTCCTGTCCACCAGCTCATATAGCCATTATTGGTTTTCAGTGAGAAATCTCCTCCATTTTTGATAGATGCCATCAAATCTCTATAAGCCTGAGTCTCACCAAAAGTTTCTCCACCACCACCTGTCCATGGTTTGGCGTCATATGCTCCTTCCAAGAAATAGTCTTGCTGTCCTGTAAATGCCATGATGTTTGCACGGCTTCCTTTTCCACCACTGGCATAATAGGATAGCATTCCGTTTCCAAAGCCCATAGAGCTGGGGTCTTTTTCCGCCGGCGACATGGCACGCCTTCCATCCGGGTCTATAAAGCTCATCGGGTTATTAAAAGCATAATTATATGGGGTAAACCTTCTGGAGGTTTCTGCCAATGGATCTACGACACCCCATCTTCCAATGTCAGACATATACATCCTGGCCCCGTAATCATTCCAGCCGGTTTCCTTTTGTAATTCATTACCGTTATACTGGTAATTTACTAGTATTTTTAAAATTAGAGTATTGAAAATCAATACTCTAATTTATTAACATTACCGGAAAATAGTCGAAACGCTTGTACCAGCCGAAGATAGTTGTATTTGGAGAATTTATTCTATGGGTAATATCTTAATCTTATTACTTTTAATAGAACCCGTAAATAGTTTATATCTATTAAGCTTTTGTCTTTGCGATTTAGTAAGATATTTTATGTAAGCTTCTTTATCTATTGAAATAGAAAGATACCCTATATTTTCTTTTTCATTATCTAGAACATAAAAGCCTTGCAAAGGCCCAACATCTCTATTTGTAATATTTTTTAGATTAAAAGGAACATGAAATACAATCTTTTCTTGTGGTTTAAGAAGCAATAAATTATTCATTATATAATAATTTATTTTGACATCTGATTTAGGAACATTGTTTTTCTTTCCCCATTTTTCTATTTTGACATTAAATTCTTTTTTTATAGAGTCATTCTTTATTTTTATTTTTTTTAAATCTGATAAATCTAGTCCAGAATGTAAATAAGTTTCTACATTTTTTTGTTCAAAATTATCATAAATATTGATAGTCAATCCAAAAAAAGGATATTGATCAATCCATTCATCCTTAATAATATTATAATTATCACTATAATATGGTTGCAATGATGTAGTATCAATTGGAATTATAATATTTTCATTACTTTCATTATATAGAGTAATATTAGCAATTTTTTTTTGAGAAT
>NZ_JCAKRV010000040.1:0-2809 GCF_059515165.1 Chryseobacterium sp. CS3K3.1 | reverse complement strand
TTCTTTGCTGAACGAAGTGCCCTTGCGAACAAATAATAACAATATCATGTTCCCTAGCGACCGCAGCGTTTTAACTGTTTTAACTCTATTACCGTCTTTATAAACCCCCAGCTTCCTTTCCCAAAATCCAAAACTCATAACAAATGTTATCGCTTCGCAGCCTCCTTCCCTTATAATTTTGTATAAAAATTAAAAAGAATGAAAGCAGCAGTAGTATTTGAAAAAGGAAGTATTCCACAATATGCAGATTTTCCAGACCCTGAAGTAAAGGAAAACGAAATTTCGATTTCTGTAAAAGCCGCATCAATTAAAAACCTCGACAGGGCCAGAGCAGGCGGAAATCACTATTCAACAGAAAACCAGGAACATCAACCAACGGTTATCGGAACGGACGGAGCAGGATATCTTGAAAACGGAAGTAAGGTTTATTTTTTCAGCAAAAAAGGAACTGTCTCTGAAAAGGCTGCAGCCGATAAAAAGATGATCATTCCAATTCCCGAAGAACTGGATTTTTCTTTAGCAGCAGCCTTACCTAATGCAGTAATGGGATCTGCAATGGCCTTGAAGTTCAAAGCAGGATTGCAGCCGGGAAATACCATTCTTATTAACGGAGCAACAGGAATTACAGGAAGAATAGCTGTTCAGATGGCCAGATTATACGGAGCTGGTAAGATCATCGTTACCGGAAGAAATGAAGAATCTTTGCAGTCTTTACTTGAATTAGGTGCTGATGAGGTCGTTTCTCTAAAACTGGAGGGCAATGATTTTAAGCAAAAAATAAAAGAAATTCATAAGGTAACCCCTATAGATACTATCATAGACTATATCTGGGGACATTCTGTAGAAATGTTATTGTCTGCCCTTAAAGGTGACGGAACCTTCTCCCACAAAACAAAACTGGTAACGATCGGAGGGATGAGCGGAGATACCATCCAGCTGTCTTCACAGATTCTCAGAGGAACGGATATTCAGATTTCCGGATCAGGATTGGGAAGCTGGACGAAAGAAGAATCTCACCTCCTGTTCTCAAAAATCATCCCTGAAATGTTTCAGGCAGCAGCAGAAGGAAAAATTAAAATGGAAACACAGGATGTTGATATTAAAAATATCGAAACCGTATGGAATGCTGAGATACAAAGCGGAAAACGCCTGGTCATAAGAATTTAACCCCAATTTCCGTTTTTTTATCCACAATCCTTTTATCGGTTTTCTTTTTTTACTATTTTTATAATAGAAATTTATGAAATGGAATATTCAAAAAAAAGTTGCAACTTTGCATAAATATTTGAATATCAGTTTCAGATATATTATTAATTAAACGTTTGCCGAGGTTTGTAAGCAAATTCAGACATCAGGCCGACAAAGAGGACACTATTGGAAGAGTATTTTGGAAATGAACTTGTAAAAAAGTTCGAGGAAATGATGGAAAACAATGACGAATTCTACTTTGATACAGAAGAGTTGGAAGATATCATTGTTTATTATTTGGAGCTTGGTGATTTTAATTACGCTGACATGGCTGTTAATTATGGACTTAAGCTTCACCCTAATTCGTTGGATATTAAGATTAAAAGACTTGAAATCCTTCTGGAGTGGGAAGACTATAATACGGCGAAAGAACTTATTGACGAACTGAAAGGCGCTTCTATGGAGAATACAGACTTTTTGGTTTGTTACGCCAAGTATTATTCGAACCTAGGAAATCCCAGAAAATCCATTGAAATCTGCAAAAAAGCTTTGACATTAGAGGAAGAAGAAAACTTTCTCCACAACTTTATTGCGGACGAATATGTGAATCTCGGAGATCCTTTTAACGCTCTTAAACATTACAGAAAAGCACTGAAGGAAGATCCTACGGATGAATATTCGCTGGAAAATGCTATGGTATGCTTCAGTGATCTGAATAAGAGTGAGGAGGCTATTGCCTTTCTTAATGAATATTTAGATGAATTTCCTTATTCTGAGACCGCCTGGTTTGAATACGGACAATTCTACTTCAACAGAAAAAATTATGATGAAGCGATAAGAGGCTACGACTATTTACTGGCAATCAACTCAAACTCTGTGGGAGTATATGCCAATAAAGCAGCTTGTTATGAAGCTTTGGGACAATACCAGAAGGCGATCGAAACGTATGAAGAAATGCTGGAGCTGGAATATACAAAAGCATTTACTTATTATAAGATCGGATTATGTAATAAGGCCTTGAAACAGCCTATTTTAGCTTTAAATGCATTCCAGAAATCATTAAGAGAAGACCCTCAGTTTTATCTTGCCATGATGGAACAGTCTTATCTTTACGAAGAAATGGGCGGAATGTCTGAAGCATTGCATTTTGCCAAAGAAGCTACCCAGCTGAATGAAAACAATCTTGATTATCAAAAGAGATTAGCGTTCTTATTCATCGATTCAGGAAAATTTGAAGAAAGCCTTTCCTGTCTTAAAAAACTGGTAGATGCAGAACCTTCAAGGTTTTATAACTGGTATGCCTATTCAGAAGTTTTGATGCTGGTAGGAGAGTATGAAGATGCGGTAACAGTCTTGAACAGAGCCATAAAAAAACATTACAGAGCAGAACTTTTTTATCAGCTGAGCAATTGCTATTACAATCTGAAAGATCAGGATAAAGGTTTTGAATCTCTTCAAAAAGCATTGGAACTTGATCCTTCTTTAGCAAAGGATATGCAGAAAAAATATCCTTTCATTAAAGATGAGGTGAAAAAGGTAAAAGCCAGTAAAGTGAAGAAAAAGAACTAGAATAATCTGAAATAAAAGAAAAACCTGCAGAAATGCAGGTTTTTTTATTGAT
>NZ_JCAKRV010000039.1:0-3127 GCF_059515165.1 Chryseobacterium sp. CS3K3.1 | reverse complement strand
AGAACATTTATTAGCATTCGGAGTTTGTCAGGAATTGGTAGGCGATGAAACCCCCGCATCCAATCAGTAGCTCTACCTCTAATAAACTTATATACGACGCTGCACCTAAATGCATTTCGGAGAGTACGAGCTATCTCCCAGTTTGATTGGCCTTTCACCCCTACCCACAGGTCATCCGAAGACTTTTCAACGTCAACCGGTTCGGTCCTCCACTCTGTGTTACCAGAGCTTCAACCTGCCCATGGGTAGATCACAAGGTTTCGCGTCTAATCCTACTAACTATACGCCCTATTCAGACTCGCTTTCGCTCCGGCTCCGGTACTTAATACCTTAACCTCGCTAGTAAAATTAACTCGTAGGCTCATTATGCAAAAGGCACGCCGTCACAGCATTACGCTGCTCCGACCGCTTGTAGGCGTACGGTTTCAGGTTCTATTTCACCCTTCTATTCGAAGTGCTTTTCACCTTTCCTTCACAGTACTTGTTCACTATCGGTCTTTCAGGAGTATTTAGCCTTGGAGGATGGTCCCCCCATATTCAGACAGGATTTCACGTGTCCCGCCCTACTCATTTATCATCTTATTATGCCTTTCGAGTACAGGATTATCACCTTCTACGATTGTTCTTTCCAGAACATTCCTCTAAACATAAAAAGACTTTTGGGCTAATCCGCTTTCGCTCGCCACTACTTACGGAATCTCTTCGATTTCTTTTCCTCCGGGTACTTAGATGTTTCAGTTCTCCGGGTTTGCTCCTCTTACGAGGTGACATATCTTCAATATGCCGGGTTGCCCCATTCGGATATCTGCGGATCAATTCGTGTGTGCCAATCCCCGCAGCTTTTCGCAGCTTACCACGTCCTTCGTCGCCTCTGAAAGCCTAGGCATCCGCCATACGCCCTTAACGATTTCTTTCCTATTGGTTACTCAAGCGCTTTATGCGCTCGGTTTTCTCTTTGTGATGTCTTTACCGTTAATGTCAATGATCTTAATTTCTTCTTTTCCAACTGATGAACAAATGTTGTTTTTGGCTCCATTCGTAACTTTTAAATCAGTCTTCCAAAACTGTGGAGAATAAGGGAGTCGAACCCTTGACCTCCTGCGTGCAAGGCAGGCGCTCTAGCCAGCTGAGCTAATTCCCCTCTAGGTGCTGCAGGCTTTACGCTATAAGCTTTAGGCGTATTGCCTACTGCTTCCAGCTTAATGCTTACCGCTTTAATTAGTAGTCTCGGGCAGGCTCGAACTGCCGACCTCTACATTATCAGTGTAGCGCTCTAACCAGCTGAGCTACGAGACTGTCTTTTAGACGTAAAAGATGATAGACTGATTGATAATAGACTAATTTCTTCGTCTTTCTCTCTCTGCTTTTATCTTCTTTGCCTCTCTCAATCCCTTTACTAATTTCTAGTGGGTTTTGTATTTTTATATAGCAACCAAACAAAAAACTAAAGCTATACTTTAAGTAAGTATAATGTATCTTACGATACTGATTTTGTTTAACGTCAAAAGACGCTCTAAAATGAGATGTTCCAGCCGCACCTTCCGGTACGGCTACCTTGTTACGACTTAGCCCTAGTTACCTGTTTTACCCTAGGCAGCTCCTGTTACGGTCACCGACTTCAGGTACCCCAGACTTCCATGGCTTGACGGGCGGTGTGTACAAGGCCCGGGAACGTATTCACCGCGCCATGGCTGATGCGCGATTACTAGCGATTCCAGCTTCATAGAGTCGAGTTGCAGACTCCAATCCGAACTGAGACCGGCTTTCGAGATTTGCATCACTTCGCAGTGTAGCTGCCCTCTGTACCGGCCATTGTATTACGTGTGTGGCCCAAGGCGTAAGGGCCGTGATGATTTGACGTCATCCCCACCTTCCTCTCTACTTGCGTAGGCAGTCTCACTAGAGTCCCCAACTTAATGATGGCAACTAGTGACAGGGGTTGCGCTCGTTGCAGGACTTAACCTAACACCTCACGGCACGAGCTGACGACAACCATGCAGCACCTTGAAAAATGTCCGAAGAAAAGTCTATTTCTAAACCTGTCATTTCCCATTTAAGCCTTGGTAAGGTTCCTCGCGTATCATCGAATTAAACCACATAATCCACCGCTTGTGCGGGCCCCCGTCAATTCCTTTGAGTTTCAAACTTGCGTTCGTACTCCCCAGGTGGCTAACTTATCACTTTCGCTTAGTCTCTGAAGCTTGCGCTCCAAAAACGAGTTAGCATCGTTTACGGCGTGGACTACCAGGGTATCTAATCCTGTTCGCTCCCCACGCTTTCGTCCATCAGCGTCAGTTGTTGCTTAGTAACCTGCCTTCGCAATTGGTGTTCTAAGTAATATCTATGCATTTCACCGCTACACTACTTATTCCAGCTACTTCAACAACACTCAAGACCTGCAGTATCAATGGCAGTTTCACAGTTAAGCTGTGAGATTTCACCACTGACTTACAGATCCGCCTACGGACCCTTTAAACCCAATAAATCCGGATAACGCTTGCACCCTCCGTATTACCGCGGCTGCTGGCACGGAGTTAGCCGGTGCTTATTCGTATAGTACCTTCAGCTACCCTCACGAGGGTAGGTTTATCCCTATACAAAAGAAGTTTACAACCCATAGGGCCGTCGTCCTTCACGCGGGATGGCTGGATCAGGCTCTCACCCATTGTCCAATATTCCTCACTGCTGCCTCCCGTAGGAGTCTGGTCCGTGTCTCAGTACCAGTGTGGGGGATCACCCTCTCAGGCCCCCTAAAGATCGTAGACTTGGTGAGCCGTTACCTCACCAACTATCTAATCTTGCGCGTGCCCATCTCTATCCACCGGAGTTTTCAATACCGAATGATGCCATCCAGTATATTATGGGGTATTAATCTTCCTTTCGAAAGGCTATCCCCCAGATAAAGGCAGGTTGCACACGTGTTCCGCACCCGTACGCCGCTCTCAAGATCCCGAAAGATCTCTACCGCTCGGCTTGCATGTGTTAGGCCTCCCGCTAGCGTTCATCCTGAGCCAGGATCAAACTCTCCATTGTATGTTTGTCTGACTCACTCAAAGTTTTTAACGCTTTAGTTTTTCCTTACTTGGTTGTTATATTGTATGTCAATGATCTTTATATCTTCCGCTTT
>NZ_JCAKRV010000038.1:0-3973 GCF_059515165.1 Chryseobacterium sp. CS3K3.1 | reverse complement strand
AAGATGGTTCTATTATTCTGGCTGGAACCAGTGCTGAAGAATTGGGCAAAGAAAACTGGAAGATTGTCAAGCTGGGAGACAAGCAGGTTGATCAGTTAATTGAAAAATATGACATCAAGATCTATCCAAACCCTGTCTCTGATTATGCTTACGTAGAAATCGGTTTCGATTTCAAGGATGCAGATATTCTTTTGTATGATATGAGTGGAAGACAGCTCCAGAGTATTAAAACGAAGAATAGAGTGACTAAGATCAACACCCAGGCTTTGGTTCAAGGGGCTTATCTGGTGACGATCAAAACGGATACAAATAAAACTGCGAATGCTAAACTAATTAAGAAATAAAACACAATGAGAAAACAATATTTAATACTAACATTATTTTTCATGCAGTATTTGCACTCACAGGTTACAATTTCAAATCCGACCTCTGCAAGCAGCCCTATGGACAATATAAAACAAATTTATCCGGCTGCTCCCACTGCCAATAATTTAATGAAATTTGAAGAGGTTCCTGTAAGCTACTATACGGGAATCCCTGATATTAAAATTCCAATTGCAAGTATCCCAACAAATGATTCTAAAATTTCCATGAACGTTTCATTAAATTATCATCCCCTTAATGCAAAACCTCTTGATAAATCCGGAGAAGAAGGGTTAGGCTGGAGCCTATTGGCAGGAGGAACCATTACCAAAACTATACGAGGGAGTGCAGATGACCGTAATTATGAGGGGGTGGAGCAAAGAGTAGGAATTCTTTATGATGAATATAATTATGCAGGCGCGCATACTAATTACACAAGAAAATATTTGGATGAGTTAGCCGTAGGTGGTGTATATCATACGGATCAATATAAAAAACTTTTATTTGATGCACTATTTTTTAACCGTTATGATACTGAGTATGATCTTTACCAATATAATTTCATGGGCTATACCGGAAGGTTTATCATTAAAAAGTCATCCGACAATAATTTATATGTTGAAAAGTTAGATAAAAATAATCTAAAAATTACCATAGGCTCTACCAACCCTAATAACGCATTAGAAGTGGCTTCTTTTGTAATTCTTGACGAATATGGAAATAGTTTTACTTTTGATGTATTAGAGAGAACTCAAAGATCCAGTATATCTAATAAAGTAGGATACTATGACTCTTATCAAACCAATTCAAAAGATTCCGGTGAAAGTACTACTGCTTTCCACCTGAGCAGAGTTGCCAACACATCCAACACAGAATTGGTAAAGCTGGACTACTATCCTGCTTCTGAGATCCAGTATACAAATTATTCTAATATAACCAGAAATAAGTTGGCAAGTGAAGATGCGAACTCTTTGCCTGTTGCAACAACTTTCGATAGCCAAATGCCGGCTTCTTACGAAACGAACACCATAACAAATAATACATTTGTTCGAAGTTTAAAAGAGATCGAAATACCAGGAAAAGGAAAAATTAATTTTACATACCTGCAGGGAAGAAATGATTCAGGCTATAGTCTGCCTCAGCAGCTTCAAAAATTAGATAAGGTTAAAGTTTTTGATGTATCAGGAAAACTACTGGAAACATATCAGTTATCTTACAGCAATTTTACTTATAATTTAGTAGGAGAAAATATACCTAATATAACATTAACACTCTCCCAAGTAACAAAGTTTGATTCTTCTTCCAATAAAGAATATGATTATATATTAAATTATACATCCAATCCACAGGATCGTAAGTTGGGAACAGATCAATGGGGGTGGTTTAACTGTCCTCGTCCTAATGCAAATCCCCTTTTGGCAAAATACGTTTCACCGGATTGTATTAATGTGAATATCCTCAAAAGCATGAAACTTCCTTCAGGAGGCGTAAGAACTTTTGATTTTGGATCCAATACATATTCATCTGATCATCTGGGAATGCCAATTACCAATTTTGATGATAATATTGAAAATTGGACTTACAGTAATATGAATAATGTTACCTTACAGAGTACCTTTTTTAATTCTGCCACTTACAGTTTAGGAAAAGTTCTTCAGAATAAAATATTAGTTCTGGAAAGTGGCGAAATTTTAAACAATGCCGATAATATCGGATTTCTATTCTTAGAAAAATTAAACCTGAATCAAGAGTTGGTACAATCATATGGTATAAATACTACAGATAAAGAAATTAATTTAGAAGGTGGCTATTTTTATAGATTTAAATTTACATGGACTAATTCAAATGATCAGGGAACTGCCATTGTTAATTATTCATTTAAGACCAAAAATCCTGTACAAAAACAATGGCTTAACGGAGGTGGAATAAGAATTAATATGATCAGTTATTATAACAATCCAAATGATGCTGCTCCTCAAAAGAAAGTTACATTTTCTTATAACAAATTTGCGGATTCAGGAAAAAGCAGCGGTGCCTTGGTATTTCCAAAACCTTTGCTGACTTATAAGTATGGATATGGTAATAAATTTGTTTCAACTTGTGGGGGAATGTCGGTAGGATACTGTCAATACCCTTATGCCAATGAATTTGCAATATATTCATCTCAGAGTTTTCTTCCTGTTCAGAAAACACAGGGTTCTGATGTGGGATATCAGAATATAACGGTTTCGGAAACAGATAAAGGTAGAACAGAATATTCTTACACTTCACCTATTGATAAGCCTAATCCTGATTCACATTATATCAACTTTGAGTTGCCTCCATTTCTTCCTGTAGATAACTACGATTACAAAAGGGGATTATTAACAAAGGATGAAAAAAAGGATAATATGAATGTAAGTCTGTATAAAAAAGATACAGAATATAATATCTATGATTCAAGGATTCTTACAGGGCTCAATATAAGCTATATCAATTCGCCTTACTCAGAGTATTTGTATGCGGGGCATTTCAATTCCTATGAAAATTATTATGCAGGCTGTATACAAAACCAGGACTTAAATGTATTTTGTGATAACAGAAGCAACGTTAGCAGCATGATGCGTATTCTTCCGGTGGAGGAGATTATAGGAAAAGCAAACCCAACGCATTCTGAGACTATAGAATATTTTAACGGAAAGACTTTGAAAACAATTGAAGATGTTACATATAATATCAGAGACTATCCTATAAAACAAAAAGCAACTTTTGCCAATAATACAACCTTGGAAACTACCTCCAGCTATGCTCATGAGAAAAATAATCAGAAGCTGATAAACGCCAATATAATAGGTATTCCGCTGCAGACTATAACAAAAAAAGATAATGTAATTGTGTCAAATACGGAAACCAAATATGACAGCCCTTTGAATTTACTTCCAAGCTCTTTTGTCTCTACTGATTTACAGAATGTTGTTTCTACCGAAGTGACTTACGATAAATATGATAGTAAAGGTAACCTTCAGCAATACACCACCAAGGACGGCCTTTCCACAGTCATCATTTGGGGGTATAACCAAACCCAGCCAATAGCAAAGATAGAAGGAGCTAAATTATCAGATATCCAGCAGTCATTCATTGATTCTATTGTGACAGCCTCAAATACAGATGCATCAGCAGGCGTGAACAATGATGAAACAACCTTCTTATCAGCATTGAATACCTTCAGAAGTAATACCGCATTATCCGGTTATCAGATCACGACTTACACCTATGATCCTTTAGTAGGAGTAAGAAGCATCACCCCGCCATCAGGAATTACTGAAAGCTATGTTTATGATTCAGCTAACCGGCTTGAAAAAGTGATTGATGTGAATGGCAAAGTGCTGAAAGAAATGAAATACAACTATAAAAACTAAAACCGATGAAAAGAATATTAATTCCAATAGGAATTCTCATCATGGGAACTGCTCAGGGGCAGCTTACCAATACAGAAAATTATGTATACTCAAAGACGTATTTGTCAGATCCTACCCTTGCTAATGTTAAAAGCTCGGAAACAGTCCAGTATTTTGACGGATTGGGAAGACCTAAACAAATCGTTAATGTAAAAGCCTCACCCCTGGGAAGA
>NZ_JCAKRV010000037.1:0-4071 GCF_059515165.1 Chryseobacterium sp. CS3K3.1 | reverse complement strand
ACGACCTAAAGGTGAGGCTTTTACATTAACGATTTGCTTGGGTCTTCCGAGTCCGTCAAAATACTGAACCGTTTCAGAGGTTTTAACATTAGCAAGTGCAGGATCTGACAAATACGTCTTGGAGTAGATATAATTTTCCGTATTGGTAAGCTGCCCCTGGGCAGTTCCTATTATGAGAATTCCTATGGGAATTAATATTTTTTTCATCGGTTTTAGTTTTTATAGTTGTATTTGAATTCTTTTAACATTTTACCATTCACATCAATCACTTTTTCAAGTCGGTTAGCTGAATCATAGACATAGCTTTCTCTGATTCCAGATGGTGGGGTGATGCTTCTTACTCCTACTAAAGGATCGTAGGTGTAGGTAGTGATCTGATAACCGGATAATGCAGTATTACTTCTGAAGGTATTCAACGCAGATAAAAATGCTGTTTCATCATTACCAGGGCCTGCTGATGCATCTGTATTAGAGGCATTAACAATGGAATCAATTAAGGGCTGCTGGATATCTGATAATTTGGCTCCGACTATTTTGGCAATGGGCTGGGTCTGGTTGTAACCCCAGATGATTACTGTGGAAAGGCCGTCCTTGGTAGTGTACTGCTGTAAGTTTCCTTTGGTATCATACTGATCATAACTCACTTCAGTATTAAAGGTAGGAGGTACAATGTTCAAGTTAAGATCTTTTAAATCGTAGGATATTACCGAATAAGGAAGGGGGTGACCAGAAGTTTTCAAAGTTGCTTCTGAAGAAGACGCAGGATATTTCGCTTCAGTTTTTGATAGAATTTTTGTTATTCCATTTGCCGTTTTTTTGACAGAAGTAGTTATTGGAATTCCTGATATATTCATTGTATTAAGGTAAGTATTACCTAATGTATATGGATACTGATACTCTGTAGTTAAATCTTCATTGCTTGATTTCACAGTATTTGAAACAACACTTCCAAACGAATCATACGTAATCCCTTCTATTTTCTCAATTACACTAGTGTCTACATATTGTTTATAAATTATAGTATCTATCTTATGAGATTCGGACATCATTGGAGTAGCATAATAGTGATACTTTGAAATTGCATCATATTCTCCTGTAGTAGCTAACATTGGATCTTTTCCACTTAGAAGGAATTTCTTTTCAGCACGTACGCTATAGAACTGATTGAAAGGCAGTAAGTTTTTGTACTTGTAGATCTCAGATTGAAGTAATTTATTGTTAGCATCTTTTATTAGTTTTTGTCGTAAAAGTCCATTTGTTTGATTCTTTATAACTGGGAAAAAGTCGGCAGTTGTATTTTCAAAATTTGCATAATAATATTCTGTTCTTCCTTTCGATTGAGTCGGATTATAAATATCCATTATTTTTTCTGTAACTTGATTATACCCTACAGCATCATATTCACTGGAAGAAATCTGATCTGTGATAAACCAAAAATTATTATAACTGACCTTATTTGAGCAAGGAGTGTCAGGAGTACAATCAAAACAGTAATAATCTTTTTGACGGAGAGGACTGATTGTGTTATGTAATAAGCCATCACCGTATTCATATTCTTTCCACTCCAAAAGATCTCCTTGTTGCGAATAGTTCTTTACAGATTTTATTCGTGGACCATGCCCTAAAGATGTAAAATTTTCTGTAGGAAGAGTATCCATATAAGTGACTGTAGAAAAAACTCCTGCTGAATGATAGAGATCTGCAGGAACGTACATATTACTGTCAATATTTAATTTTACTGTATACTTAGTAGTTGGATCAGGATCTAAATTATCTATAGTATAAAGTTCTTGCCATTCATAACTGTAATTCTGATGAAAAGTGGCAGCTGTAGTGATTGCTCCAAGACTCCATTCTTTTAAAATTTCAGTATTTAATGTTCCATTGGGACTCTTCTTTATTTTTAAAAATTGAATAGATGCATTGGCGTTGACAAGTTGATAAAAATCATAACGTTTAGACTGGGGGCCCATAGAACCACCATCAAAACCTCCTGAGAATCTATTCAAAAACTTTATCGTTCTTGGAGCTGATTTTAATTTTATTGATAATGTGTCTTTATGAGCTGGGCTATATCCTCCCACTCCTGTATTATTCAATGATTCTGTTTTTGTTAAATCCACTACCTGATCATGACTTGGAATGAATTGATTTTTAAAAGAGTTTATCTCATAAGTGAAATTCGTAGTCCCTTTATAAGGATATTGAATTTTCTTGAGCATATAGGCATCAACAAAATTTTTGTTTGAATATCTGTTATTACTTTCATAATTCATTGAGAGTCCTGTATCAGCTTGGATATAAAAGCTTAGGTCAGGTAAAAGTATATTACTTTCATGTCCGTTATAAAACCCCCAAAAGTCTTTAGCAAAGGATACCTTAGGTGGAAGAATAGTTGATACATTATAATCAAAAATATAATCTTCTCCAATCCCTATTTTATTATCAGAATTGTCATAAGCATACATTGATACTTTATCAAGTTTTAGTCTCTTTCCCAGAGCATCTTTTTGAGCTGATGAAAGACTATTTGGAAAAAGTATATTTGGGAAACTTTCACTATAAGGAAAATAGGTATAAGTAAAATCAATTGATTTTATTTTTTTACTATTTCTACGATTCAGAATATCAATAGACCGTACTCTTTTTAGATTATTTGTCGAATAAAAGTTAATATCTTCCCGATTTTCAAGGTTAAAATTAACTTCTATATCATCAGTTCTTATTTTCTTCAAGATTTTTACGTTACTTTCATTCATAGTTGCTTCTGCAGGTTGATAAAAATAATTTATTTTACCATCACAAAAACTATAGCCCATATTATAACCTGATCTATAAATATTTCTAGATTGTGAGAAGGTATAGAAAGAATAGTTGCCGTCTTCATATTCAAAATGAATTTTTTGTTTTGTTGGAAGCTCTATTTCAGTAATTTTATAGCTTCGACTTGAGTATTCAGGGGATAATGGAGATCCATTATTGCTCATAAATACCTCTCTTTGGCCAAAAGTATATTTAATTCCTTTATTATCTGTAGCGATTATGCTTCCATCTGTTATCTGGAAGTTTATATTTTCATTTTTATCTAACAATACTACTTGTCGGGTTTGTAAATTGATGAAGAAATTTCCAGAATGCCCAAAGAAATTGAATCTGAATATATCTGCTTCTCCATATTTTCTGTAAACAAGATCATTAACAACAACATCTGCATCAGAGCCTACAGGAGCAGATGGAGGAAAACACACAGGATTACCATTACCAAATTGAGGTACACACCAATTATAATCAGTAAATCCTCTTTGGTTAACTACCTTAAATCTGCCAGTTCCACCTGGATGATTAGTCAGTCTATTATAAAAAGCATTATATTCGGTAGGATTTATATAGCTTATGTCGCTCTGATCTGCTTTTCCCTTAACATCCTGATAAATTACCCCCTCAGGCATAAGATTCCAGCCTAATCCCACCCAAGTTGCTTGGTCATCGAGTTTGATTCCTGAGGTTTGATAGGTTAAAGAAATAGGGATTTTAAAGCCATATTGTTCAAAGGAGTATAACAGAATTTCGGCGTTTGCTACTCCCGTATAAGGACTTACTGGAATATCTCCAACTCTTTTAAACATTGCCACTTCTGGCGAAGTTGCAAAATTTACTGTATTTTGAATTTGTGAGAAAAAACAATTAAAAGCCAGTAAAGTAAATATCAAATATTTTTTGTTCATAATTATTTTTTAATCAATTTTGCGTTTGCAATTTTATTAGTATCAGTTTTAATGGTCACCAGGTAAGCTCCTTGAACCAGAGCTTGAGTGTTAATTTTTGTGACTCTGTTCTTCGTAGTAAGACTTTGAAGCTGTCTTCCGCTCATGTCATATAACAGAATATCTGCATCCTTAAAATCAAAGCCAATTTCTACGTAAGCATAATCTGATACAGGATTCGGGTAGATCTTGATATCGTATTTTTCAATCAGCTGATCAACCTGTTTATCTCCCAGCTTCACTATTTTCCAGTTTTCTTTCCCGAGTTCTTCTGCGCTGGTTCCGGCAAGAATAATGGAACCATCTC
>NZ_JCAKRV010000036.1:0-8002 GCF_059515165.1 Chryseobacterium sp. CS3K3.1 | reverse complement strand
GTTGAGATATATTGAGATGTTAATTAAAAACTTTGCTGGTCTGCTGAAGGCCCATAGCTTCCCGGCAAAGGAATATTGTTCAATCGGTAATACACGCCCAGCTGAGCCCTGTGATGAGTAATCTGGTTTAAGGCATGGCGTATTGCCCCATATTTGCTCCAGCTTGCCAGCTCATGGCCGTCATTTTTAATCGTCCAGCTGGGATTCAGATCGTTTTCTGTACTGTTTTCTAATGCTGTTTTTGCTGACTGGTAATCATCTTCCAGTTTTTTCATCAGTTCATCTCTTGTAGAAAGAACGGTAGGTTTGTAGTCTCCTTTGGCAAAATCCAGTTCAGAAGTTTTTAAAATTGTGTTCGGCCATTCAAAAACTTCTACCAGATGGGTGGCAAGCGGCATCATTTTCATACTTTTTTCATGCGGAGCATAATCATTTTTTCCTTCAGGGAATAGTTCAATAAATTTTTTTGTGGTTTGAAATTCTCCCTCCAGTTCGGATTTTAATTGAGATAAAGTGTCCATAATATTTTGTTTTTTAGAAACTTAAAGGTAAGCGTTTTAAAAATGAAACTGTTTTAACAGAATCATAATTTTTTAAGTAGTAAAGAGTGAAAAGGAAGAATATTTTTTACTGGAAAATAAAATTTGAAAAAAACTGTAACAAAAGAAGACATATGATTACTAATTATATAAACTTGCTACAATGAAAAAGTTATTCTCCATATTTTTGATCACTCTGTTTGCTTTTGCAGGAGCTCAGGAGTCCAAAGAAACGGCCAACCGTTTCTTTTATGAACTGACTTTTAAGCCTAAGAAAGATTCAGTAAAACTTGATAAAGTAGTGACAATTTTAGATATCACAGATAAGAACAGATCTATTTATCAGGATTATACAGTGATTGCTCAAGATTCTATCATGAAAATTGAAATGGAAGCAATTAAGAAATCAGGAATGATGAGAGACTTTTCAAAATCCCTTAAAACACCAAAAATTTCATCCAGAATATATAAGTCTTACCCAAGTATGAAAGTACAATATGTGGATAAGATAGCTAACGGATTTACTCCAACAAATATTGGTTATAGTGAAGAATTAAAATTCAATTGGAATATCTTAGCTGATAAACAAAAAATAGGAGAATATAATGCACAAAAGGCGACAACTGATTTTGGAGGAAGAACTTGGACTGCTTGGTTTAGTACAGATATTCCATTTCAGGACGGACCTTATAAGTTTTATGGGCTTCCAGGTTTAATTGTAAAAATTGAAGATGCTGATAAAAATTACTCTTGGGTATTGCAGGGAAATAAAAAAGTGAAAGATTATACGGAATTCTCTTACATTGAAAACTTAATGCATGCTTCAGGAGGAAAAGTAAATGAGTTAACAAGAGAAAAATTTGAGAAAACTTTTAATGACTTTAAAAAAGATCCATTTTCTTCTGTAAGACCTATGATGACACAGGAAATGATGTCTAAAACCATCCCTGGAATGGATGGAACGGTAGGAGATATGATGAAAAAGCAGGAAAAGCAGTATAAGGATTTTTACAATGCTAACGACAATCCAATAGAAAAAGAACAGCCTTCTGACAAGAAGAAAAAATAAGACTTCATATCAACTAAATTATATTTTGAATCACCCCAGATACAGCAATGTGTTTGGGGTGATTTCTTTTTGTTAAAAATGTTCTTTTAATAACTAAAAAATATTGAAAATAAATTCCAATTTGAAATAATGTCTTAGAATTAGCAATTATTTTTAAAATTTAGAAAACAAAAATTTGATTTTGTTATTTTTAATTATATGTTTGTTTTACAACAAATTAAAATATTATACAATGAAAAAAATCATTTTCATGTTGTTATTAACAACATCAGTAATGTCATTTGCAAAAGGTGAAGAGCCAAAAGTGAAAGTAGAAGAGAGTAAAAGTAAGGTTGAGAATGTTTTGGTAGCTAAAAAGAATTTTAAGGATGAAAAAGTACTAGTAAAAATTGCAAAAACCATGAAGGCTGCAGAGATGAATCTGGAAGGATGCTTGGCAATTGCTTTTAATGTAACAGCTGTTGATCCACCGCTAGGTACAGCTATGGTAAGTAGCTGTTTGGAAACATATTCTAAATAAGCTGAAAATATAGAATTACTAAAAAATAAATCAATGGGGTGTTTTCAAGTGAAGCACCCCATTATTTTTTTATACAAACTCGTTATTTAGATTAAATTTAAATAGCGTATATTTGCAGGACTAAAAATTAGGCTTTGAAAGAGAAAGGATTACATAAATTAAGTGGATTCCCTAAAAACAAAATGGGGAAGATATTGGGATATGATAACGACCATCTTAAAATGCCCAATAAAATTATTGAAATGGGACTTCTTCCGGAGACCATTTTCAGAATTTTGTATCAGGCGCCGTTCAGCGGGCCAATGTATGTAGAATTTGGAGCAGAAAAAAGCCGGATTGCTCTTCGTGAGGAAGAAGGAGATTACATCATTGTTGAAGAATTGAATTAATGCAGGAAAACAAGAAAAAACAGATACTTTTAGTCGGGAATCCTAATGTAGGAAAGTCAACGGTTTTTAATACACTTTGTAACAAAAAGCAGAAGACCGGGAACTACGCCGGCGTTACCGTTGCAAGTCATTCGGGGAACTATGTTTACAAAAACGAAGAAGTAGAGGTTATCGACCTTCCTGGTTCTTACAGTGTATACCCGAGTTCAGAAGATGAGGCTATTTTTTCCAAATATCTTATTGATGAGCAGAAAAACTATGCAGGAGTTGTTTATATTCTTGAAGCATTAAGCTTAAAAAGAGGACTGCTGCTGTTTCAGCAGATTCAGGATCTCGGAATTCCAATGATTCTGATTGTCAATCAGATTGATCAGGCAGAAAGAAGAGGAATCACTATAGAGATTCAAAAATTTTCCAAAGCATTAGGGATAAAAATTATTCAGACCAATGCCAAAGAACAGATCGGGATTGATGAAGTAAGGGAAGCTGTTTATAACAACGAATTTGTAAAAACAGATCAACTTTCTTTTGAAACACCGGGCGAACATAGAGACTTTATTCAAAAACTGGCGGCACATAAAGGTTTCGATAACGAATATAAAGCCTGGATGAGCCTTTCATTGGGAACTGATCTTGGAAGAATCAGCGGAGTAATGGAACAGCTGAATGAACCGGATTCTAAAAGCTTGGTTCCAAAAAGATTACAGGTTCAGGAAACCGTAAGAAGATATCAGAACGTAGACAAAATACTGGCTGATGTCATTTCTAAAAAAACTCAGTTTAAAGAATTATTAACCGAAAAACTGGATAAAGTTTTAGTTCATAAATTCTGGGGTTATGTAGTTTTTTTAGCGATCCTGCTGGTTATTTTCCAAAGTGTTTTCTTCCTTGCGGAATACCCGATGACCTGGATTGAAGATACATTCTCCTGGCTGGCTGCATTTACCAGCGAACATCTTCCTGAAGGCCCCATTAATTCATTAATTTCAAATGGAATTGTTCCCGGAATAGGAGGAATTGTGGTTTTTGCTCCACAGATCGGAATTCTCCTGTATTTCCTTTATCTGCTTGAAGATTCAGGCTATATGGCAAGAGTCGTATTCCTGATGGACAGACTGCTGCGCCCCTTCGGACTTAACGGTAAAAGTATCGTTCCGCTTGTATCAGGAACTGCCTGCGCCATTCCTGCCGTGATTTCTACAAGAAATATTGAGAATGTAAAAGAAAGATTGCTTACGATATTGGTAACGCCGTTTATGACTTGTTCTGCGAGACTTCCGGTATACAGTATTATTATCGGATTGATTATCTCAGAAGGAACATTTTTAGGAATCAAATATAAAGCACTGGTTCTGATGGGAATGTATCTCCTTGGGTTTTTAGTTGCTTTATTTTCTGCAGCCATCCTAAAAAGATTTATTAAAAGCAAAGGAAAAACCTATCTTGTAATGGATCTTCCTGCTTACAAAAAGCCACTTTTTGGATATGACTTTAAAATGGTTTTGGGAAAAGTATGGGATTTCATTACCGGAGCCGGGAAAATAATTTTCATCGTAAGTATCATCATCTGGTTTTTAAGCTATTTCGGACCAAGCCAGAAAACAAACGAGATGGTAGCCACAGACGTTCACCTGGATCATTCTTACCTAGCTAAAATGGGTAAAGGAATAGAACCAATAATTGCTCCGCTTGGTTACGACTGGAAAATGGGAGTCGGAATCCTTACCAGTTTCGTAGCAAGAGAAGTTTTTGTAGGAACAATGTCTACCCTTTACAGCTTGGAAGATGATGCTCCCGAAGTGAAAGTAATAGATAAAATGAGAAGAGACGTAAAACCGAACGGTGAAAAAGTCTTCAGTTTTGCAACCGGAATCTCGGTTCTTCTTTTCTACGCATTTGCAATGCAGTGTGTTTCCACACTTGCAGTAGTCTACAGAGAAACCAAAAGCTGGAAATGGACCGGTTTTCAGGTAGTCATGATGACAGGTTTGGCATATTTTGTGTCGATGATAGTATATCAGATTTTAAAATAATGGACTCATCATTAATTATTCAGTACGTACTTGTTATACTAATTGTAGCATTCGCCTGCTATTCTTTATTTAAAGTACTTAAAAAGAATTTCGCTCCAAAGAAATTCAGCTCCAAAAGAACCCACTGCGATAAAGATTGCGGCTGTTCTTAATATTGGGTTCAACGGATATTGAAAAAAATGTAGTAATTTCATTTTTCTAATATAAATTATTCGGGTTGAACTTTTTAAAAGCAGGATTATTAATAGTATTTTCTTTACTGGCCATTTTCGGAAAGGCACAAACAGATACCATAAATACCAGGTCTTACGCAGACAAGGTAATGATCCGTGTGAATCTTGATACCAATATTGAAAGCTATGTTTTCTCATCAGGAGAAGGTAAGAATGCGTTCAATATGGACCTGTCCATCAACAATAAAACGAAAACATCGTTTTCAATTGATTATAGAATAATAAGTGCGACAGTATCATTTGCTCCCAGATTTTTAGAGGGAAATAATGATGATGAAATGAAAGGGAAAAGTTCTTACTCCGATTTAAGCTTCAGATTTTTTCCGGGAAGATTTATTCAAAATGTTTATTATAAAAATGTAAAAGGCTTTTATGTGGAAAACATGAAAGACTTGTCTCCGGAATGGCAGGAAGGACGAGATCCCTATATTCAGTTTCCGGATTTAAGGGTACAAACCTTTGGCGGGTCTACATCCTATGTTCTTAATAAAAATTTTTCAGCAAGAAGTATCTATACACAAGGAGAATGGCAGAAGAAAAGCAGCGGAAGCTGGGTACCGTTTATAGATTATGATCTTACCATTTTCAGAAATACGATTGACGGAGTAAAAAACAAAGAAATACAATACAATATAGGAGGAAACATGGGATATTTCTATAATTGGGTTATTGGAAAAAAAGTAAATATTTCGCCTCATCTGGCTATTGGGATTGGAGGTAAATTCTCCAGTTACAGAGAGCTTGATAACGGATCAATAAAACAAAATGCCCAATATGCAACTATAAGAATGCAGGGCGGTCTTCATGTGGGTTATAATACTGACCGGTTTCTGTTCGGAGGTAAAATAAATTTTAAAAGCTATGCCTACGATCAGAAAAACAGCCAGAGTGTAGAGAATAGTAATCTTTATGGACTGATATATATAGGGTATCGTTTTGCGCCACCGAAAGTTGTGAAAAATACCTATGATAAAGTCCAAAAAAAGATTCCGGTTTTATAAGTTGAAGGGTCTTTTAAGTATCTTTGCGTTGGAAAATTTAGAGAAAACAAAATAAATTAAAAAAACATCATGTCATTAATAAAATCTATTTCCGGAATTCGCGGAACCATTGGTGGTAAAGTAAATGATAACTTAACACCGCTGGATGTTGTAAAATTCGCATCCGCTTTCGGAACCTGGCTTCAGAATAATAAAAACAAAAAAGATCTTACTCTTATCATCGGAAGAGATGCCAGAATTTCCGGCCAGATGGTTTCTTCCTTAGTTACAGCTACATTACAGGGATTGGGGATTAATGTGATAGATCTTGGCCTTTCTACAACCCCGACTGTTGAAGTAATGGTACCTGAACTGAATGCAGACGGAGGAATTATCCTTACCGCTTCTCATAATCCAAAACAATGGAATGCCCTTAAATTATTAAACGAAAAAGGAGAATTCATCAGCGGTGAAAACGGTGCTGAAGTCCTGGCGCTGGCAGAAAGTGAAGACTTCAACTATGCAGAAGTGGATGATCTTGGAAAATATGAAACAAGAGACGATGCTTTCGATATCCATATTCAGCAGATCCTGGATTTGCCAATGGTAGATGTGGATGCGATCAAAGCGAAGAACTTTAAGGTTGTTCTGGATGCGGTAAACTCTACAGGAGGGATTGCTATTCCAATGCTTTTAGATAAATTAGGTTGTGAAACCGTTAAATTATATTGTGAGCCTACAGGCCACTTTCCACACAATCCTGAGCCTTTAAAAGAACATTTGGGAGATATCTGTGAATTGGTGAAGAAAGAAAATGCAGATTTGGGAATCGTTGTAGATCCGGATGTAGACAGATTGGCCCTGATTGATGAAAAAGGAGAAATGTTTGGAGAAGAATACACCCTGGTTGCCGTTGCAGATTACTTACTGAAAAATAAAAACGGAGTAGCTGTTTCCAATCTTTCTTCAAGCCGCGCTTTGAGAGATGTGGCACAGACTCACAACTCAGAATACTTTGCGAGTGCTGTAGGAGAAGTAAACGTTGTTACTTTGATGAAAGAAAAAAATGCAGTCATTGGAGGAGAAGGAAACGGAGGAATTATCTACCCTGATTTACATTACGGAAGAGACTCTTTAGTGGGAGTTGCTCTGTTCTTAACGCATTTAGCCAAAGAAAATAAAACTGTTTCTGAACTGAGAGCAGGATATCCAGGCTATTTCATGGGTAAAAAGAAAATAGAGCTTACACCGGAGATTGATGTAGATGCTATCTTAAGCAAAATGGAGCAGGAGTACAAGAATGAAGAAGTTTCCACAGTAGATGGTGTAAAAATAGACTTTGAAAACAACTGGGTTCACCTTAGAAAATCCAATACAGAGCCAATCATTAGGATTTATACTGAAGCTCAATCTCAGGAAGAGGCAGATCAGTTAGGAGATGATATCATTGCTAAAATCAAGAGTTTAATCTAAAAATATAGGAAGAACGGGCATATTGTCCGTTCTTTTTTATATCAGAAATGTTTGAACATATCAAAGACAGATTTCCTTTCCCCAAAGAAAAGTGGAGAAAATTTCTGGGCAGTTTCCAGCGTATGGAAGTCCCTGCCAAGACTTTGCTTTTAAAAGAAGGTGAAGTTTCCTGCAGTGCCTATTATATTGAAAAAGGTATGGTAAGAGCCTGGTATAATAACGATGGAAAAGATGTTACCTTCCAGTTTTTTCTTGAAAGTACTATGTTTTCATCCCTTGAAAGTTTTAAAAAAAGCCTGCCGAGTATGGTGTCGTTTGAGACCATAGAACCGTGTATTTTATACAGAATCAACAAACCTGATGTGGAAGCTTTCTTAGAAGAAGTTTATGAAAATCCAGAGCTCAGAAATTTCTTTATGGATGCTCTTTTTGAAAGGGTATTTGATTATATGAAACATTTCTTTTCATTTATTAAGGACTCACCACAGCAGCGATACCTGAATCTTGTCAGGCAAAAACCGGAAATTATCAAAAGAGTTCCGCAGCATTATATCGCTTCCTATCTCGGGATTACTACCGTACATCTCAGCAGAATCAAAAGTAAAATATTAAAAGAAAGACTTTAACAGGTTGGAAGATGGAAGTCAGAAGCAGGTAGTTTAAAAACATACGGCATAAATTCTGACTCATCTTAAACGCAACGTCCGCAAAGAATAATCTTTATTATTGAAAATGTTCGCAAAGACGTTCCACTCAGCAACGATTG
>NZ_JCAKRV010000035.1:0-9423 GCF_059515165.1 Chryseobacterium sp. CS3K3.1 | reverse complement strand
AAGCATAATCTATATTAAAAGAATGGCTCCTTTGCGATTTCAAACAAAAAAACAACTCATCTTACTAAAGTAAAAAACATTAAAAAATACTTTAGATACCACATTCCGCATGTGCTTCGTAATGAATGAGATCAGCTGTAAAATTTTATCATTTTTTAACTTTAAAAATAGCTTTCAGAGACAAATAATATTAGCTTTTGATCTATAAATTATGTATTTTTGAGAAATTATTTTAATAGAGATGAGTAACATTGATGATAAGAAAAAAGCACTCGCTTTAGTGCTTGACAAGCTAGATAAAACATATGGAAAGGGAACGGTAATGACTTTAGGTGACGAATCTATAGACAATACTATTGAGGTAATTCCTTCCGGTTCTTTAGGTTTGGATATTGCCCTAGGTATAGGCGGATATCCAAAAGGAAGAATCATTGAAATATATGGTCCTGAATCTTCAGGTAAAACAACATTGACCCTTCACGCTATCGCTGAGGCTCAAAAAGCAGGTGGTATTGCAGCATTCATTGATGCAGAGCACGCTTTCGACAGAACGTATGCTGCGAAATTAGGAATTGATCTTGAAAACCTGATCATTTCTCAGCCGGACAACGGTGAGCAGGCTTTAGAAATTGCAGATAATTTGATCCGTTCAGGAGCAATTGATATCGTAGTAATTGACTCTGTAGCGGCTCTTACACCAAAAGCAGAAATCGAAGGTGAAATGGGAGATTCCAAAATGGGTCTTCATGCAAGATTAATGTCTCAGGCATTAAGAAAGCTTACCGCTACAATTTCAAGAACAAAATGTACTGTGATTTTCATCAACCAGTTGAGAGAAAAGATCGGTGTCATGTTCGGGAACCCTGAAACCACTACCGGAGGTAATGCACTGAAGTTTTACGCTTCTGTAAGAATTGATATCAGAAAAGCAAGTGCTCCTATCAAACAAGGTGACGAAGCTATCGGTAGCCGTGTGAAAGTGAAGATTGTGAAAAACAAAGTAGCACCTCCATTCAAGCAGGCAGAATTCGACATCATGTATGGTGAAGGTGTTTCTAAAGTAGGAGAAATTCTTGATACTGCTGTAGATATGGGAATTGTGAAGAAAAGTGGTTCTTGGTTCAGCTACGAAGAGACTAAATTGGGTCAGGGACGTGATGCTGTAAAAGATGTTTTAAGAGATAATCCGGATCTTGCTGAAGAATTGGAAGCTAAGATTAAGGAAGAAATGAAAAACAAATAATTTTTCAGAAAATATAGAAAAGGCATTCTTCGGATTGCCTTTTTCTGTTTTTAAAATAAAGATTTTTCTAACGCAAAGGTTTCATCTGTATGCTGTAATATTTTTAAGGGAGCAGAGAGCTGAATCAATTCCATTGATTCTTACTAAGCAAATGCATCATTTACCACAAAGCTCCATCAACGATGCGTTTAAATAAATGAAGGATCAGAAAATAAAAAAGAGGTCATTCCGTAGAACAACCTCTTTGAGATTTTATATTTTTTAAAAATTATTCAGCAATTTTACCCTGCAGCTGAAGAGCTCCGGTCACTTTCATTCCTTTTGTAAGTGCTTCCATTCTCATATTCTCTTTGTTCACAAAAGCATCAATGGTAAAGAAATCTTCATTCTCTTCATTCGTGATCAATTTCAGTTTCAGAATATACCCTTTAACACTTCCGTCTTCAAGTAATTCTGTTTCCTTAAAATCGACTACCTGACCAATAAAATCGAAACATGCATAATTAGGCAGGTCCTGACTTGGTGCATAGGTAGTGAAATCCTCACTCATTTTGGTTCCATCCGGTAAATCAGTATTGGTTTGAACATCAAGGATGAAAACAATTCCACTGACATTCACCTTCAGATGAGGCTGAGTCATGTAGGTATTTCTGTTTTCAGCATAATCTGTTGCAAAAAACCAAACACCAAAAGTATCTCTGGCAGGTCCTGCTACAATTGCCTGTAAATTCAATGCATTTTCCCATTCCCTGATTGATCTTGTTTCAAAGTCCAGGGTATAATTCGTTTTTACTTCCGGAATTATGGTACCCAACTCATCTGTAACAATGGTTTTGAATCTTACATCTTCAAATTCGGTTTTATTTCTGGCCTCTCCTGTCGGATCAGAAACGGTGGACTGCATTAAAACTGTGCTAAGATACTGCCCGTAATCTTTAGTCTGAAAGTTCTGATGTCCAAAAACGCCACTCCATGTATTCACAAGGTTATGAACATTGGATTTTCTGATAATTATCCCAGCTTCATTAGTGGTTTCAGGAGCCGTGATTCCTACTGTATTCTGGAAATAATTTTGTCCCTCAATCAACTGATGATTCATAATCGCATTATTTTCTTCATGAGAAAACTCTGCAAAACCTTTATACGTAATATTCTGGTTTTCGAAAATATAAGGCAATCCTGTTTTCTTCTTTTCGTCACCGGCAAAGTGATAAGCAAGTGAAATTCCCTTAAATTCCCCTTCCTGAATAGCCGGAGTGTGATTACCGTTATGATCAAACTGAGAATGATATAGTATCATATAAGATTTAATCTTAACTTCCTGAAGCTCACTTTCAAACTTTTCTTCCATCTGTGCAATCGCCTGTTGTGGAGAAAGCGCATAAGCATCTTCAGTAACCATATACGCAAAACCCTCTACCTCACCATTTTCTTTTTCAAAAGCAGAAAGCGGTGTATACTCACCTCTTAGCTGAAGGGCTATAGAATACACGATATAATCATTATAAATCCTGATTTTTTCATATTCTTCATTTACTTTCGGCTCTTCTGCCGGCTGCGAAGGAACTTCCGGTATTGTTTCCACAACTTCTTCCACCACTTCCTCTACTATTTTTTCCTCTGGCATTTCCATTTCCTGAACCGGAGTACTTACATTTTCCTGACTGTTATTTTTCTTCTTAAAAAAATCAAAGATTCCCATACTGTTATTTATAATTGGCGGTAAATATAATAAAAGTGCTCAACAGACCCATCATAAAAAAAATGCCATTGTGTCAGTGTGCTCTTTATTGCTTTTATAATAAAAAATTCCGGCGGAGCCTTTGGCTCCGCCGGAATTCTGTTAATTAGGTTTATCATCTGTCAGTTCAAATCCCCAATCCTTTCCTTTTTGGGTTGCCGGGATTCCTTTTGTCATCCAGACCGGAGCTTTAGCACCTTTAAGATAATAATCAAAAAACTGCTGTTCGCGGATTTGAATATCTTTTCTGTTCTGACGTTTCATAAGGTTATGGTCATCACCATTATAATTCAGAAGCCATACCGGTTTCCCGAGACGGCGTAGTGCGGTAAACATTTCAATCCCCTGATACCATGGCACAGCTCCATCTTTATCATTACTCATAATAACTACCGGAGTCTGTACTTTATCAATGGTAAAAAGCGGTGAATTTTTAATATAAAGATCCGGTGCTTCCCACAAGTTTTTGCCCAATCTGCTTTGTGATTTTTCATACTGGAACTGTCTGTTCATTCCTGAAGTCCATCGAATTCCTCCATAGGCAGAGGTCATGTTGACAACAGGAGCTCCACTCCATGCAGCTGCATACATGTTGGTATGAGCGATAAGATAAGCAACCTGATAACCGCCCCAGCTTTGTCCCTGAATTCCTATCTTAGTACCGTCTACCCATGCATTTTGCTTTAACTTTTCAACTCCGGAATTAATATATTCCATGGCAGATTCTCCCGGGAAACCATCTGTATAAGAAATATCAGGAGTGAAAACAAGATATCCGTTGCTCACAAAATAAGAAATATTTAATCTTGAAGGTGTTGGAGCTGGTGCAACATACCGGTTTAAATTATCCGAAAGTTTTTCGTAGAAATAAACAATCATCGGATATTTTTTATTCGAATCGAAGTTTTCCGGCTTGTATAACACTCCTGTAGAAGTATTTCCTTTTGGTGTCGTCCAGTTTACCAATTCGTTTGTTCCCCAGTTATATTGATTTTGCTGCGGATTGGTATTGCTCAGTTTTTGTTGTTCTGAAAAATCTGATGTTGCAAAAATATTGGGAGAATCCTTGTATGATTCTTTTATCAGAATATACTGTTCAGCATTTTTTGCTTTTTGAAGGGTTCTGTATCCCCATACATTTTCCATCTGAATTTTTACCGGATCAGCGTTTGACTGCACAGATGTTTTAAAAATTCCGTTGGCTTTGGATGTATTGTCAAATGCGGATAAATAAATAGTTGATTTTCTGTTTAAGCTTTTAATATCCTTATCCAGATCATAGGTATCAAATGTTATTTTATGCTTACGTCCATATCCATTGGTTATATTTCTTGGCTTTTTTGAACTGTTCAGGAAAAATTCCCAAAGATCGTAACGGTCTCTGATAATTACAGATTCATCATTATCTGTCCAGGATGCAATACCATAAGAATTTGGAAAATCCGGCATATCAAATTCTTCATCAACGAAGGAAACAGCTAAGCCTGTATTCAATGGCAGGGTTTGTTTTGTTTTCACATTATAGCTCAGCCACTTTCCTTTTTCTCTGTCAAAGATCACAACAAATTTTCCCAGCGGAGATACAGCCGCTGCTCCATTGAGGTTTTTAATAATTTCGGTTCTCTCTCCCGTTTTATTGTCAATCAGAAAATAGGTTTTCTTTGTTGCCCCTTCCCATTGTGAAGAAATACGGTTATTGATACTGGTAATTCCCAGCGCAAATCCTGCATTTCCTTCATTCACCAGTCGTAAAGTATCCAAATCTTCTCCGTCAATATTGGTGAAGAAATCCGGTTTTTCCGTTTGCATAACTACAGCGTAGGATTTTTTCAGATCATTTTTCAACTCTTTTAGCTGTACCGTTTGCAGATAATCGTCCTTATAATTCCAGATATCCACAACGGCATGATCATTTGCAATCATGGCAGTATCTTTTGCAATTGGCTTCGGAGCAACACCGAAATACAACTGTTTCCCATTTTTACTGAACAGCGGCAACCGGTTTTCGGAAATTACCCAGTTTCTCTTCATCTGTGCATTCTCATTGGTAACAATTGCTTTTTTGTTTCCTTTAAAATTAAAGTAATATAGCTGATACAATTTCACCAGATCATTCTGTGCAGAAGAAGTTCCTACATAAGCCAGCTGATTTCCTTCTTCGTCAAAAGACAATTGTGAAAAGTCTCCCTCCATTTCAGAAATTGTATTGACGGTTCCTTTTTGCAGATCAACTACCTGCACGGTTTGAAATGCATATTTCTTAGGTTTTGACTTGTCTGTATCTTTTTTATCCGAAGATTTTTCATCTGTTGAATCCTTTCCTTCTTTTTTATCTTTCTTTTCATCCGGCTTCTTGGTTACAAAAACAAGCTGCTTCCCGTTTTTACTGAACTCGTAGCGTATGACATTATCATATGTTGTACTTTTTCCATCCAAAAGGTTTTTCACCACCAGCTGTAATGGTTTTACATTTTTTTCTTCCTCTTTATTTTCTTCCCCGTCTTCTTTGTCGGAAGCATCATCAGAAGATTTATCTTTTATATTTTCCAGAAGATAAGCAACGTAAGAACCTGCTTTTTCGGGAATTTTAAACGATTTTACATTCGGAATTTTCTCTGTTTTATCATTAAAAAAATCAACAATGGCAAGACTGTCTTTTGTTAATTTATTTTTCTTCAGTTTTTTATCTTTTACCGCTTTTATATCTTTATATTGCGGGCGGATTTGAAAAACAGCAAACCTGGAATCATTGGTAAAATCCACTTTTGCCGCTCTTGCAAACTTCTTTGTTGTCTTATTTTTAACGGAATATAAAGAAAGGTCAGAATTTCCTTCCTGAGCATCTACCGAATAGGCAATCCACTTTCCATCATTTGAAATTTTTCTTGATCCTATATTTTGCCAGCTGTCGTAAACAGAATGGTCTAAAGGCTTCCTCTGCCCATATACCCAGAAGGTCATGATGAGCAGCATAAAAACTGTACATTTCAACTTCATTTTTAAAAATATTTTAAGATTTAAAAGTAAGGCATTTCTTTGACAAATCCATATAACAAGACCTTTTCAATTTGAAAAAATGACATTCTGTCACTTTCTCCTGCATGGTATTTTTTTTGAGAAAGAATTTTAAATTAAAAATCTAAAATATGATGACTAAAGGAAATATTAATGTATCTGTGGAAAACATTTTCCCGCTTATTAAAAAATTTCTTTACAGTGACCACGAAATATTCCTGAGAGAATTGATCTCCAATGCAACGGATGCTACTTTAAAATTAAAACACCTGACAAGCATTGGTGAGGCAAAAGTGGAATATGGAAATCCCAAACTTGAAGTTAAAATTGATAAGGACCAGAAAACGTTACGCATCATCGACCAGGGAATTGGTATGACCGGTGAAGAAGTTGAAAAATATATCAACCAGGTAGCTTTTTCAGGTGCTGAAGAGTTTTTGGAAAAATACAAGGATTCTGCAAAAGATTCCGGCATTATCGGACATTTCGGTCTTGGATTCTACTCTGCTTTCATGGTGGCTGAAAAGGTGGAAATCCTTACAAAATCTTATAAAGATGAGCCGGCAGTACGTTGGATCTGTGACGGCAGCCCGGAATTCACCCTTGAAGAAACTACTGATAAAACAGACAGAGGAACGGAAATCATCCTTCATATTGCTGAAGATTCTGTAGAATTTTTAGAAGAAGCAAAAATCCGTGAACTGCTATTAAAGTATAACAAATTTATGCCTGTTCCGATTAAATTCGGGACAAAAACACATACACTTCCTTTACCGGAAGATGCTCCTGAGGATGCCGTAGCTGAAACAGAAGAAGTAGACAATATTATCAATAATCCGGTTCCGGCATGGACCATCGCTCCAAGTGAACTGACCAACGAGGATTATATGAAGTTCTATCATGAACTGTACCCAATGCAGTTTGAAGAACCGTTATTCAACATCCACCTGAATGTTGATTATCCTTTCAACCTTACCGGAATTTTATTTTTCCCGAAATTGAGCAATAATCTGAATATCGACAAAGATAAAATTCAGTTATATCAAAACCAGGTATTTGTAACGGATGAAGTAAAAGGGATTGTTCCTGACTTCCTGATGTTGTTAAGAGGGGTAATTGATTCTCCGGACATTCCGTTGAACGTTTCCCGTTCTTATCTTCAGGCAGACGGTGCTGTAAAGAAAATTTCATCGTATATCACGAAAAAAGTTGCCGACAAAATGGCTTCTTTAATTAACGAAAACCGTGAAGATTATGAGAAAAAATGGAACGATATCAAGGTTGTAATCGAATATGGAATCATTACAGAAGAAAAATTTGCTGAAAAAGCAGACAAATTCACTTTATATCCTACAACAGACGGTAAATATTTCCTTTGGGATGAATTGGTAGAGAAAATCAAGCCAATACAAACTGATAAAGACAACAAACTGGTTATCCTGTATGCTACCAATGCTGATGAGCAGCACAGCTATATCCAGTCTGCCAAAGATAAAGGATATGAAGTTCTGCTATTGGATTCTCCTATCATTTCACACGTGATCCAGAAACTGGAAACTTCAAAAGAAAATATTTCATTTGCGAGAGTAGATGCCGATCATGTTAATAATCTTATCAAAAAAGATGAACCGGTAATTTCAAAACTGAATGAAACCGAAAAAGAATCTTTGAAAAAGAATGTAGAAGAGGCAATAAAGGATTCTAAATTTACGGTACAGCTTGAAGATCTTGACAGCAATGATGCTCCGTTCACGATTACCCAGCCTGAATTCATGAGAAGAATGAAGGAAATGCAGGCTACAGGCGGAGGCGGTATGTTCGGAATGGGAGGTTTCCCGGAGATGTATAATCTTGTGGTGAACTCCAACAGTGAGCTTTCCAGTCAGATCTTAAAGACTGAGAATGCTGAAGAAAAAGAAAGCTTAATCAAATATGCGCTTGATCTTGCCAAGCTTTCACAAAACTTACTGAAAGGAAAAGACCTGACAGATTTTATACAGAAAAGCTATAAGCAGCTTGAAAAATAATTTACAGAGACTGTTTCAATTTTGAAGCAGTCTTTTTTTTGTTTAAAAAAGTATAAAAATTGTAAATAGCTCATCTAAATTTTATAGGTTTTAGAAACCTGTAAGGTTTAAATCTTTTCTCTTATCAGAAATTATTCTGAAAGAAAATTTTCAACAATTAAATCAGATAATACTTCTGTTTTTAAAGTTTAGATTCATTTTATCTTTAATCTTATTCTTTAGCACCTACTTTTTTCTACTTTTTATTGTATAGCTTCTCCTTTTTTGCCATTTTTGTATAAAATGTCGGTCATGCAAAAAGAAAAATTACGCGTCATCAGAAAGCAAAAAGGCTATACCCAACAACAGGTAGCTGACTTTATCGCGACGGATGTATCCAATTACAGCAGAAAAGAAAGCGGTGATGTAAGGATCGTAAAAGATGAGTGGGATAAACTTGCCCGTTTTCTCGACGTGCCGGTAGAGGACATTTATGAAGAAGATGAAGCCACAGTAGTTATTAATAATGATCATCCTGTATTTAATGACAGATCTTCTTCTGCGGGAGTCATTACCAACCAGAATAATTATGATAATATTCCGGGAGCTATTATTGAAAATCTTCAAGGTTATATTGCTCTATTAAAAGAGGAAAACGAAAGGCTGAAAGAAGAACTGAAAGGTCTCCCAAGAGGAAGAAAATAATACGGTTTGAAACTGTAAAAAATATTGATGTCGCTTCATATTAATGTATGGAGTGACTTTTTTTTTACGGAGGTCTTTGAGGTGAGCGCTTTTTTAACGTTCTATGTTAAAAGAATTCTTTGAAATTTACAATTCCTCCAACGGATCCCAGAACAGTTTTTTGAAATTCTTTATTCTGAGGTTTTCAACAATGATTCCTTCTGCTTCCAGCTTTGGCTGAAATTCGGGGACAGATAATACTCCAGAGCTTGAAATCACGCGGTGCGCAGGAACATCTTTCGGACATCCTCCCATCGCTTTTCCTACATGTCTGGAATGATTTGGATAACCAACAGCTTTTGCTATGGCGCCGTACGTTGATACCCTCCCTTTAGGAATAAGTCTTGCCACTTCGTATACCTGTTGTTTGAAAATTTCGTCCATATCAAAATGATTATTTTAAGTCGGTCCTCTTTTTTGCATCATTTTTGAACTCTTCTCATCTCAATGATGTTTCATTAAAAGATAAAGATATGAAAAAATCATTTTTCAGGCTGTTGAATGCCGTTAATAAAAAAGTTCTTCCGAAATTGAGTAAGAAAGATCCTAATCGTCTTACTAAGATAGAAAAGGGAATTCTGGCCTACAGATACTTTGTGCTGGTGAATTCTTTGGATTGATTTTATTTTCCCACAGATCGCGCAGATTTTCACAAATGTTTATGTGTATTTTTG
>NZ_JCAKRV010000034.1:0-17309 GCF_059515165.1 Chryseobacterium sp. CS3K3.1 | reverse complement strand
GATTATTTTTTACGCGTATATTTTATTTCCATGGTTTTATATTCCTTTCCGGTCTTGGAATCAGGGCCGTACATTTCAAGCTTTTGAGTATTATCATCCACAAAAGTGAATACTTCTCTGAAATCACAGTCTTTTCCAGGTCTTGAAGGATCTGTCATTTTTCCTTTAAACTCAACTGATTTTGTGGAAGGATTCCAGTCGCCTTCGCTGTGCATAATTCCGGTTCCCATATTGTCGATCCATGTACTGACAAACTTTTTCTTTGCGTTATCATATCCCACAATACTCATTCCTTCAAAAGGCATCCCCATAAAGTCACCTTTATGATTAGTGATCTGATAACGTCCGCCAAACATCATTTTATTGGTCGCCTCAGATTTACTCATCATAGGTTTTGCTCCGTTTTCCATCCACATTGTCGTTTCACCTGTCCAGGTTCCATCAGACTTTGCAAGCATTTTCTGCATTTCTCCCGGAGTTGAGTACGCCATCCAGTCTTTCATTGCGGTTGCCGAATCTACAGGTTTCCATTCAGATGTAGAAGCTGAATCTGTTTTTTCAGAAGCAGTGGCAGCTGTCGTTTTTCCTTTCTCGCAAGCTATTAACAAGAAAGCTGCAGAAAGAATTGTTAATAAATTTTTCATAATAATTTAGTTTTAAGATGGTTAGAAAGATAACTTAAAGGTAAGAACTTTTATGTTAATTAAAATTTTTTTTAATACAGGCATAAATTGTAACTTTGTGTATTCACAACGCAAATCAAATTATGGAGTCTCCAAAAAAATTACAGGATATAAAAGTGGCTGTAGATGCCGTTATCTTTGGATATTTTGATAAAAAAGATCTTCAGATCCTTCTGATTAAAAGAAATATTGAGCCTTTTAAAGGAGGTTGGGCCCTTCCGGGAGGTCTTGTTCTTGATGATGAAAGTGTAGATGATGCCGTAAAAAGAGAACTTTACGAAGAAGCCGGCATAAAACCCGATTTTTTGGAGCAACTGTATACTTTTGGTAATCTGGGTCGTGATCCGAGAAACAGAGTGGTTTCTGTGGCTTATTTAGGGCTTGTAAACCCTTCTTATTATGAGCTGTTTGCCGATTCGGATGCGGAAGATGCACAATGGTTCAGCATTAATAAACTTCCTTCACTAGCCTTTGATCATAAAACAATCATTGAGACTGCTCTAAAAAGACTTCGCACAAAAATTCAATACCAGCCAATAGGCTTCAATCTTCTCAATGAAGAATTCCCTTTTTCAGATCTTGAAAACCTTTATAAAACAATTGTCGGACAGGAAATTGACAGAAGAAATTTCCGCAAGAAAATCATGAGCTACGGACTCCTGAACGAAACCAATAACGTTAAAAAAGAAGGTAGCGGCAGACCCGGGAAACTTTTTACTTTCAATAAAGAAAAATATAAAGAGCTGGAAGAACAGGGCTTTTATTTTGAAATTAAATAGTTATATCTAAACACAAATTTCACTAATAATTTGGCACTAATTTTCACAAATAATTAGCGCACAAGAATTGTGCTCTAATATATATCCATAAAAATTTATTCAATAGAAAATACTTGTATCAAATGTCATATTATTGACCTTTGTCATTCTGACGAAGGAAGAATCTCAATTTTGTTAATCTATTAAATTCTTTACGACATCTTTGAACTCTGTTCGCAGACATTGAGTCGATGTTTAGAATGACATGGACGTAGTAACAATTTTTAAGATCAAATTCCACCAGTTTTTAGCTAAAACCTATCAAATTTGTGTCATTTGTGATTAAAGTTTGTGTTATTCGTGTTTGTTAAGATTAAATCTTTATTACTGTAAATCAATTAATTATATTTGTTAGCGTAAAATTAACACAAATAAATTTGGTCCAAAGGCTGATATTCTTTTAAATTTGTGTCAAAATAACGCAATCATGAAATATACCTTACAAAATATTATAGAACGCTTTCAAAAAAAGGAAAAGATAAAATATCTCTTTTTCTGGGGACACACGGCAAAAGATATTGTTACCAAATCATGTTTCAGCCAATGGTTTCCAGGAAGTTTTGAAGAAAACGGAATTACCTATAGAACAGCAGAACATTATATGATGGCTGCAAAAGCAAGATTATTTAATGATGCTGAAATGGAAAAGGAAATTTTAAAAGCCGCTACTCCGAATCAGGCAAAAGCTCTCGGACGGAAAGTGAAAAACTTTGACCCGAAACTTTGGGATGAACATAAATATCAGATTGTAACTCAGGGAAATCTTTTGAAATTCTCTCAAAATCAGAAATTTAAGGACTTTCTTTTGTCAACCGGAGACAAAGTTTTAGTGGAGGCAAGTCCTTATGATAGAATCTGGGGAATCGGGATGCTGGAAACGGACAGCAGAGCTGAAAACCCTTTATTATGGAACGGAGAAAACCTGTTAGGATTTGCTTTGATGGAAGTAAGGGATGAATTAAGAAGGTAAAAACACAACCAGGCACAAAATATTAATTATGGAAAAAATAGAATTACACCCACAGATATTTCTGATTGAAGATTTTCTGACCGAAGCTGAATGTGATCATTATATCAGTCTTTCACAGGAAAAAGTCTTTGAAGAAGCAAAGATCAATGTATTCGGACGCCAGCAGATGAATAAAGGGATCAGAAATAATGACCGGCTGATGATTTTTGATACAACAATCGCTGAAGAGCTTTTTAACAAGGCTGTGGAATTTTTACCTCAGGAACATGATGGATATCAGATTCTTACCTTTAATGAAATGCTCAGAGTTTATAAATATGCTCCCGGGCAGCAGTTCAAAATGCACAGAGACGGAAGTTATATCCGAAATGAAAGAGAGAAAAGCTTTTACACTTTTATGATCTATCTGAATGATGATTTTGAAGGAGGTGAAACAGAATTTGAAAATCTGTTTACTGTAGCTCCTAAAAAAGGAACAGCGCTTATTTTTCACCATCCGCTGAGACACGAAGGAAAAACTTTAATTAGTGGAGTAAAGTATGTTCTAAGAACGGATATCATGTATTACAGGGAATAATCATTCTTAAAAGATAAAGGCTTTACTATGTCTTGTTTAATTAGTGTAATATTAACACAAATAAAAATATTTGATCATGGAAGATGAATTAAAACCCAGATTTATCGAATCATTACAAAGAAATAATGATCAGATCAGAGAAGACCGTGCAAGGATCATCGGGGCAGGTTCCGAATTGATCTACAGGCGCAGAGTGGAAGATATCGAACTAAAAATCAAAAGGCTCGAGCGTGAACAGGAAGGGCTTATTGATATCAGTCCTTTGGACAGGAACAGTCTGACTTTTGTGGATTTCAATCCTGAAGCATTCGTTCAGAAAGACATGGAATTATCATTAACAATCAGAAATCTGAATATTCAGCTCGAAGTTACCCAAAAGAGATTTGAATATTTATTTGGAAAAAAATTATAGTCATGGGAAGTACAAGATACGATTTAGACGCGCGTTATGACAGAGCAAGAAAAGCAGGTTACGGAACAAAAACCGCAGGGGAAATTTTCACCCAGAATGCCAAAAGAATGGCTCATGAATCGATGAATCCACATGGAATTTCTTTCAGGGAATCCCGGGATTCGGAAGTTCATCCCAATTCAGTTCCCATTATTTTAGGATTAGATGTTACCGGAAGTATGGGACATATCCCTCACGAGTTAATCAGAGATGGATTGCCAAAACTGATGGGCGGAATCATCCAGGGAGGCGTTCCCGATCCGGCCTTATTGTTCCTTGGAATCGGAGATCATGAATGTGATGGCTATCCGCTTCAGGTGGGACAGTTCGAATCAGGAGATGCAGAACTGGATATGTGGCTTACCCGAACCTATATTGAATCCGGAGGAGGTGGAAATGCAGGTGAAAGTTATCTTTTAGCGTGGTATTTTGCAGCATTTCACACAAGAACAGATGCCTTTGAAAAGAGAAAACAAAAAGGACTGCTGTTTACCGTAGGGGATGAGCCTTGTTTAAAAACACTTCCCGCTTCCGCCATCAGGGAAATTATGGGAAAAGGGCAGCAAACCTATACTCATTTTGAACTGCTGGAAGAAGCACAGAAAAGATACGAAGTATACCACATCAGTGTTTTACATTCGGATCAGGCACTGAGAGCAGACAGAGGCTGGAAAGAATTATTAGGACAAAACTGTATTTCCATAGCAGATCACAGAGAAATTCCGAATGTTATTAAAAACATTATCTGTGATAAATTTAAAGATCAAACCTTTGGGACACCAGGAACAGGAGGGGTGGATCAGTTTCAGATGCTTTAGAATTTCTGAATACCAGTAGTAAATTGATAAAGTGGTGATTAAGGTTTAAAAAAATAAAAAGAGATGAAAAAGGCGCAAATCGTAATAGGACTTGGTTTTGGTGATGAAGGAAAAGGAATTACCACAGATTTTCTGGCTTCTCAGAATCCGGAGGCTGTTGTGATCAGATTTTCAGGAGGTCAGCAGGCTGCTCATACTGTAATGATTGATGAAAGAAAGCATGTGCATTCCAGTTTTGCAAGCGGTGCACTTCGCGGTCTGCCTTCTTACTTTACAGAGCATTGTACGATTCATCCGGGTTTTCTACTGAATGAAAGAGAAGAGCTAAAAGCAAAGAACGGAAATATTGAGCTCCATATCCATCCATTGGCAAAAATTACAACTCCTTTCGATGTATGGCAGAACAGAACAAGTGCCCGTAATCTGGAACACGGAACCTGTGGAAAAGGAGTAGGAGCCACGATGAAAAGACACGAAAGCCCTTATAAACTATTTGCTGCAGACCTGATTGCGCCCAGAGAGATGCTGATGGAAAAGCTGAAAGGAATTGCCTATTATTATGGCTTTATAGATGAAAACGAAATTAGTGAACTTTTACAGCCTTTTCTAGATGCTATTGACAGTATGGATTGGAAAATAAGTGACTATAACTATCTGGCTAACTTCGATCACCTTATTTTTGAAGGAAGCCAGGGTATTTTACTCGATATGGACCACGGCGTTTTTCCCAATGTGACCTATGCTTATACCACTTCAAAAAATGCCTTTGAGATCTGTAGGCTTTTAAAAATTGAAGACGTTGAAATGTATTATGTCACCAGAAGTTATGCAACCCGCCACGGAAACGGCTGGATGAGCAATGAAAAAGAAATGAAACTTAGAAATAATGAAGAGGAAACCTGTATATTTAATGAATATCAGAAGGAGCTGAGAACAGGGGAAATAGATTATCAACTGTTGAATTATGCCTTGAAATTGGACGGAGCTTATCTATTTCCTACTAAAAAGAATCTTGTCATCACTTGCCTGGATCAGATTGATGAACAATTTAAACTGGAAAATCTGGATATTGAATTGAAGGCCGCTTATGGATCCTATTCTCCTTATTCTAAAGATTTTAAGCGGATTTTTTAAATTCAGTAGTTAAAAATGTTAATTTTATTTAGAGAGGAGGAAATGATAGAGAATAAAAGAAAATAACCATGAAAACGATACAATATTTAAAAGGGGATGCTACGGTCCCACAGGCCAAAGGAACAAAAATCATCGCCCACATCTGCAATGATATCGGAGGCTGGGGAAAAGGTTTTGTACTGGCAGTTTCCAAAAGATGGGAAGAGCCGGAAAAAGAATATAGAAACTGGCACCGTTTCAGAAGTAAAAATAATTTTGCTTTAGGAGAAATTCAATTGGTTCAGGTTGAAAAATACATTTTTGTAGCCAATATAATCGGGCAAAAAGGAATAAAAACCGGAAGCAATGGTGTCCCTGTTCGGTATGATGCCATTGAAAAAGCTCTGGAAAAACTTTCCAATGAAGCTTTGCTGCTGAATGCAAGCGTTCACATGCCAAGAATCGGATGTGGACTGGCAGGAGGAAAATGGGAAGAAATTGAACCTATTATCGAAAGAACATTGCTTGTAAAGAATGTGGAGGTATATGTGTATGATTTTTAATAAATTAACCAACAATGAAAGAATTTGAAATAAGAGCAGATTATAAAAATGACACGCTGATCGTCTATCAGGCCTATAATAAAGCAATTGCAAAACCAGCCGTAGAGAATCAGAAATTTACAGCTCCTTTTTCATTCAACAGGATGACCTGGATAAAGCCTTCTTTTCTTTGGATGATGGAACGCAGCAACTATGGACAGAAACCCAATCAGGAATGTACCCTGGCCATACATATTAAAAGAGAAGCCTGGGAGAAAGCCTTAAGCAAAGCAATTCTTACTTCACCTGAAAAAAGGGTTTATCCCGATCCCCGAAAATGGGAAAAAGATTTTGAAAATGCCGGAATATATGTGCAATGGGATCCTGAAAGGAATATTAAAGGAACAAAACTGAATTACCGTTCTATTCAGGTAGGAATCAGCCGCTCACTGATTGAGGAGTTCAATGAAGAATGGATTGTAAAAATCGAAGATTATTCTCCTTTGGTTAAAAAGATTCTTAATCTTTCCAAGTCGGGAGAATTCGACAAGGCAAAGAAACTGCTGCCGGTAGAAAAAAATTATCCTCTGTCAAAGGAGCTGGCTTACAGAATTGGAGCCACAGTATAACTAAATAACGAACGTCATGAAAACAACAACATTATACAGACCAGTAGGAGAAAAAGAAATGATATTGATTATGAAAAGCGGATTTAAAAAATTTCCTCCAAGACTGGAATGGCAGCCCATTTTTTACCCAGCTCTTAATGAAGAATATGCTTCAGAGATTGCAGAAAAATGGAATACCCGAGACGAAGCCGGAAACTATCTTGGTTTCGTAACCCGGTTTGATGTACTGGAAGAAGCAGCAGCTCAATATCCTGCTCAGAATGTAGGAGCAAGAAACCATAATGAACTATGGGTTCCTTCCGAAGATCTTAACAGCTTTAATAAGGCAATTGTAGGAGATATCAAAGTAATCAAAGTCTTTATAGGAGATGACTTTAAGAAGGCTTCAAAGTGCTGAGTTGGAAGATTTGATGATCAACATAAAAAAACTAACGATGACTAATAAAGGAATGGCAAAAGATACTTTGGATATCTTAGCTAAAAAATATTATATTAACGAACATAACGAAAAAATAAATATAGAAAACGAGCTGGAAATCAGTAAGAAAGAAACCTCTCTTTTCACTACGGAACAGCTTTCTGAAATGATAGAATCTCCGTTGCCGGAAATCAGTTTTGAAACAAAAATTGAAGCATGGAAGTGCAGTTCTTTAAAAGCAATTTTACAATTAGCCGAAGAAGAAAATCAGGAGAAGATCATGTGTCTGAATTTTGCATCAGCAAAAAATCCAGGCGGAGGATTTATCAACGGTGCGGAAGCTCAGGAAGAAAGCCTGGCAAGAACTTCCGGACTTTATGAAAGCTTACTTCAGGCATGGGATTATTATACCATTCACCGTGCAATGGAATCCTGTTTTTATACGGATACAATGATTTACAGTCCTAAAGTTCCTGTTTTCAGGAAAGATAAAGGAGAGTTGCTTCCTAAGCCTGTCCTGTGTAATTTCATCACGTCTCCGGCAGTCAATGCAGGCGTGGTAAAACGTCTGGAACCGGAAAGAGCACATGAAATTCTTGATGCAATGGATCTTAGAATGGATAAAATGCTTTCACTGGCTTTACAACAAGGAAATGAAGTTCTGATTTTAGGAGCCTGGGGATGCGGTGTCTTTAAAAATGATCCAAAAGAAATTGCAGGATTATTTAAAAAGCATCTTCAGGGAAAATATAAAAATAAATTTAAAAGAGTGGTTTTTGCAGTGCTTACCAAGAAAGAAGAAATGTTGAAACCATTTGAAGAAATACAATGAAAATTGAATTAATAAAAGGGGATATCACAAAAATCAAGGCCGATGCTATTGTCAACGCAGCCAATTCTTCCTTACTTGGTGGAGGTGGAGCTGATGGTGCCATTCATCGGGCAGGAGGTTCTAAGATATTGGAAGAATGCAGGGCAATCAGAAACAGACAAGGAAAGTGTAATACTGGCGAAGCTGTTGTAACTACTGCTGGAAATCTTTCGGCAAAGTATGTTATTCATACGGTAGGCCCGGTTTGGAATGGTCATGCTGAGAAAGAATCAAAACTTCTTGCAAACTGTTATCATAATTCTTTGAAATTAGCGGAAAGCCTTGGTGTGAAAACCATTGCTTTTCCTAATATCAGTACGGGAGTTTATAGGTTTCCAAAAGAACTGGCTGGAAAAATTGCTGTAGATGCGGTCAGAAATTTTAAATCAGACATCATTGAGAAAGTTATATTTGTTTGCTTTGATGATGAAAATGAGATAATTTACCAAAAGTTTTTAGATTAAACCCATGAAAAAACTAACCATATTAAGCGGCGCCGGAATCAGTGCCGAAAGCGGAATAAAAACCTTCAGAGACGGAGACGGTCTCTGGGAAAATTATAATGTTACGGATGTGGCAAGTCCGGAAGGCTGGAAAAAAGACAGAGCTCTGGTGCTGGAATTTTACAACCAGAGAAGAAGGCAGCTGCATGAAGTACAGCCCAACGAAGCGCATCACTTACTGGCAGAGCTGGAAAAATATTTTGATGTTCAGATCATTACCCAGAATATTGATGACCTTCACGAAAGAGCAGGATCTACTAAGATTCTTCATATTCACGGAGAACTGTTCAAATCATGCTCATGCAACAATAAAAGCCTGATATATGAACAAAAAAAGGATATTAAAATTGGTGATAAAGCTGAAGATGGGGCACAATTAAGGCCTTTTATCGTTTGGTTCGGAGAAGATGTTCCTTTATACCAGACCGCAAGAGAAATTGTAAAAGAATCGGATATTCTGCTGGTTATCGGGACTTCTTTGCAGGTATATCCCGCAGCAGGACTCATTCATGATATCAAAGATGACTGCCTTTTAATTGTCATCAATCCTAATGAAACGGGGTTTGGCTATGGACAAAGAGCCGTAGTAATGAAAGAAACTGCTACTCAGGGGATGAAATTATTATTTGATAAATTGGTCAACCTTGCCTGATGGAAAATAAAGTAAAAGCAGGTATCATGGGCGTTTGTATTGGAGATGCCCTTGGTGTTCCGGTGGAATTCAAAAAAAGAGAAGATTTAAAACGTTTTCCGGTAACAAAAATGCTGGAGTATATGTCATGGAACCAACCCAAAGGAACCTGGAGTGATGACAGCTCTCTTACACTTTGCCTTGCTGATGAACTTTCCAAAAGATATGATCTGGAAAAAATCGGACAGAGTTTCGTAAAATGGAATAAATACGGTCACTGGACTGCCCATGGAAGGCTTTTTGACATTGGAGGAACGACAAGACATTCTCTGGCGAGATTAATCAAAGGTGAGAGTGCACGATTTTCAGGAAATATTTTTGAAGAAGATAACGGGAATGGTTCTCTGATGAGAATTCTTCCCCTCGCTTTCTATCTTGAGAAGGAAAATGATATTCAGAAACTGTATCTGACGGTAAAAGAGGTTTCCGCAATAACTCACGGTCATTTCCGTTCTGTCTTTGCCTGTTTCATCTATGTCATTTTAGCCATTCAACTGTTGAAAGGAAAGAATAAAAAAGAAGCATATGAGCTAACACAGAATATCACTTTAAAATATGCTGAAGAACAAGGATTTAATCCTGATGAAATTGAACTATTCAAAAGGATCTTAAAAAATGATATTTCCAAATATCCTGAAGATTAAATTAAGAGTGGCGGCTATGTTCTTCACAGCCTTGAAGCCTCTCTATGGTGTTTTTTAAACTCAGAATGCTATGCTGAAGCTGTTTTGAAGGCCGTCAACCTCGGGGAAGATACCGATACAACGGGAGCTATCACAGGAGGGATTGCCGGAATTTATTATGGATATGAAAATATTCCACAAGAATGGATTTCTGAGCTGGTGAGAAAGGATGATATTGAAACGTTGTGTGAGAAATTACACCAAAAATTAATGAATTAAAACACAACCCATGAACGAAATAGAAAAGAAAAGAATAAGTAAATTTTTAAGCCTGATCCTGCGGCATGAGCCTGAAAGCATTGGGCTTACGCTCGATGAAAACGGTTGGGCAGATATAGAAGAACTGCGGGAAAAGTCAGCAAATAAAAGAATATATTTTACTCCCGAAGAATTGGATGAGGTGGTAGAAACGAACAACAAAAAGCGTTTTGCTTTGAACGAAGATAAAACGAAGATCAGAGCAAGCCAGGGACATTCTATTGATATCGATCTGGCGCTGGAAGCCATACAACCGCCGGAATTTCTGTACCATGGAACAGCAAAAGCCAATATTTCTTCTATTTTAGAAAAAGGAATTGAAAAAAGAAGCCGTCAGCATGTGCACTTAAGCGCTGATAAAGAGACAGCTGCAAAGGTCGGAATGAGACACGGCAAGCCTGTGATTCTTACGATCAGAACCGGAACCATGCATCAGGAAGGATTGTCTTTCTACCAATCTGCAAACGGAGTTTGGTTGACAGATTTTGTAGATGCAAAATATATTTCAAAGTAAAATGAACAGAAAACTTGTAATTGGAGACATTCACGGAGGATTTAAAGCCTTACAGCAGGTTCTGGAAAGAGCTGAGGTTACGCCAAATGATCAGCTGATTTTCCTGGGAGATTATGTAGACGGATGGAGTGAATCTTCTGAAATAATACATTTTTTAATAGGTCTTTCCAAAAAGCAGGAATGTATCTTCATCAAAGGAAATCACGATGCATGGTGCGAAGATTGGATGGCTTTCGGGCAAAACCCTGATGTCTGGCTTTTTAATGGTGGAAAGAGTACTGTTGAGAGCTATAAAGATTATCTCCCGGAAGAACTGGATCTTCACCTGGAATTCTTTCAAAGGATGAAAAACTATCATATCGACGATCGGAACCGGTTGTTTATTCATGCGGGATACGCTTCCATGCACGGCCCTGAAAGAGAAGTATATTCCAGTAATTACCGCTGGGACAGAACCCTCTGGGAAACGGCTGTTGCAATGGATAAAAAACTGCAGAAAAATTCAGAGCTTTATCCTAAGAGACTGCTTTTATACAATGAAATATTTATAGGGCATACACCTACGATTGAAATAGGAATTGCAACTCCTGCCAACAAAGCCAATATCTGGAATATGGACACGGGAGCGGCTTATACCGGATCTTTATCTATCATGGATATCGATTCCAAAGAATTCTGGCAAAGTGATCCGCTTCCTTCCTTATATCCTGAAGAAAAGGGCAGAAATTAATACTATTGAGAACAAACCTAACAGGTTTTCAAAACCTGTTAGGTTTCTATCTGCAAAACAATTTTACCTTTTGCAATTTTGACTGTCAACCCATCCCCGTTTCTCACAAAAGATGATTAATTTTAAAGTCTGAAAATATGACTTCAATGAAACTGAAATATCTTTTATTCACCCTGAGTTCTACCTTGTTTTTGGCTCAAAAATCATTTCAGACCCCTTTTGAAAAAGGAAACGGAAATCAAACTGTTACCTACGATGAAATGAATAGCTATTACCAGAATCTGGCTAAAAATTTCAATACCATTCAATACCTTAAAAAGGGAGAAGATGACAATGGAAAACCCATTTATGTAGTGGTTTATAATCCTTTTCCTGAAAAAGACCTTGAAAAATTAAGAAAAAACAAAGCCATTCTTTTTGTCAACAATGGAATTCACCCGGGAGAGCCGGATGGAATAGATGCTACCATGATGCTGATGAGAGATCTTGCGGCTAAAAAAATTAAAACTCCGCAGAACTTTATTATTGCTGCTATTTCCGCTTACAATGTCAGTGGAATGCTCAACAGAGGATCTTACTCGAGAGCCAATCAGAATGGACCGGAGCAGTACGGTTTCAGGGGAAATGCAAGAAATTATGATCTGAATAGAGATTTTATCAAGGCAGATTCCAAAAATGCCAGAAGCTTTCAGGAAATCTACCAGTGGTTAAAACCGGATGTTTTTATTGATAATCATGTTAGCAACGGAGCCGATTATCAATATACGTTTACCTATATTTCTACTTTTAAAGAACGTCTGGGCAATACTCTGGGGAATTACTTCTACAATGATTATCAGGCTAAAAATCTTGAAGATATGAAAAAGCTGGGGTATGAAAGTACACCTTACGTCAACATTCACGGAGATGTTCCGGAAGTAGGATTTGCCTCATTTGAAGACTCTCCCAGATATTCTACAGGATATACTTCGCTTTTCAATTCCTTAGGAACTGTTCCGGAAACCCATATGTTGAAGCCTTATGATAAAAGGGTAGATGCTACCTACAAATATATGTTGGTGAACCTGCAGAATTTGGATAAAGATTATTATACCATAAAGCAGCTCCGCATTGAAAATTTAAAACAGTATCAGGCCGGAAAACAATATGGAATCCGCTGGAAAATAGACTCAACAAAATTTTCAACGATGGATTTTAAGGGCTACGAAGGAAAGTACAAACCTAGTGAAGTTTCGGGGAAGCCAAGGCTGTATTATGACCGTAATAAACCTTTTACAAAGAACATCAAGCTTTTTACAACAGCTGTTCCAACGGGATATATTACCATTCCGAAGTATTATGTCATTCCACAATCACAATATCGTGTAATTGAAGAATTGAAGAGAAACAATATTCAGATGAGTCCTTTGCAGAAAGACAGCACTTTGTCTGTTGAGTCCTATAAAATCAAAGATTTTAAAACCGTTAAAAACCCTTATGAAGGCCATTATCTGCACTTTGAAACGACGGTTGATGCTTCCCTTAAAAATTTGCTGTTTTCGGCAGGGGATTATCTTGTTACTACCGATCAGCCAGGGGTAAAATATATTATAGAAACTCTTGAGCCTGAGGCATTAGATTCATTTTTTAACTGGAATTTCTTCGATGGAATTCTGGCGCAGAAAGAATACTATTCTGCTTATATTTTCGAAGATACAGCTGCCGAACTCCTGAAAAAAGATAAAAAGCTGAAAGAAGCCTTTGAAGCAGCGAAAGCGTCCGACAAAAAACTGTCCGAAGATGGAACTGCACAACTGGATTGGATCTACAGGCATTCTCCTTATTTTGAAGAGAAAACTTTTAGGAAGTATCCGGTTTACAGAGTGTTGTAATCAATTGATAATAAATAGATAAACTAAAACAGGCGTTTCCATGGAAACGCCTGTTTTAGTTTATCTTGGTAAGCCTCTTTTCAAAGCTATTTCTGCTCTTTTGATCGCCATTTTCTCCTTCCAGTCCATGTATTTCTTTTTGAAATTAGACTTCATGATGTCGTCAAATTTACGCTGTACGGTAAGATTCCATAGGGAATGTGCTTTTACAGCCCATGATTTGTCCCAGGCTCTTAAAGAAATTGAGAAACTTCCGTCCAGATATTTCATCCAATGCCACCAGCCGGTAGGCATGAACAATGTATCTCCATGTTCAAGGAAACACTCAATTCCTTCCACACCATCCAGTGCAGGGAACTTGGTGAAGTCAGGATTTTCAATATCATAATCTTCCAGGGCATAGGTTGCGTACGGAATCTGATACAGTCTTTCTTTCCATTTGTAATCAAAAAGAAGAATATGTTTTCTTCCGTTGAAGTGTGTATGGAAAATATGAGCCATATCAATGTCAAAGTGAAGGAATGTCACTGATCCCTTTCCACCAAAGAACATATTCGGATATTTATCCAGGAATCCTCCCATCAGGTCTTTAGGAGAAATATAATCTTCCAGCAATTTCGGGGCATATTTTATAGGGTCGAAGAGAAAAATTCTAAGATCGGTTGGCTCTCGCTGGATAAGATCGATATAATCTCCAAACTTCATTTTTGCTGCTGATGCATTGATGGGAGCCGAAGGATCTGCCTTTGAGCTGTCATAGAGAGGGACTTCCACATCTCCTACAACTTCCTTCATATATTCCATCGTCCATTTTTGATAAGCAGGCCATTTTTTTGCCATATTTCTGATGACAACGGGCCTTCTTGGCTTCAGATATTTTTCGTAGAAATCTTCTTTAGAAATGTCTTCTACAACATCTATAGGCTTTAAAATAATTCCCATTTTATAAATTTTATGTTACAAAATTATTAAATATATATATATGTACCAGTGTTTAATTTTTTTTTAATCTATGATTCAAATCAGATTTTCCTATTTAGAATAAGTAAAAATATCAATTTTCTTACTTCCCCTTTAAAATTGTTGTTTATGCCTTCATTAAGACAAAACCTATTCATATTATGTTACACAAATCAAAAATTAATTTAACTCTTCTTTTGCAGAATCTATATGCCAAAGATCATCTTATCATGAAATAGATATCATAAAAAAAAGGCGAATCGTTTTGATTCTTTTTTAATATATTTCTTTTTCATAGAAAAACAAAAGTTTAAAAATTATCACTATGTTTGTAGTGATAAAGATTTAACCTTTAATCGTAAAACTCATCTTTATAAAAAGTGTAACAAAAAACAATAACCATTAACTAATTGAGCAAATAATAAGTATGAAAAAAAATATTTCTTTATTTCTGATGCTATTCTTTACTGTGTTTACTTTTGCGCAGAAAACGGTTTCAGGAAAGATCACCGATGATGATGGGGTCGCGATACCAAGTGCCAGTGTGACGATCGAAGAGCCCGGCAAAGACGCTATTCTTGCTTACGCTATTACGAACTCCAAAGGAGAATATAAAGTAACCTTCACTTCCGCTGAATCCAATGTGGATCTGAAAGTGAAAGCGTTCAATCAGAAACCTCTTACAAAGCAAATCAGTAACAGCGATCAGACTCTGAACTTTAAAATGCAGTCTGAAGCTACAGAAATTAAAGAAGTACAGCTGAAAACCAAAATGATCACCGCAAGAGGTGATACCATTTCTTATGATCTTAAGGCTTTCAATAGTAAAAATGACAGAACCCTTGCGGATGTAATGAAGAAGATTCCGGGAATTGAAGTAAACAAGGACGGAACAATTCTTTACCAGGGGAATGCCATCAATAAATTCTACGTCAATGGAAAAGATCTTATGGAAGGAGGTTATGGAACCATCAACAACTCTCTTCCAAAAGATGCCGTACAGAAAGTAGAAGTTCTGGAGAACCACCAGCCGGTAAAAATACTTCAGGACAAAGTGCCTTCTGATCAGGCAGCTATCAATATCAAGCTTAAAAACTCTGTCACCATGACAGGTAGAGGTGAGGTAGGAACCGGTTTTGGAGATCCATGGCTTTGGAATGTAAAACTGACTCCCATGTTTTTCGGACAGAAAAGCCAATGGGTAGTCAATTATAAAACCAATAACATGGGTGAGCAAGTTGAAAATGAGGGGAATATTCTGGCGTTTGGAAGTTCATGGGAAGGAAGAAGAAGTAATATCTCGCAAAATAACTGGCTGAGTGTAGAGAATGCAGATACTCCGAATTTGCCGGTGAAAAGATATCTGATGAATAATGTTCACTATTTGTCTGCAAACTATTTAACAAATATTGATAAAAAGAAAGAGTGGGAATTGAAGATTAATGCAAATTATACCAACAATGCAGTAGAAAGAGAAGACTATAAAGAAACAACTTATTTTCCAACCATAGGACGTCCACAACCGTCCACGGTGATAATGAGTACAAGGAATAATTTTTATACAGATAAACTGAAAGGAGAATTAATCTTTACCAAAAATGCTAAGAAAGGGTTCTTTAAAAATACCACAAGTTTCAGCCAGTTCTGGAATGCAGACAGAGCATTTGCTGAAAGAGCAGGAAGATCAGGAAATCAGGGAGTGGAATCTCCAACATCATCTTTCCAAAACTCATTGAGTACTATTATTCCATGGGGAGAAAAGATGGTGAATTTCAAATCATATATCAATTATCAGGATGATCAGCAAACATTGAAAGTAGATCCGGCAAGTTATTTACAGTTGCCATACAAACTTCCAAAGGTAAACCCGAACGATCCTAACGAAAAAGATAGATATGGCATTGTAAATTTTGCACCAGGCACTTTAGCGCTACAACAGTTCAGACTAAAAACTTTAGATACTTCACATTCAGCAAATATTAGTTTTTCTAAAAAAGGATGGACATTCACTCCTCAGGTGGGATTTGATTTCTCTACAGATAAGCTAAATACAAACTTTGATGGGCAAGCAATTCAAAATCCTTCTGTGCCGAATGATGTACCACCAAATTTCAATGATGGTATTTATGAAAACAACCTGAAATTTACAGAAATTGTTCCTTCTGCTTCGCTAGGTGTTAATTATAAATCTGAATCTTGGAGTATTTTTGCAAATTTTCCAGCAAATTTCAATAGCATTAAAGCTGAAGATGATTTAAGAGGAGTTTCAAAATCACTAAATAAGACAACGTTTACTCCAAATGCTTTTATTCAGTATTCATTTGCTTCATTCTGGAAAGCAAGTTTGAATGGAAACATCAGCAATAATTTTGGAGATATTCAAACGGCTTATGCAGGTTACATGTTATTAAGTCCTAGAGGATTTAATGTAATGGATCCTAATAACCCGATACCTCAAATAACGTCAAAAATGGCAGGATCTAGAATTGAATACAGAAATCCATTAAACAATCTATTCTTTAATATTAATTATTCATTGAGTGATAGTAAAAGAAATTTGCTTTCTTCTCCAATTTTGGATGCAGCAACGGGGTCTACTTTAATCCGATACATTGAAAGAGAAAATCATTCAAAGAGTAATAGATTTAATGTTGAGGTGGGTAAATACTTCCCAAAATTCAAGACCAATGCTTCTGTGAGCTATGGAAATACATTGACAAAAAGTGATGCGTTCTTGGATGGCACTCAATATTTGAGCAAGAACAATACTCAGACTTATGGACTTAAGTTCAATAACACCTATTTTAGCTGGGCGAGTTTAGATTATACACTTAATTTATCAAGAAACAAACAAGATAATATAGGCTTGAGTTCTAATCAGAGCAGACTCGGTGTCAATACAGGATTTAATCACAATCTGGCAGTTTATTTCTATCCTATAGAAGACCATACGATTGGATTCAATTGGGATCAGGTAAATACAAGTGATGGAAGTAATAAATATAAGAATGCGTTCTATGATATTTCTTACCAATTTTCATGGTCTAAAAAGAAAATTGATTTTGAAATTAAATGGTTGAATATTGCTAACAGAAAATTCTTTGAAACCTATAATATCAATCAAACAACAAATAGTTCTTCTTACACGAAAATTCAGCTTCGCCCAAGCCAGGTCATGCTAACCGTAAAATTCAACTTTAAATAAAATA
>NZ_JCAKRV010000033.1:0-20687 GCF_059515165.1 Chryseobacterium sp. CS3K3.1 | reverse complement strand
AAAAATATAAGTTACAAAAAAATACGACCATAAAAAAGGCTGTCCTTTTGAGACAGCCTCTTCTCTTTTTGTTATTTTTTTTCAATTATACAAAAGGAGCTTTCACCACTTTTGCAGGAATGTTCTTGTTTCTCACCTGAATAAAGATTTCAGATCCTAATTTGAAATGAGGTTTGTCTACGTAAGCAAGACCTAATCCTACTTTTTTCATTGGAGACTGTGTTCCTGAAGTTACTTTTCCAATCACGTTTCCTTCAGCATCCACCACAGGATAGTCATGTCTTGGAACTCCTTTATCTGTCAGTTCGAAACCAACTAATTTTCTTGTAACTCCTTCTTCTTTCTGTTTTGCGAAAACATCTTTGGAAACAAAGTCTTTATCAAACTTAGTAATCCACCCTAAACCGGCTTCAATCGGAGACGTTGTATCATCGATATCATTTCCATACAGGCAGAATCCTTTTTCTAATCTTAAAGTATCTCTGGCAGCCAGTCCGCAAGGAATAATTCCTTCTTCTTTACCAGCTTCCATTACGGCATCCCAAAGTTTTTCAGCACTTCCGTTATTGAAATAAATCTCAAAACCACCGCTTCCTGTGTATCCTGTGTTTGAAATAATCACATCGTTTTCGCCCGCAACAGTTCCTACAGTAAAATGATAGTAAGGAATTTCTGAAAGATTTACGTCCGTAAGCTTTTGAAGAATTTCAGTAGCTTTAGGCCCCTGAACTGCCAATAATGACATCTCATCAGAAGCATTGGTCATTTTAGCCCCGAAAGTATTGTATTTTGAAATATGATTCCAGTCTTTGTCGATGTTGGATGCGTTGACTACTACAAAATATTTGTCATCTTCCATTTTGTAAACGATAAGGTCATCTACAATTCCGCCGTTTTCATTCGGAAGGCAAGAATATTGAGCTTTTCCGTTTTCAAGTGCATCTACATTATTGGTAGTTACATACTGCAAAAGGTCTTTTGAACCCGGCCCTTCGATGAAAAACTGTCCCATGTGGGAAACATCAAATAATCCCGCTTTTTCTCTTACTGCAAAATGCTCCTCTGTAACCCCTGAATATTGAACAGGCATTTCAAAACCTGCGAAAGGTACGATCTTAGCTCCCAAAGAAACATGTTTGTCGTACAAGGCTGTTTTCTTCATATTTAATTTTTATTTCTTTATTTTAAAACTGTTAAAAGTCTCATTGAATAGGGTCATATAGTTTCCGTTCCAGAATTTCTGGCCACAGTTGATGGAAACCAAATATAAGTTTTTATCTTTTTGAAAAGCTCTGGTTACCCAGAACAGCTTCTCTTTTTCATCAAAGTGCTCATAGAAATATTCTGTATATCCTTTCTGGCTCTTTTTTTCTTTTACTTTATCCTCCGGGTCTTGTGATTGATAAAGCGCCAGCATAAATTTTTTTACCTCCTCTTTGGGAAGGGGAAGATCATGATATTCCGAAATGGTAATTGCGCCTATCTGACTGGTAGGGAAAATATTAACAATTTCACTGTCGTTGGTAGATTTCCAGCCTTCAGGAACAGTAATAGAATAATTGGAATTTTCATAGATCTTTGCTTTTTGGGCAAAAAACAGACTTCCTGTAAAAAGTGCAGAAAAAAGCAATATTTTTTTCATCGTTAAAAATGGTGTTTATATTCTTCGAGGATGATTTTAAACCATTCCGTAAAGTTTTCAGGATGTTCGGAAATTTCTTTATCCAGATTTTCCATGGAAATGAATCTTACTTCTTCCACTTCTTCTTTATTCAAATTGAAAGCAGCTTCATGATTTCCCACAAACACATGATCCAGCTCGTGCTCCCAAAGGCCACCGCCTACATCTGCTTTGTAAATAAAATGGAATTTTTCTGAAAGTTCTGCTTCAATTCCCAGTTCTTCCTTTAGTCTGCGTACCGCTCCTTGCTGATAAGTTTCCCCGTCACGCGGGTGCGAGCATACCGCATTGGTCCATTGGTTAGGAGAATGGTATTTTCCTGAAGCCCTTTTCTGAAGAAGCATTTCTCCTTTACTGTTGAAAAGAAATACAGAAAAAGCACGGTGTAACAGGCCATTGATGTGAGCCTGCTGCTTTTCCATCAGCCCTAAAACCTCATCTTCAGGATTTACTAAAACAACAAATTCTTCCATTCCTACAAATGTAAGAGTAATAAATGTATTTTGGAAATTTTTAGATAAACATCATGCGTTTTGTAATCATGTTAGTGGATGCAGTAACGAAAGCTTATAGCAAATTTGTAAAATCAATTAAAACTTTATCTACACTCTGATTTTCCTCTAGAGAGAAAAAGTGAAAAATTTTAACTATTTGCAATAAAATGGCTGGTAATTTATTAAAATTATTCTTTAAATAATTTTTTTGCAGCATAATTTTAATATAATTAAAATTGATAATGTCTCGTAATTGTAAAAACGCTAACTTTGTTTTTTAATATTTAGTAATGGAATTAGAATACATTGAACACATTAGTCCTATTCTAAAGGATGGAATAAAAAATTACTTAATAGATATCGACGGAACCATTACCGATGACGTTCCCAATGAAGAGCCGGAAAGAATGGTTACCTGCGAACCCTATCCTGATGCTCTGGAAACGATCAACAGATGGTATGACGAAGGACATCAGATCTGCTTTTTTACTTCAAGAACCGAAAATCTGAAACAAATTACGATCGACTGGCTGGATAAGCATGGCTTCAAATACCACAGCGTGCTTTGCGGAAAACCAAGAGGAGGAAATTATCACTGGATAGACAACCATCTGGTAAGAGCTACAAGATACAAAGGAAGATTTACGGATTTGGTAGAAAAACAAGTGACCATTGAGGTATTCAAAGAAGACGGCGAATAAAAATATAATTCAAAGATTTAAAGATTAAATGTGAACCACTACCTTTAATTTTTAAATCTTTCATTTTTTAATATACTTGATATTTTATGAAAGTTTTAGCAAACGACGGCCTGGATCAATCTGGAATAGATGCATTGACAGAAAAAGGCTTTGAGGTAATCACTACAAAAGTTCCCCAGGAATTTTTAGTAGATTATATTAATGAGCACAAAATCCGCACATTATTGGTGAGAAGTGCCACACAGGTAAGAAAAGATATTATTGATGGCTGTCCGTCCATCGATATTATTGGAAGAGGAGGTGTTGGTATGGATAATATTGACGTAGATTATGCAAGGGAAAAAGGGATTCATGTGATCAACACTCCTTCAGCATCATCGGAATCTGTGGCTGAGCTTGTTTTCGCCCATTTGTTTTCCGGGGCGAGATTTCTTCAGGATTCTAACAGAAAAATGCCTGTTGTAGGAGATACTGAATTTGCAGGTCTTAAAAAAGCATATGCTGCAGGTATCGAACTGAGAGGAAAAACCATCGGTATTGTGGGAATGGGAAGAATCGGCCAGGAAGTGGCAAGAATTGCTTTAGGACTTGGGATGAGAGTGATTGCTGCTGATAATAACGTCGGAAGAGCAAGTATCAAAGTGAAATTTTACAACAACCAGTTCATCAATGTTGATATCGAAACAGAGCCGTTACAGGATGTTTTAAAACATTCGGACTTCATTACTTTACACGTTCCTGCACAGAAGGACGGTTATATGATCGGAAAGGATGAGTTTGAAATAATGAAAGACGGAGTGGCTGTTGTAAACTGTTCAAGAGGTGGAGTTATTGATGAAGCAGCTTTAATTCAGGCTTTGGATTCAGGTAAAGTAAGATTTGCCGGTTTGGATGTTTTCATTAATGAGCCAACACCATCCAAAGAGATCCTTACTCATTCTAAAATTTCTCTTACCCCTCACACGGGAGCTTCTACTCTTGAAGCGCAGGATAGAATAGGGCTTTCCCTGGCAGAGCAGATTTCAAGTATCTTACAGATTCAATAATTTGAAAAAGATCATAAATAAAGCACTCCAGCCTTAGACCGGAGTGCTTTTTTATTTTTAAAACTGTTGTTTAAAGATTAGATATTTTTGCTTTTCAGCAAATCTCTGATCTCCATCAGTAATTTTTGATCTTCTGTAGGTCCGGCAGGAGCAGGAGCCTCTTTCTTGTTCACTTTGTTAGCCAGTTTGATGATCCAGAAAAGAACCATTGCAATACAAAGGAAACTTATTACTGCTGAAAGGAAGTTTCCATAGGCAACACCATTCCATGTAAGTTTTGCAATGTTTTCTGCGCCGGCGGCTTTCAATGCCGGGTTGAGTATAAGAGGAGTGATTACATCTTCCACTAATGAGGAAACAATTTTACCAAATGCTGCCCCAATGATCACACCGACAGCAAGATCGAGAACATTGCCCTTAAAGGCAAACTCTTTAAATTCTTTTACAAATCCCATAATTTATATTTTTTTAGTTAGTATATACACAAAAATATAATTAAAAAATGTAAAAAACACTACGTTTAATCGTTTTTTATTCCCAAAATATTGAAATTTAAGCTCATTTCCTGCTAACAGTTTTAATGAATATTTCAGCATTGTAACAATACATTATTTCATTAATGATGACTTTTTATTTTTATTAATGAGGTGATATCATAATGAAAAATCTTTTGTAATTTGCTTAAAAGTTTGTTTCATCTATGAAAATTTTCACCGCAGAACAGATACGCAGCTGGGATCAGTTTACGATTTCCCATGAGCCGGTTTCTTCTATTCAATTAATGGAAAGAGCTTCAATGGCTGCTGCTCATTGGATTTCGGAACACTGTAAAAACCATAAAAAACTGGCTGTATTTTGTGGTAACGGAAATAACGGAGGTGACGGCCTGGCTATCGCAAGGCTACTTTATCTGAAAGGTTTTGATGTAGATGTATTTGTAAGCGATTCCAAAAGGAAATTTTCAGAAGATGCTTCTGTCAATCTGAAAAGACTCCGCGATTTGTCGGGAATTTCAGTCAGAAAATTTGATCCCGAAGAACACTATAATTTTGATGAGAAAACCATTATTGTAGATGCTCTTTTCGGAACGGGATTATCCAGACCGTTGGAAGGTGATTATAAAAGGCTTGTTGAACAATTGAACAGCAAAAAAAATAGTAAAATATCCATCGATATTCCTTCCGGATTGTCTGCAGATGAAATGGTTGATAATAATCCGGTTATTCTGAAAGCTGATTATACACTGACCTTTCAATGTTGGAAAAGAACCTTCCTTCATCCTGAAACAGGGAAATATACCGGAAAAGTAGTACAGCTGGATATTGATTTAAGCAAAATATACGCAGATACAACTGATTCTGATTACTCTGTAATTGATGATCAGCTGGTGGGATCGATATTTATTCCAAGACAGGAATTTTCTCATAAAGGCAGTTATGGTAAGGCAGTCATCATAGGAGGAAGCTATGGAAAAATAGGAGCCGCAGTGCTGGCAACACGATCAGCTCTCAAAACCGGAGCAGGGCTGACCTTTACACTCGCTCCGGAATGCGGATACAATATTTTGCAGACTTCATGCCCTGAAGCTATGTTTATAAAAGGAGGGGAGCAGTTTATCACAAATTTTGAAATGGACAAAGATGTTACCTGTGGTGCAGGTCCTGGTTTGGGAACGTATTCCGGTACAGAGAAAGGCTTTTTGAGTTTTCTTAAAAACTATTCTCAGCCACTGGTTCTCGATGCAGATGCATTGAATATTATTTCAAATGATCCAAAAAATTTGAAACTCATTCCCAAAAAATCAATCATAACTCCTCATCCGAAAGAGTTTGAAAGACTTTTCGGAAGTACAGATAATTCTTTTGAAAGACTTGAACTGGCAAGGAAAAAAGCAAAAGAACTTGATCTTTATATTGTCCTTAAAGACCACCGTACCCAGGTTGTTACTCCGGAGGGAAAGGTATTCTATAATATAACCGGAAATGCAGGTCTTGCGAAAGGAGGAAGCGGAGATATTCTTACCGGAATTCTCACTTCGCTTCTGGCTCAGAAATATTCTGAAGAGGAAACCTGTATTCTGGGGGTATGGCTGCATGGCAGCGCTGCCGATATTGCTTCAGAAAAACATTCAAAAGAATCGATGCTGCCTACTGATGTCATTGATGCCTTTGGGTCTGTTTTTGAAGAACTGAACAGGAAAGCGGAGAGAAATCTGTAAGTAAACAGCTAATAAAAAAGGCAAATCTGTATTTCTACAAATTTGCCTTTTTATTTTTTAGCTTAAATGGCTTATTCCGGCTTCTCGTTTTCTGCCTCAGTGATCTTGAATTTCCTGGAAACGATCATGATGACAACACCTGCAATCATAAAGGGAATCGAAAGAACCTGACCTGTATTCAGCCCGCCAATCTGGATGAATTCATCTCCCTGTGGCTCTTTAAGGAACTCAACAAAGAACCTGATCGCCCAAAGAATGATGAAAAACAGACCGAATAACCATCCCTGCTGGTATTTTTTATTTGTTTTTCTGTACAGTATCCATAGTAAAATGAAGAGAAGAACATATCCTACCGCTTCAAATAACTGGCTTGGGTAACGGGGTACAGTAAGACCATACTCACTGCTTTGTTGTGGGAAAAGCAAAGCAAACGGAGAATTCGGGTCCGCTGGTTTACCAACGATTTCAGAATTGAAAAAATTCCCCATTCTTACAAACGCTCCTCCTAAAGCTACGACAATACCTAGTCTGTCATATACCCAAAAAGGGTTTTTCTTAATGATTTTAAATGAATAATAAAGCGTGGTGAAAATCAGGGCAATTGTAGCACCATGGCTCGCCAGTCCTGAAAAACCTGTGAATTTTAAACCGTTTTTTGTACTTATCGGTAAAAATACACTCCAGAAATCCTCTTTAAATAGTTCCGGCTGATAAAAGATAACATGTCCTAATCTTGCTCCCAGAATAGTCCCGATCAATGTCCATGTGAACAGAGGTTCTAGGTATTTCTGGTTCACATTATCGATCTTAAAGATTCTCGTCATTAAAACATATCCGAATCCAAAGGCAAAAACAAACATCAAACTATAAAAGTGAAGCGTAAATGATCCGATGTGAATACCTTTTGAAGGATCCCAGATTTTAAATGAAGTCTTAAGTTCTACTTTGTCAGAATCAGTGATAGGTTTTACAGTTTTTACTGCATATTTAAAAGTGGTGATATTTTCTTTGGTAACACCAGTATCAATCAACTTAAAGTTTTTATCAAAAAACTGATATCTGGAATCCTTGTACTTTGCTAAAGTGGAAGCCCCAAAATTATAATAAGCAGGTTCAAAATTGGATTCATTAAGAATCACAACGAAAGACTGGTTCTTGTCTGATTCTCTGTCCGGGAAAGCTGTAAGGTCTCCCATTTCTGTGGTAGAATAGATTTTTACAGGAACATTACTTCCATTGATATCTAAAGTTCCGTCAGATAAACCTCCAGGGTATTCCTGTGCAAAAAGAAGCTGCGTGATGAACGCAAACAGCACAAGATAAATTCTGAAAAAGATAGTATTCATTTTTCTATTGATTTAATAGTTTGATTATTGACATTTATGTTTGGGTGGAACAGGATCATAACCGTTTCCTCCCCAGGGATGGCATCTTAAAATTCTTTTAAATCCCAGCCAGAAACCTTTAAAAACACCATGTACCTGAAGCGACTCAATCATATAGTGGGAACAGGTAGGTTCGTAACGGCAGTTTTTGGGAAGTAAGGGCGAGATGAACCATTGGTAAAATTTGATCAAAATTACCAGCGGAAATGTAATGATTTTATTGAATGTAAGTTTCAAAACAATGCAAAAATAGGGTAAAAAAATGAAAATTAGTTTAATTTTGTTATAAGTTTCGGAGATCGGAAATCCGGGACATTGATCTTAAAAAATAGAATTACTTTGAATCAAAATATCCCATTAGCTGAAAAATTAAGACCCAAAACCCTGAACGATGTTCTTGGGCAGGAGCATCTTACCGGCGACAAAGGAACAATCAGAAAGATGATTGAAAACAATACCCTGAATTCGCTGATATTCTGGGGACCTCCGGGAACGGGGAAAACAACACTCGCTGAAATTATCTCTGAGCAGTCGGGGAGAAAGTTTTATAAGCTTTCTGCAGTTTCTTCCGGGGTGAAAGATGTGCGTGATGTAATTGAGGATGCCAAGAAGCAGAATTTGTTTTCCGGAAAATCACCGATCTTGTTTATTGACGAGATCCACAGGTTTAATAAGTCACAGCAGGATTCATTATTGCATGCGGTAGAAAAAGGCTGGATTGTTTTAATTGGAGCAACTACTGAGAATCCAAGCTTTGAGGTGGTTTCAGCATTGCTTTCAAGAAGCCAGGTCTATGTTTTAAAAGCTTTAAGCTATGAAAAACTGGAAGAACTGATTGATATCGCATCAGAAAGATACAATAAAGATGAAGGAACAGATTTTAAAATCCTTGAGAAAGAAGCTTTCATTCAGTATTCCGGTGGTGATGCCAGGAAACTGATCAATTCCGTAGAACTGGTTTTGAACCAATATAAAAATTCGGGTACAACGGAAATCCTGAATTCTGATGTTCTTGAAGTTCTTCAGGAAACGATGGCTTTGTATGATAAAAACGGAGAGCAGCATTATGATATCATCTCAGCCTTCATCAAATCTATGCGTGGAGGTGATCCGAACGGAGCAGTGTATTGGCTGGCAAGAATGATTGCCGGCGGAGAAGATATTAAGTTTATTGCAAGGAGAATGCTGATTCTGGCTGCGGAGGACGTAGGTCTTGCTAATCCCAATGCTTTGGTGGTTGCCAACAACTGTTTTCAGGCGATCAATGTGATCGGGAATCCTGAAGCAAGGATTATATTAAGTGAAACAGCCGTATATCTTGCGGTTTCCCCTAAGAGTAATTCTGCGTATATGGCGATTAATGAAGCGTTGGCTCTGGTAAAGCAGACCGGAAATCTGCCTGTACCTCTTCATTTGAGAAATGCACCTACAAAATTGATGAAAGACCTTGATTACGGAAAAGAATACAAATATGCCCATTCTTACGAAGGAAACTTTGTAGAACAGGATTTTCTTCCGGAAGAAATTCGAAATGTGAAACTATATGAGCCAGGAAATAATTCTACTGAGAAGAAGATTTACGAGGAGCTCAAGAAAAAGTGGAACAATAAATACTAAAATAAAAAAGGATGCTGAAAAAACGGCATCCTTTTTATATTTAAATCTGTTTTTTTTAACCTATACCATTTCAGCTATTATAAAGTGAAAAATGGTGGTAAATATTTTTAAACCATTAAGGAGACTGAAGAATTAAAGTATAGTTAAGATAAATCATGCTGATTTTAAGGTAAAGCGAAGCTTATCTTAATAATCTTAACAGCTTAATACGATCTTAATGTTTCAAAAAAATCAAATTATTCGGTAGTGTAAATAAACAATGTTTTCTTACCGTTATAATCTTTTGTTTCTGTTCTTTTCTTGATTTCAGGATAAATCCAAGTGTTGGTGTCTGTAAATTCATATCCTTCAATAAATACAGGATTGTCTGCCGGAATATTGTATTGTGCATTCATATTGGATAACGACATTCTGTCTAGTACATTTTCTCCGTTCTTGAACTTATATTCGGTCACTCCTTTCGTAAAAACAGAACTGTATTTTTTTAAGCTTTGGGGAAGACTGGCTGGAGTATTGTATACTTTAGAAACCTGTAATACGTTCTTTTTTGTATTGAACAATTCTACTGTCCCAATGGCGTTATCAGCTACTGCGAACTTTACGGAAGGATTTTTTTGCTGGGCCAATAAAGTAGCAGAGGACAGTATTAAAAAAGAATAGAGTAGTTTTTTCATAATTGGAATGTGTAACTGTTAAAAACGTGATAAATATAGTTATTTTTTATAAAATCTGAATAAAATCTTGAATTGTTTTACATTCTATTTAGAAATGAAAACTTTTTTCTGATTATCAGTTTGTACTTTCATCTTTTTTCTCCTTTTTATCTACCATATTTCTGATCATATTTTTCAGTCGCTGGAAAGTGAAAGAGCTTAATAATAAAATAACTCCGAGAGCAATAAAGGCACTGATTCTTGAGATATTATCCATTTGCCATACATCATAACCATAAAGTTTCAATACCATCAGGCCAACCAATGCAAAGCCAATCTTGTTATATTCCTGAATATTCTTTTTCAAACCTGTATAAATAAAAATACTGGCAAGAATTGTCCAGATAACAGGCAGATAAAGAATATTGAAATGTTCACTTGCTTTATAAGAATGTGGAAGATCATTGGAAACCATTAAAATATAAGAGTGATGCAGCTCGCAGCTTACAGAAATGATTAGTGCCAGAGCCTGTATCCAGTAAGAAATCTTTTGCTTATGAAACCCTGAAGTAGGAATAATTCTGTATCCTATATAGATAAAAGGAATCCACTGAAGTAGATGAAGGAAATAAAAGCTTAAATGGAGCTTTTTTGTTAAGACAGCGGTGACAACCGGAAGAGTCGAAACCGATGTATTTATTACGATCAGGAAGAAAAACAGATAAATCAGTAGGTTTTGAACATCATTTCTGATGCTCAGCAGTTTCCTGAAAAGCAATAAAATAAAAATATAATAAATGCTGAATAAAAGTCCTGTGCTGGTAATGGCTGACCATGGCATTTCCGAAATGTGATAAGTGATTTCAAGAAGAAAAGTAATATAGATAATCCCATAACTGATCACAGTAATAAGATCTTCAAAAAAGTTATTGCTTTTTTCCTGTGTCTCTTTCACGGTGTTCCTTAGCAAATACAGATTAATCATGATGGAAACAATAGTAAAGGAACTGGTGATGAATGGAGGATTGAATATGATATTGAAATCTTTTGTTCCAAAATATTCAGTCCAGGTTACAAGCTGGGCGATCATTACCAATGGAAACAGGATATAAAAGAAGGTTTTGAAAATCTTATGACCTGTTTTTTTCCAGATAAAAAGAAGGAGGGTGGTTTCTATGGCCCAGATGCTGGTGATAAGATGCGTTTTAAACTGAATAGCAACCGCAATGGTTATAAGGCTGGTAACAAGCCCTGCCAATACAGAATAAGCTACTCCAAAGCTTTTGCGGGTATATTCTCTGAAAAGTAAAATAGCATTTACAGCAGCAAAAATAAGCGGGAAAACAATCGGGGGTTCATATTTTAATGTATCAAAAATGTAAAGAAGCCCCAGAATACTTGAAAAATTAGCGAGAGCAAGTATTAAAATATCAGAGGTTGAGAGGATATTTCTTCTGAAGTAATCATACAGGGCAAAAATGTAGAAAATCGCATAACTGATCAGATAAAAAGTAATGCTTAAAAGCTCCGGGCTTTCATGGGTCCAGAATAAAAGGTAGCCTGTTGTAAAAATATAAGCTGTCCATCCCACACTTTTCCAGTGCTGCAGAAAAGAGGCTGCCAGCATTCCCGTATTTAAAAGAGTAATATAAATAAAAAGGAAAAGATAATTACTTTGTCCTGTACTGATCATGAAAGGAGCTGCAAAACCTCCTATCAGTGAAAAGATAATCAATACTTCACTTTTATAGTAATAGGACAGGATGATAGAGGCGGCGGTAATCAGTGCCGTTATAATAAAAGCTGTATTTTGGGTAAACAGATGATATTCACGAAAGGCAATGGTAGCTGTGAAATACAGAACAGCAACACCGCCTCCTGTAATGATGGAAGAAAAAGCCTGATAATTTTTTCTGAGAAAATGCCCGGTGATGATAATTCCTGCTCCGGTACAAAAACCGATTCCCGCTCTTGCTGCTTCGCCGATCCAGTTTTTATCAATGGCATATTTTACAAAATAACCAATTCCGAGAACAAGGGTAAAAATTCCGATAATGGTAAGTGCATTTTGTTTTAAAAAATCAGAAACAGGAGCAAGCCAGTCTTTTTGAACTGGTGTTGAGGTTTCTTCACTTTTTTCACGGTATGGTATATCTTCCTGCTGAACCTGTTGAGGTACCTCTTGCTGCGGAATCAAACTGTTTTCCGTTGAGGTTGTCTTATGAATTACTTCTGTCTGAGCCTGAGCAGTCTTGTTGATTTTATAATGAAGATCTGAAATCTCCTTTTCCAATTTTCTGATTTTGCTGTTCAGATTATTGAAAATGACGAAGATAATGATAAAGATGATAACTGCAACAAACTCATTCATTTCATTAGTTTTTATCAAATATAAAGAAATGTTTCAAATACTATTTAAAAATTAACCCATCGCGGTATAAGCGATGGGTTAAATGGTATAGATAACTAACAATATGTTTTACTAGTTTGATACTTTGTAAATGTAGAATGACGCAATACTGGATCCTAACAATCCTGCCGTGATAACACCGGAATCTACAAGTCCGAAAGAAACTTTGTCACCCGCCTGGAATGAATACAAAGAATTGATGCTGGAATCGGAAAGTGTTAAGTTAACTGCTAATGCAAGATTAACTCCACTGAATGGACGAGTGTCTATCAAAGTGGTTACTGCAGATCTCGTTCTTGCGATAGCAATACCAGGTGCTCCAGACAATAAGGAAGCCTGTAAACCTGTACCATATCTGAATGCAAATCCAACCGCATATACTCCGGTAGAAGGAATATTATAAGAACCATCAGCATTGGTAAATAACGCAGCGGTTCCTATTGTTCTGTCGGCTTGTACAAAGCTGACAGGCTGGTAATCAGAAGGCAAAACACCTAGGTTCAAAAGGGTTATACCAGTTGTTTTTTTCGCAGAATATACGGAAGTATTGGTTCCGGCAGCTGCAATTATTAATGACGGGTCAACTGAGAATACCTGGGTGGTTCCCTGATTAATTCCTAAAATCTGATATCCGGGTAGGGATGTAGCTGCAGGGGTATCACGAACTTTCAAGGTTCCATTAACATCTAGGGTTGCAGATGGGTTGGCTGTATTGATACCAACCTGTGAGAATAATGGTAACGCTGCACATGCTAACATTAAGCTGTAAAGTTTAGTTTTCATGATCAAGATTTTTAAATTAGTTGCTAAGCAAATATACAACAAAAATTATACCCGACATTGTGAAATCTTTAAAATTAACATTATTATGATGTAATATATTTAAACATATGTTTATATTTTAGTTAATATTTGGACATAATTTGGTTACGACTTATTATATTTATTTTTAATTTAATGTATTGTTTATCAGTGTTTTGTTAAAAGATAATTCTCCCTGTTGTGTGGGTTATTTATTGGTTTAAACAGAAGGTGTTATCCATAGATAATTTATCATAAAAGTTTTTTTGAATTTGATATTTCTTAATTGAATAAAAAAAAACACTGCCGTAACGACAGTGTTTTTGAACAGATTTATTTGTTTTCTTAGCTTTCCAACAGGAATTCTTTATAATTCCCAAGAAAATCTACATTAGCGTTGATTGATTCAAGCTCTTTGAGTGCGTTTTCATGCAATACTTCATTCCAGAGTCCTTCAACATTGATAAAAAAGAAATAATTTCCCAAACCTGTTTTTAAGGTTCTGGATTCTATTTTGCTAAGGTTCATTTTTCTCCATGCAAAAACCGATAGAACCTGATGTAAACCACCGGGATGATCTTCCGGAAGCGTGATGAGCATTCCTGATTTCTCACCCAGTATTTCCAGCTGATCATTTTGATACTTGTTCTGTTCTTTGGAAATAATGATAAACCGGGTATGGTTTTGTTCAAAATCCTGAATATTACGGTTCACAATTTTTAAGCCATATAAATTGGCAGCAAACTGATTGGCTACGGCGGCAATAGGAGTCTCCGGATTCTCGGAAACAAATTTTGCGGCCGCTGCAGTGGAAGAAAAATCCTGTTTCGGAATCTCTTTGTAATGGGTGTCTAGAAAATGGAAGCTCTGTGCGAGAGCCTGTGGGTGAGAATATATTCTTTCAATAGTCTCAACAGAATTTTCCGGATGAATCATCAGATGATGCGCAATAGGCATTACTGCTTCTGCTTCTATCTTAATAGACGGAGTCTTATATAAATAATCCAGCGTCATCGATACGGTTCCTTCAATAGAGTTTTCCAAAGGTACTACTGCTTTTACTACCTCTCCGTTTTCAACGGCATTAAAACAATCCAGAATGCTGGCTTGCGGTACTATTTCGTCATCAGGGAAAAGCTGTGCTGTAGCAAGCTGGGTAAAACTGGCATGAGGCCCCAAAAATGCAATCTTCATAGTGTAATATATAAGGGATGATTAAAATAATGGTACAAAGGTGCGAATTAATTCATAAACAGAGAGGGGGTAGAGTTTAAAGTGTAATGTTTTTAGTTGCGAGTTACGGGTTACGAGTTGCGGGTTTATTTTGTGACCGGATAATTTGAGATAGATATTTTAACTCTATTGAAAATTCACCAGTCACCTTTATAAAACCTCTACCCAATATTTCGTCGGGTATCTCCCTAATTCCTGCAACCTACTACCTGCAACCTATCCCTTCCAGTTTTTCTCAATCAGTTCCATCAGAAAATCCGGACACCTGATCACTTTATTGGTTTTTGCATCCAGAAAGAATAGAGTAGTGGAAGCTTCTGTTATTTTAATATGCTCTTCATTGTAAATTTCATATTCAAATTCGATCCTTACCCCCGGAATTTTTTTAACATAAGTATGGATTTCTAATTTTTGATCATACAAAGCAGGGCGGATATATTTAATTTTGTAGTCCGAAACGGGAAGCCAAATTCCTTGGTTTTCAATTTCATCGTATGAAATTCCTATGCTTCTGAAGAGTTCAACTCTCGCTACTTCGAAGTACGTTGCATAGTTTCCGTAGTATACGTATTTCATCGGATCTGTTTCTGCGTAACGTACTCGTATTGAGTGTGTTGTGTGTATCATTTTAGGTGTTAAATTATACATACAAATATATTTTTAAATAATCAATACCTGCAATATTTTTTTTTGAAAAGAAAAAATTGGACCTTTGTCTTCCTTCTAAACACAGTACAAACAAAGAATAATCGGGGCTTAAAAAATGGATGACAATTTAATGATGATATGGCAGAAATGCCTTCAGTTTATGCGCGATAACCTGAACGCTGCTGAAGACAATTCTGACCTTAAAAAACTTGAAAAATCTTTCGATATGCTATTCGATAAGGTTCAGCCGCTTTCATTGGTGGCCAACAACCTTACGCTGATCGTGCCGAGTGATTTCTACAAGGAATATATAGAGGACAATTACCTGTCCTTACTTTCTGCTGCCCTGAAGAAAAATATTGGAAAAGGAGTGAAATTATGGTATTCTGTGATGGAAAACAGACCAAAAGGTGAAGAAAAACCTGTTACCATGAACATCAAGGGACAAAGCGTTCCTACTCCGAAAACACAGGAAACCATGCCGCAAGGTTTTTCTGCTAATATTGTAAACCCGTTTGTCGTTCCTGGAATTAGAAAAGTAAATATAGATTCTAACCTGAAGCCTGACTATTCGTTTGATAGTTATGTAGAAGGAGAAAGCAATAAATTTGCAGCCACTGTAGCCAGATCCATTGCCAAAAGACCTGGAGCAACAGCTTTCAACCCGTTATTCCTATATGGAGGTTATGGAGTTGGAAAAACCCACCTGGGACAGGCTGTTGGTCTTGAAGTAAAAAATCAGTTTCCTGATAAAGTAGTTCTTTATCTGTCTTCTGAAAAGTTTATCCAACAGTTTATCTCTGCGGCTAAGGCTCATAAGCAGACTGAATTTGCGAATTTCTATCAAATGGTAGATGTACTGATTATTGATGATATTCAGTTCCTATCCGGAAAATCGGCGACACAGGACAGTTTCTTCCATATTTTTGATCACCTGCATCAGAATGGAAAACAGATTATCCTTACTTCAGATAAGGCTCCCGCAGATATTATGGATATCCAGGACAGAATTGTTTCCCGTTTCAAATGGGGACTTTCTGCGGAAATCAAATCTCCGGATCTATCTACAAGAAGACAGATCATTGAAGATAAGCTAAGCAGAGACGGAATTGTTCTTCCTGGCGATATGCTTGACTTCCTTGCTGCTGAAGCCAAAACAAATGTAAGAGAGCTTATCGGGGTTATCAACTCTGTGATTGCATACTCTACAGTATATAAGAGAGACCTTAGTCTTGAGTTGCTTAAAGAAACCATCAACAGAATTGCAGCGAACCAGAAGAAGGTGATCAATATTCCTTATATTCAGGAAGTGGTTTGTGATTATTTTGGAATCAAAAAGGAGCAGTTGCTTTCAAAAACAAGAAAAAGAGAGATTGCATTACCAAGACAGCTTGCGATGTACTTCTCCAAAGAGTTTACCAATTCTACATTTACCAAAATTGGTGAGGAAATGGGAGGAAAAGATCACTCTACAGTAATGTATGCTTGTGATACGATCAAAGACGTTTCAAAAATTGATAAAGAAATCAAGAAATACGTAAAAGACCTTACTGAAAGAATCAAACAATAAATAAGGTTGAGCTTACATAAATTAAAATGAAGGATAGTTTTATTCTTCATTTTTTATTTAGTTTTGTCGTAACAAAAGACTTTTTTAAAAAAAACAGAATATGAAAATTTTAATGGTTTGTCTGGGAAATATATGCAGAAGTCCATTGGCGGAAGGAATTATGAAAACGAAACTACCGGATCATTATTGGGTAGATTCTGCCGGAACTATTTCAATGCATGAAGGCGAGCATCCGGATAAAAGAGCCATTAAAACTGCAGCTAATCATCATATTGATATATCGCAGCAAAGATCAAGACCTATCACCAGGAAAGATTTTGAAACCTTTGATAAAATCTACTGTATGGATGTTGATGTACTCGGAGATGTTGTTTCTAAAACTAAAAATGAAGAAGAACGTCAGAAAGTATCCTTGTTTTTAGAGGTATTGGGAGATCACAAAAATGCTGAAGTGCCGGATCCTTATTGGGGCGATATGAACGATTTTGAAAAGGTTTTCCAGCTTTTGGATAAAGGTTGTGAAGCTATCAAAAATCAATTATCAAAATAATGAGCATGACATGCAGAATATTTCCAACACCTTCACTTAAAAAGAACTAAAAAATAATACAATGCTTTTTTTACTCCCTGCTTACCTATCAGAAAATACTTCTATCAACCACTTTTCACCTGTTGTGAAGGATTATATCATGCAGACAGATTATTTCTTTGTGGAAAATGAGAAAACTGCCCGAAAGGTTGTGAAATTTTTTGCTCCTGAAAAAAAGCAGTCTGATCTGAAGTTATTTCTATTGGATAAATACACAGAAAATGCAGATATTAAGGAAGCTCAGGAGCTGATGCTGAAAGGGCAGGACTTCGGATTGCTGTCAGAAGCAGGATTACCATGTATTGCAGATCCGGGAAATCTGATGGTGAAATGGTGTCATGAGAAAAACATCAGAGTGATCCCGATTTCGGGGCCTTCATCTATTATTCTTGCTTTGATTTCCAGTGGTTTTAATGGACAGGAGTTTACTTTCCACGGCTATCTTCCCATTGATAAAGGGGAGAAAAAGAAACAGATCATGAACCTGGAAAGTCTTGTACAGAAAACAGGATATTCTCAGATTTTCATGGAAACACCTTACCGGAATAACCAGCTGTTTGAAGATTTGTGTAAGTTTTTGTCACCGAATACAAAGCTTTGTATTGCAGCTAATATCAACGATCCGGAACACGAATTCATCAAAACAAAAACCATAAAAGACTGGCAGAAACAAAAACCGGAACTTCATAAAATTCCTGCAGTCTTCGTACTTGGGAAATAACTCGGATTCTTTGTGAATATAATCTACTGCTGAGAGAATGATCAATTCTCTCAGCTTTTTTATTAAATAGTTTTCAGTACTGCTTACAAATTATATAACTGACATCATTTTATATTTCCATTTTCTCTCCACCTTCTGTTACCAACCAATTCCCATGAAAAATATTTCAATAAAGTGTGATTAATTATATATTTTTTTGTATATTTATGTTTTAACATTTTGTAATTATATGTTAAGGATAAGATGTTATGAATTGTAATTTTATGTTTTAATATCAAATATTGACTAATTCATTTAGTTTAATTTGTTTTTTTTATTAAAAATTCTACAATTCAAATCATTTGATGAATTAAAGCTGTTTTCTTTTCCATTTCTTTAGTTATATCGAGGAAAAGGGTTTCAGAAAATAGTTTTACGGAAGATTGATCAATAACACCAAAATATTTAGTTATGAAGACAAGTAAATTTTTTTTTGCGCTATTGCTGATGCTGGCGATGCTGGTACCATCTTTAATTCATCTGTCTGCGCACGGATATGTATTGAGTCCTGCCTCCAGAGGATATCAGGGTAGCCTTGATAAGGCTGCACTAGGTTATTCTGCTGCATTTAGTATCTATGGATCTGTTATTAATGAACCTGGATCTCTTGAAGCCCCAAAAGGGTTTCCTGCGGCGGGTCCTGCAGATGGAAAGATTGCCTCTGCTAATGGAAGCATTGGTGGAGACACTACACTGGACATTCAGACTGCCGATCGTTGGAAGAAAACCAATATTTCCACTGGTGTGAATGGCTTTATCTGGAAATACTCGGCATATCATGCGACAGCAAAATGGCATTATTATATCACAAAGCAGGGCTGGAATCCCAATCAACCACTTTCCCGTCAGGATCTTGAGCTTATTGGAACTGTTGCACATAATGGGACACCTCCGCAGGATAATGTTTCTCATCAGATTACCGTTCCTGCAAACCGTAGCGGCTATCATATTATTTTAGCGGTCTGGGATGTAGCAGATACCACCAATGCATTTTATAATGTAATTGATGTTAACGTAACCTCCGGAACAGGAGTTTCTGCACCTGCCACCCCGACAGGCTTAGCACAGGTAGGAATAACAAGCACTTCTGCCAAAATAAGCTGGAATGCACAGTCTGACGCGGTATCCTATAACGTTTTCCGCAACGGACAAAACATTCAGCAGGTAACTACGGCTACATTCCAGGATACTGGTTTAACAGCCAATACGACATATACCTATGAAATTCAGGCGAAGGGATCTTCAGGGCTTACTTCAGCGAAAAGTGCACCACTCAATGTAAAAACAAACAGTGAAGGCACTCTTGAAAAGCCTACAGCACCCTCCAACCTGCATTCAATGGCCGTTACTGAAAACTCTGTTTCATTAATGTGGACAGCTTCCACCCATTCGCAGGGAATCAAAAATTACCAAGTATTTGAGAATGGAATTAAAGTAGGAGAGACTGTACAAACAAGCTTTTTACGAACCGGATTGGCACAGGACACAGAATATACTTATACGGTAAAATCTGTTGCAATGAACGATCAGCTTTCTGATGTAAGTAATGAATTAAAAGTCAGAACAAAAAAAATTACATCAGGAAATGGCCAGACCTACTGTGGAGCAGAGCAGTATAATGCTGCCAATGCTTATCCTGCAGCCGGAACGAAAGTTTTTTACTCCTGTAAAATCTGGAAAAACAAATGGTACGCAAATCCGGGAGAAATGCCTGGAATCAATATGGTATGGGAGGAAATAAGTACATGTACTGAAGGGACAGGCTGTGAATCAGGCGGTGCGGTTACCTATTGTGGCGCACAGGAATATAATCCTGCAAAAACATATCCAGCAGCAGGAACAAAGGTTTTCCACGCCTGCAAAATCTGGGAGAACAAATGGTACGCAAATCCGGGGGAAACACCAGGAAATAATACTGTCTGGAAAATTGTAAGCGACTGCAATGAAGGACAGAACTGTCAGACATCAGCTCTTACCAATAAAGAAAATGATCTTTCAGTAATTGTATCCGAACATATGATCAATTTTGCACCGGAAACTTATTATGCTCAAATAAGCAGGGTAGATGTCATTACCCCTCACGGACTTCAGATCATGACTTTTATGAATCCCGATAAAAACAGTATGAACATCAGCCGTCTTCAATCCGGAATCTATTTTGTGAAAATCTTTTATAAGGACGGAAAAAATAGTACTAAAACCATCAGAAAATAACAAAGACGATCTGAAATATCAAAAAAGCCGTCCATATTTTGTGGATGGTTTTTTTGGCAGAATTATAAAAATATTTAACAGCCCTTAACAAGACTATTGCATTATTCTTGTTTTTTAGTATTCATCACTTAAAATTATATGATTATGTCTGATAAAAAATTAGCAGGAATCTGGATTGATACAGAAAAAGCCATTGTAGCCAGGAATCACGATACACAAAATGTTTCTGAATTCATCCTTTGCAAACCGGTGAAAGCAGAGATACAGCACGGAAACTCCAGTGAGAATGCAGGAAATAACGCTGAAATTACCAACAGAAACAAGTTTTTTAAAGAAATTGAAAAGTTGCTGACCAATTCTCAGGAAGTGTATATTACAGGACCGGGTGTAACACAGGAGGAGCTTAAGCACTTCCTTCATGATACGGCTCAGTTCAGAGATTTGAAAATTACATTGGGAACCTCACAGAAAATGGCAGATGAAAAGGTCCTCGAAACAGTAAAAGAATATTTTAATAGTTAAATTGTAGATAATGCAATGAAAATCCGGGCATCGAAGATGCCCGGATTTTTAATAAGTTAATTTTAATCCTTTTTCTTTGATCTCCATTTTCTCCAAATAAAAATAATAACAGGAATAAGCAAAAAGAAAGGCCACAGAGAAATGA
>NZ_JCAKRV010000032.1:0-22860 GCF_059515165.1 Chryseobacterium sp. CS3K3.1 | reverse complement strand
GTACATAAAAAAACCTCAGTAAAAACTGAGGTTTTAATTTTTATAAAACGCTTAAATTATGCGTTTGGTTCTACAGATACGAAAGATCTGTTGTTTGCTTTCTTTCTGAAAACTACTTTACCATCTACTAATGCAAACAAAGTGTGATCTTTACCGATTCCCACGTTATCACCTGGGTGGTGCTGAGTACCTCTTTGTCTAACAATAATATTTCCGGCAATAGCTTCTTGTCCTCCGAAAATCTTCACACCTAATCTTTTAGAGTGAGACTCTCTACCGTTCTTGGAACTACCGACTCCTTTCTTGTGTGCCATTTTATTACTGGATTATTTATTAAGTGCTTTAAATTGATCGATGTTCTTAATGATAGCAGCATCTACTTCTTCATGAGTAAGAACATTCTTTTCTAATTCAACTTTAACTGCTTTACCTAAAGTAATTAAAGTTTCTCTGTTCTCTTTAGACTGAGACAAGTTGTTTTTCTTTAAGTGATAGTTCAACTCGTGATCTTCACCAAAGTTAACAGTTGCGTTGTCAGAAAGAACTTCACCTTTCACAGTTTCTTTTTTAGCAGCAGCTTTTTTAGCACCACCTTCAAAACCTGTAATACCAGTGATTACGATTTGAGTTAAAGATTGTCTGTGACCGTTTTTCACTTTGTAACCTTTTCTTCTTTTCTTTTTGAAAACGATTACTTTATCAGCTTTAACGTGGTCAAGGATCTCTGCTTCTACAGTGATTCCGTTTACAGCTGGGGCGCCTACAGTGATTGCACCGTTTACAGTAAGAAGAACTTTATCGAAAGAAACTTTTCCTCCTTTATCTCCTTTTAAACGGTTTACAAACAACTTCTGGTCTTGCTCAACTTTGTATTGAAGCCCTGCTATTTCTACAATTGCAAACATTGTTTATAAATTTTTAGTTATTTCGAGGTGCAAATATACATATAAATTTCTAAATAGCTTACAATCAAAGCAATGTTTTTTTAAATAAAATCTTATTCACTTTATTTTGATTAATTTTTCTCATTAATGTATTCACAATTAAGAGATAATTTCATAAATTCGTTTTACCAAATTGATATTATATATGAAAAGAAACTTTAATCTCTGCTTACTAGCAGGTACCATTGCTGTAACTTCATTGACAGCATGTAGTGATGACCAAATGGACAACAATGTTCAACCTCAACAAGAAGCACTGAGTGCAAAAGTTGATCAGCCGGGAACTACTGAAAAAGGATGTTCCTATGTAGACAACAACTGGAGCACCAATTCAGTCTTACTGACCGGGCTTCAAAACTCCACAGACACCAATTTTATGAACGGCCAGATGACCAGAATTGCAAGCATGTGGGGAAGAAGCACCCCTACCCTGCGTTTTGTAAATGATCCGTCCAATTTCAATTCAACCTATAATGCTATTTCCTACTCAACAGGAAAGATCTATTATGGGTACGCTATTTATTATGATGCAAAATCAAAAGGCGGCGATATTGTAAACGCAATGATTCTTGCTCATGAATACGGACATCAGCTGCAGTATATCTTCAATCTTCCTTCTGTATCGGAATCAACGTACAGACCGAACGAGCTTGAAGCAGATGGCTTTGCAGGATATTATCTGAGGAGACCTAACGGGTACAACAAAACCAGTTTCCCGGAAATTGCGGCAGCCTATGAATTTGCTCAAAGTATTGGCGACTATCAGACCACCAATGTAAACCACCATGGAACACCGGCGCAAAGAAGATCGGCAGTTCGTTTAGGATTCCTTCTGGGCCAGTATGATCTTAATGCTTCCAATTTCGATTACAACTTCTTTTATTATTATCAGGGAGTTTTAAATGGTACTTATAAGATGGCCAAAAACACAGTAAATCCTGAAATTGATGCCTATATGAGTCAATATATAGATGAGCTGAGAAAAATTCAGACAGGAGAAATTTCTGCGGAAGAATTTAAACATCTTCAATAAACGAGAACATTCATTTTTAGCATATTTAAGAAAGGAGGCGGGCAGTATGTTCCGCCCCTTTTTTGTTTAAAAAATCTTTTATGTCTTAAACAATCAATTTGTTTGTATTTTTGAAAAAATTACAAAGAACTTCCAACCCACCTATAATGAACAGAGATCTCTATATTGATTTCGCCAAAGGATTGGCAACACTTTCCATCATATTTATCCATACCGCTTTCTGGTCCGGACAATTTTATATTCCTGCTGAAGTAAGAGTTTTCTCGCTTGTTTTTGACGTAGCTCTTTTTTATGCTCTGAGCGGGATCACTTCGGGAGCAAATATTGAAAAAACATTATACCGTCTTCTGAAACTCCAGATCACCTATATGATTTTTGTGACTTTCCTGTTCTTTTTAGATTACTTCTTTAAAGTGTTTGGCCTGAGTTTCTTTTCCATGGAATGGCTTCAAAGTTTTTATTCAACATTTGGGTCAAAATACTCCGCAACCAGTGTTTCAATATATCCGCAATGGGAAAATCTCGGAAACTGGTATCTTCATCAGTACACCAATGCCGACACGTTTCCGGTGGTAATGGGAAGTTTCTGGTATTTAAAAGTCTATTATGTACTTACCGTTTTCGGAGTACTCATCCTAAGATTTTTCCCAAAACATATCAATTGGTTTATCGGGCTTTGTATTGCTCTAACCCTGATATTCAATATCTTCCCGGAATATTACCCAACAGGACAAGTGGGATATGTTGCTTTCTACCTTGCTGTTTTTTTAACAGGACACAAAATGCGTGGAAAAAAGATCCCCACCAAAGCAATTCCAATATTATATGCGCTTACAGGAATAGCTCTTATATGGATGTTCTGGTACTATGGAGGAGATATCTTCTACAAAATCAATAAAAATAAATTCCCGCCGAAAATCCCTTACATCATCTGGGCATTATTCTCTCTGGTTACTTTATTTGTTCTTTACAACCGACTGAAGATCACAAAAGAAAACTTTATTACCTATATCGGGAAGAATGCTATTTTCTTCTATTTTGCACAGGGAATAAGCTCTTCGCTCGTTTATTTCCTGGTAGTTCCACTAAAAGAAAATATGCCATGGTGGCTTTTAATGCTCATTATTTATGGGATTAATATCATTTTAGCATTCATTATCTCTGCAGGATTGAAAAAAGTAGATGCTTCAGGCTGGAATATTCTCGAATTCTTAAGAAGAAAGACCGCATCTTAAGACTTTAATGATCAAATTGAAATAAAGTCGCATTTCTTACCTCAATTTGCTTAAATTTACAAAAATTTTACAACATGTTTAAGTTGAAACTACCTACCGATCCAAGGTGGGCAAATATTGCAGAAGGAAACATTGGAGAAATTTTAACAGATCATGCCTGGTGCGAGCAAAAAGCGGCTACCAATGCCATAGGCCTGATTACGATGCTTCCGGAACATTCCGAAATTGTAACTGAACTTCTTGCCATTGCACAGGAAGAACTGGATCATTTCAATCAGGTGCATGAAATCATCAAAAAAAGAGGCTTTACTTTTGGAAGAGCAAGAAAAGATGATTACGTGAATGAGCTGGCAAAATTTATCATTCAGGGAAGCAGAGAAGACCTCATCGTAGATAAAATGCTGTTTGCCGCTATGATTGAAGCCAGAAGCTGTGAGAGATTCAAAGTTCTTACCGAAAATATCAAAGACGAAGAGCTTAAAGTTTTCTACAAAGAACTGATGATTTCCGAAGCCAATCATTACACTACTTTTATCGGGTTTGCAAGACAGCTGGGAAATCCTGAAAAAGTAAACAAGCGCTGGGAAGAATGGCTGGAATATGAAGCCAGCATTATTAAATCCTACGGAAATAAAGAAACAATTCACGGTTAAAATAAAATAGTAAAGAATACACCTTGAAGAAGCCAAGCTTTGAAAATATTGCCAATCTGTTCCTGAAGAATTTCTTCCAGGGGTTGGTTATTATTGGGCCTATCGGACTAACTATTTTTGTGATCTGGTATATTGTAAGTGCGATTGACAACCTTGTTCCTTCCCTTGCCAAGCAGATTCCGGGGCTTGTATTTGTATCTATCATCCTGTTTACTGCTATTCTGGGGTATTTAGGAAATAAATTCGTAGTCGGAAGATTCTTTTTCGACACGATGGACAGCTTACTGGAGAAAACTCCGGGAGTAAAACACATTTATACTCCTACGAAAGACGTCATGTCTTCATTCGTAGGCGACAAGAAAAAATTCAACGATCCTGTATGGGTAAAAACCAATGAAAATCCGGAAATCTGGAGAATTGGCTTTTTAACCCAAAAAGAAATGTCGGACGTTGACAAGCATAATTACGTTGCGGTATATCTTCCCCACTCGTATGCTATATCGGGCTGGGTAATTGTTACTGAAGAAAAAAACATCAAACCTGTAGTGGGAATGACAGCAGCTTCTGCCATGAAGTTTGCTGTGAGTGGCGGTGTAGCCGGATTCCATTCTGATGAAAATATATTTAAGGCTCCGGAATAATCCCTTTTTCCGACTTATCTATACATTGATGAATTTTGAAAAATTATTTTCAAGCACATTTTCTTTACAAACAATTTAAAACATAATTTAACTCATGAATTTACCGTACGCGGAACCTTTCCGCATTAAAATGGTGGAAGAAATCTATCAATCCACCAGAGAAGAAAGAGAGCAATGGCTTAAAGAAGCTAATTATAACCTTTTCAACTTAAGATCTTCACATGTTTATATTGACCTGCTTACCGATTCAGGAACGGGAGCTATGTCTGATAAACAATGGGCTGCTTTAATGACCGGAGATGAAAGCTATGCCGGATCACGTTCTTTTGAACAATTACAAAAAACTGTTGAAAGAATAACAGGATTCAAATATTTATTACCTACCCACCAGGGAAGAGCTGCAGAAAACGTTCTCTTCTCAGTATTGGTAAAAGAAGGCGATGTGGTTCCGGGAAACTCACATTTTGACACAACAAAAGGACATATCGAATTCAGAAAGGCACATGCTATCGATTGTACGATAGACGAAGCTTTTGATATTAATGATCTCCATCCTTTCAAAGGAAATATCAACCTTGAAAAACTGGAAGAAGTTTATAAAAGCCATCCTAAAGAAAACATTCCTTTCTGTTTAATTACCATTACGTGTAACTCTTCTGGAGGACAGCCTGTTTCTCTGGAAAATATGAAAGCCGTGAAAGCCCTTTCAGACCAGTACGGAATCCCAGTATTCTTTGATTCAGCGAGATTTGCGGAAAATGCTTACTTCATCAAAAAAAGAGAAGCAGGACAGGAAAACAGAAGCATTAAGGATATCTGCAAGGAAATTTTTTCCTACGGAGACGGAATGACAATGAGTTCTAAAAAAGATGGTTTAGTAAACATCGGAGGATTCATTGCTTTAAATAACGAAGAAGTTTTCAGAAAAGCGTCCAACTTCACCATCATTTACGAAGGTTTCATTACTTACGGAGGAATGGCGGGAAGAGATATGGCTGCATTGGCCGTAGGTCTTGATGAAGCTACAGAGTTTGCTTATCTTGAAAGCAGAATCTCTCAGGTTGAATATCTGGGTAATAAATTAATTGAATATGGAATTCCTGTTCAAAAACCTATCGGAGGACATGCTGTATTCATCGATTCTTTAAACTTTCTTCCGAATGTATCCCGTGAAGAATATCCGGCTCAGACCTTAGGACTGGAAATTTATAAGGAAGCAGGGATCAGAACTGTAGAAATCGGAACATTACTGGCAGACAGAGATCCAGCGACCAGAGAAAACCGCTATCCGAAGTTAGAGCTGGTACGACTGGCTATTCCAAGGAGAACCTACACCAACAACCACATGGATTATATTGCGGCTGCTATCAGAAACGTATATGAAAGACGTGATGAAATAGCAAAAGGATACAAGATTACGTGGGAACCGGAAATCTTAAGACACTTTACTGTTCAGCTTGAAAAAGCTTAATCATAAAACCGGAATTTCTTCCGGTTTTTTCATGCACCAGAAGTGAGAGTTTTTAAGCAAAAAACAATCTCAGTCTTCACATTACCAATTAAATAAATTAAAGCTATTTAAATATTGAAAATAAATCTTTTTTATAAATAAATATAAACCAAACATATATTTTTATTATCCAGCATATCTTATTCTTTTTGTCTTATTTTTCAGGAAATAAAAATTAAATAATGCCATTTTTGAAATAGTGAATGTTTTTAATTTAATTTTGTATTGATCTAAAGGATATTTAAAATATACTTAAAAAACCAACCTGAAAAATACTTTATTCCGAAAAATGAAGAAAATTGCTGTCGTGGGCGCCGGTATTTCCGGCTTAAGCATGGCGAATTACTTAGAAAAATACAATATTGATTATCATATTTACGAAAGGAGAAAAAAGAAAGATCTGGCAGGTCACGGTTTTCTCATTCCGAAAGAAGGAATAGATTATCTTTATCAGATCATTGATCCTGATGTTCTTCTCCAACATGGAAACTTCCTGAAAAAATATATCCAATATTCCCACACCGGAAAAATTCTTGCAGAAAAAGAACTGAACAATGTTTTTGCCATTTCAAGACATTCGTTAATCAGCTTACTGACACAAAACCTCACTCCCGGCAAAATAACTTATGAAGAAACTATTATTCCTGATTCTCAGCAGAACGGAAAACTGAAACTTTCTGACGGAACTGATATTGACGCTGATATTGCAGTGATCTCTGATGGCTCCAGAAGCCGGATCAGAAGAAGTCTTTTTCGAGATGAAACCATGAGAATAGTAAGAGAAAGTGAAGTAGTCAATATCATTCAGAATAAAGAAATTGCAGATGTTATTGATAATGACTTTATGAAGTTTCACCATGAGGAAGGCGGGCTGACTTTCGGTATTCTTAAGCTTTCTGATGATACCATTCTTTGGTATTCACAGTTTGACAATCAAAAATATATGATTAATGAATGTTCCGCAGAAAACTTAAAGAAATATATGCTTGGCGTTTTCGAAAACTGGCATCCTTTAGTCCCGGAAATTATACAGAAATCACATTATAAAAATGTACATTTATGGAATGTATATGAACTGGAAGAGTTAAACCCTTTTTACAAAGATAATTTCGTATTCATCGGAGATGCAGCGCACCCACTTATTCCATTTACCAGCCAGGGAGTTACTTCAGCTCTGAAAGATGCTTTTGTATTAACGAAACACTTAGTTGAAGAAGAAAATGCACAGAAAGTCTTCCATAAATATGAGGCAAGCAGAAAGCCCGAAATAGAGATTCACATTCATAACGGAAGGACATTGCTTAATCAGTTTTTACTTCCAATTCATCAGCAGACAGAAAATATTTTACCCATATCTTATAAATAAATATGTTTACCAATAACGATATCAACTTTGAAGCCCTGAAAAGAAAAGCCTACAACGGAAGATGGGCCACCCTGGAAGACGGCATCATTCCTCTTACGGCAGCCGACCCTGACTTCAGAACCGCTCCTGAAATAGAACAGGGAATTATTGAATACCTGAAAGACGGCTACCTAAGCTATGGGCCGTTTTCCGGACTTCCTGAGTTTAAGAAAAGCGTTGCAGAGCATTTTAACATAGAAAAACACGGAAATTTTTCACCAGAAAATGTATTGGCAGTCAATAGCGCTGCCCAGGGAATGTTTCTTATCGCATCCTACGTTCTTAATCCCGGAGATGAAGCCATTATCCTGGATCCCGTTGATTTTCTTTTCAAAAAATCAGTAGAAACTGCAGGTGGTAAAGTAATGCTTTGCCCTGTGGATACAACAACAGGAGAAATTGATTTTGAAAAACTGGTTTCTTTAATTAATCCCAGGACTAAACTTATCAGCCTATGCAATCCTCACAATCCGCTTGGAAAAGTTTATTCTAAAGAGGTTTTAATACAAGTCGCAGAAATTGCATCTGCTCATGATCTTTGGGTGATGAGTGATGAAATCTGGAGTGATATTATTTATGATGATAAAGACTTTCATACCTATTCTTCTGTTTCGGAGAAGGCCAGAAAAAAAAGCTTTACGGTATATGGATTTTCAAAATCATTCGGAATAGCAGGATTAAGAATAGGCGCTGTGCTGTGTAATGACCAGGATATTCTTGAAGACTTCACAGAGAAATCCAATTTCAATTCCACAATAGAAGGTGTTTCTACTTTATCGCAAATCGCGGGAAGTGTAGCATTGGAGAAAGCAAAGCCCTGGTACAAAGAGTTTCTGACTCATTTACAGAACAACAGAGATCTTGCGGTCAGACTATTAAGCCGTTCAGAAATTGTAACCCCTAATCTGCCTGAAGCTACGTTTGTATTGTTTCCAAAGATTGAAAACGGAATGACAAGTGATGAGTTCGCCCAGCATGTTCTGCAGCAGGGAAAAGTAGCCATTGTTCCGGGATCAGAAAGATGGTTCGGCAAAGGAGCCGAAGGACATATAAGAATTTGCTTTTCCACATCCACGGAAATTTTGGAAGAAGGAATTAACAGAATCATTACCAGCTTTTAACGTTAAAATTTTTAATTAAATTTGGGTAATTAATTATTATTTTTCCGAATTTATCACAAATCAATACTAAATTAAGATATTCATACTAAATATTTAAATTTAATATGGATATAAAAATAAATATTGATAATTTTGATTAAATCATCACTCAAATTATCAATATGAAGATAAAATACATCAGCATCATTTTACTTGGAGTGTCTACCTTCTCTTATGCCCAGCAGATAAAGGACACGTTGAAAGAATCCAAGATCGACGAAGTAGCCATTACAGGAAGCCGTAACAAAAAGAGAACGGTGGTTAATACTCCTGTTCCCATTGACATCATCGACATTAAGCAGGTAAGCCAGTCTACAGGGCAGATAGAAGTCAATCAGCTTTTACAATTTTCTGCGCCCTCTTTCAACTCCAACAAGCAATCAGGATCCGATGGTGCTGATGCTGTAGATCCGGCGACTTTAAGAGGTCTTGGTCCCGATCAGACCTTACTTTTATTGAATGGAAAAAGATATCACCAGTCTTCACTGATCAACCTTTTTGGAACCAAAGGAAGAGGAAATACCGGATATGACATGAATACTATCCCGATTGGTGCTATAAAAAGAGTGGAAGTTCTTCGTGACGGAGCTTCCGCCCAATACGGTTCTGATGCTATTGCAGGAGTTATCAACGTTATTTTGAATGACAGAGACAAAGGTTTTGAAGGAAATGCTTTTTATGGAATGAACCTTTTTAAAAGCCCCGGAAACAATGATGTTGTTTCTGATCACAAAGTAGACGGAACGACCTTTGATTTCAGTGGAAATTTAGGAACTAAAATAGGTTCAAAAGGAGGTTTCGGAAATTTTACGGTTGAATTTGTTAATAAAGATTATGCCATAAGAAATGCTAATCCTGATCTGTATACAGCGCCAAGACAGCGTTTCGGAGATGCCAAGGCTCAAAATATTTACTTTTTCGGAAATATTGAACTTCCTTTATCTGATGGGCTGAAATTCTATTCCCGCCAGGGTTTTTCACATAGAAATACTAAGGCTTATGCATGGACCAGAACGCCTGATGCAGATGGTAATATCCCCGAAGTGTACCCTGCAGGGTTCAACCCGATTGAAAACACCAGCATTACAGATTTCACTTTTGACAACGGCTTAAAATTCAAGGTGGCCGACTGGGATGTAGATTTTTATAATGCTTTTGGGAACAATAGATTCACCTATCAGATAGACAATACAATTAATGCTACTTTAGGAGTCAAATCACCAACAAGTTTTAATGCAGGAGGACACTCATTGCTGCAGAATACAACAGGGTTTAATGCCGTGAAACAATTTAAGGTACTGGAAGGACTGAATATTGCTTTCGGATCAGAATTCAGATATGAAAAATTTGATATCATTAAAGGAGAAGAAGCCTCCTATACCATGTATGATAAAAACGGAAATCCTGTTACACCAGACACCCCTGAAAGTTTACTGGTTACCAACCCTTTAAATGACAATAGCGTAAGACCAGGCGGTTCACAGGGATTCCCGGGGTATTCTACGGATATCGGCAAAAGCAGAAATAACTTTGCTGCGTATGTAGATACTGAACTGGATGTGACTAAAAACTGGATGATAAGCGTTGCCGGAAGGTTTGAAAATTATAATGATTTCGGAAGTACGCTGAATGGAAAATTTGCTACGAGATATGCATTTACTCCTCAGTTTGCTTTCCGCGGGTCTGTTTCTACAGGGTTCAGGGCTCCTTCTTTGGCTCAAAAATACTACAGCCAGCAGTTTACCAACTTCCAGGAAGGTGAATTGGTGACTATTCAGCTGGCATCTAATGACAGCAAACTGGCAAGCAGCCTGGGAATTCCTCAGTTGAAGCAGGAAACATCGGTGAACGGAAGTGCAGGATTTACTTTCAACACAGGAAAATTCACGGCGACAGTGGATGGTTATTATATTGAGGTAAAAAACAGAATTGTTCTTACCGGATATTTTACACAGGCAGACCTGCCGGCAGAGGTTCAGGCAGAAAATCCTTTTATTGATCAGGTACAGTTCTTTTCCAATGCAATTGATACGCGCACGAAAGGAGTTGATCTTATCTTAAGCTATAGTGAAAATATAGGCTCCGGAAAACTGACTGCTACTTTAGCCGGAAACTATAATGATATGGAAATCACAAAAGTAAATACTTCGGAACAATTAGCAGGAAAAGAAGACATTTACCTGAGCGAAAGAGAAAAAGCTTTTATCCTTGCCTCTGCACCTAAAACAAAAATGAACTTAAACCTGAATTATAAGATCAGCAAATTTAATGCGAATCTGCAGCTGGTAAGATTTGATAAGGTTACTTTGATTGGTTATGACGGTACAGAACAGGTTTATAATCCAAAAGTAACAACAGACCTTTCTTTTGGTTATGAATTTAGTAAGAATCTCAATGTAACCCTGGGCAGTAAAAATCTGTTCAACAGATATCCTACCCTGCAAACCACCCAGGTAAGTGATGGAAACACAGAAGGTGGAGGTATTTTTGATCCTGTTCAGATGGGATTTTCCGGAAGACAGGTTTTTGCCAGACTTAATTTTAAGTTTTAAGAGAATAAAAAGAAACTGTATCAAAATGTCATTCTGAACACAGACTGAAAGTCTGCGAACGTAGTTCAACAATGTAGTGAAGAATCTTATGTTATTGGTTTATAAATGAGATTCTTCCTTTGTCAGAATGACAAAGGTGAAATTATTAACCTTTGATACAGTTCTTTCCTATTTTTTTGAAATTTTATAAAGCTTACCGCTATCTGTTACGGCATACAGATTTCCATCCATTCCATTTAATACATCCCGGAAACGCTCTTTCTGATCTGCAAGAAGACGTTCTTCTCCTACTACTTTATTGTCTTTCATGACAATTCTGTCAATATGCTCACCGCTTAAACATCCGATAAACAGATTGCCTTTCCATTCGTCTATATTTCCTGTGTAAAAAGTTATTCCACTTGGTGAGATCACAGGATCCCAATAATAAACCGGCTGCTCTGTTCCTTCTCTCTGTGTAATTCCCTGTCCTACTTTTTCTCCGGAATATTCAATTCCATAGGTTACATCTCCCCAGCCGTAATTTTTTCCGGGTTGGATCAGATTGATTTCATCACCGCCTCTTGGCCCCATTTCAACATCCCATAAATTGCCATTGGGATCGATGGCCATTCCCTGCGGGTTCCGGACTCCATAAGCGTAGATTTCCGGTTTATATCCTGATCTTCCGATAAAAGGATTTCCCGGAGCCGGTTGCCCATCCTTTGTAATTTTTAAAATTTTCCCAAGATAATTATCTGTTTTCTGGGCATATACACGGGTAACTTTATCTGATCTTTCTCCTGTGCTGACAAATAAGTTTCCATCCTTATCAAAAGCTAGACGGCTTCCATAATGTTTATCTCCATCATAAGAAGGTTCTGCACGGAAAATAACTTTTACCTCTGAAATACTTTTAAGATCTGCCGAAAGCTTGCCTTTGGCAACAGATGTTAAGTTTCCTTTTCCAAATGGCTCCGAGAAGCTGAAGAAAATAATACTATTGGTTTTAAAATCAGGATCAAGAGCGACATCCAGCATTCCTCCCTGCCCTTTTGAATCTACTTTTGGAAAGCCTTCTATTTTGGAGACCTGCTTCCCATCTGGCGAAACAATATTCATGTACCCTTTCTTATCGGTGACGAGGAATTTCCCATCAGGTAAATTGATAATGCCCCAGGGCCTTCCAAGGTCTTTATTCAATATTTCTATGGCATAGGGCGTTGTTGTTTTTAAAGCCTTGATTCTTGTCTGCCCTTTAAATGCGGGCTTGTAGTCAGAATTGGGATTTTCCGTTTCTACACTTCCGTCATTTCCTGTCTTCTGAGCATTCGCATGATTCTCTTTGCACGAAGATAAAAAAAGAAAAAGGCTTACTACAGGAATATAAAATTGATTGATTTTCATAGCATTATGATTAGGTGATTGTAGGCTATGAATGGAAAAATAATGCCACAAAAGATGATATAGCCTAATAATTTCTTTCGTATTTTTGTTGTATACATTCTTTTCTATGGATTTTAAGCTTCACTCAGAATATAAACCTACCGGAGACCAGCCCCAAGCTATTGAAAAACTTACTGAAGGAATAGAGATTGGTGAGAAATATCAAACGCTTTTAGGGGTAACAGGTTCCGGAAAAACCTTTACTGTTGCGAATGTTATACAAAAAGTACAACGTCCCACTCTGGTACTGGCACACAACAAAACGCTTGCTGCACAGCTCTTCATGGAGTTTAAAGAGTTTTTTCCCGAAAACGCAGTGGAATACTTTGTCAGCTACTACGACTACTACCAGCCCGAGGCCTATATTGCCACCACAGGAACTTATATTGAAAAAGACCTGAGCATCAATGAAGAGGTAGAAAAACTACGTCTTTCTGCAACTGCCAGCCTTCTTTCGGGAAGAAGAGATGTTTTGATTGTAGCTTCTGTTTCATGTATCTATGGTATCGGGAATCCTACGGAATTTCATAAATCGTTGATTTCTATCGCCATTGGTGAGAAAGTTACCAGAACTGCTCTTCTCCATTCATTAGTTAATGCACTATACGCGAGAACGCTAAATGAATTCCAGAGAGGAACATTTCGTGTAAAAGGAGATGTCATTGATGTTTTCCCTGCCTACACGGATAATGCAATCAGAATTCAGTTTTTTGGAGATGAAATTGAAAAGATTCAAAGTTTTGATCCGGTAACAGGAAATGTGGAGGATAATTTTGATCAGATACAGATTTATCCTGCCAATCTTTTTGTAACATCGAAGGAGACCTTAAATGGCGCCATTAAAGAGATTCAGGATGACATGGTAAAACAGGTTGATTTCTTTAGTTCTGTCGGGAAGCCTTTAGAAGCAAAACGCCTTCAGGAAAGAACAGAACTGGATCTTGAAATGATCAAAGAACTTGGCTATTGCTCAGGAATTGAGAACTATTCAAGGTATCTTGACGGCCGTCTTCCGGGAACGAGACCTTTCTGCCTTATTGATTATTTCCCTAAAGATTTTTTAATGGTTATCGATGAAAGCCATGTTACCGTTCCACAGGTTCATGCCATGTACGGAGGAGACCGAAGCAGAAAAGAAGCATTGGTGGAATACGGTTTCAGACTTCCGGCAGCAATGGACAACAGACCTTTAAAGTTTGAAGAATTTGAAGCTATTCAGAATCAGGTTATTTATGTTTCTGCAACACCTGCAGATTATGAACTGGAAAAAACGGGAGGCGCTTATATAGAACAGATTATCCGTCCTACAGGGCTTTTAGATCCGATTATTGAAGTAAGACCTTCACTGAACCAGATTGATGATCTGATGGAAGAAATCCAGAAAAGAGCCGATGCGGATGAAAGGGTACTGGTGACTACTTTAACCAAGAAAATGGCGGAAGAACTGACCAAGTACTTCACCAAATTCGGAATCAGAACGAGATATATTCACTCAGATGTAGAGACCCTGGAGCGTATTCAGATTATGCAGGATCTTCGTTTAGGGCTTTTTGATGTATTGATTGGGGTTAACTTATTAAGAGAAGGTCTGGATTTACCTGAAGTTTCTCTGGTTGCCATTCTGGATGCTGATAAAGAAGGAATGCTGAGAAGCAGAAGATCAATGATCCAGACCGTAGGGCGTGCCGCAAGAAACGTGAACGGAAAGGCAATCATGTATGCTGACAAAATCACAAAATCCATGCAGGCTACTCTGGATGAAACCGAATACCGACGAGCCAAGCAAATGCAGTACAATGAAGAGCACGGTCTGAAGCCAAAAGCATTAAATAAAAAGATATCTGAAAATCTTGTAGGAAGAAGCAAAGACTTCCCTGATGAAAAATATACTCAAAAGGAAATTCTTCAGAAAGTTGCTGAAACAAAAGCAACCTACGCCACTGAGGATATTGAGAAAATGATTGCCCAGAAGCAAAAAGAAATGGAAGCTGCAGCAAAAAATCTCGACTTTATTAAAGCGGCTAAGCTGAGAGATGAAATTTCAGCTTTGAAATCTTAAAAGGAATAATGATAAAATAATTTCGGCGGCATCTTCGATGCCGCCGAAACTATATACTAAAATGGGTATTTTTAATTTTTATCATCCATTCCTTACTGCTGCTCTGATAGGAGTCAAAAGATCCATCAGCCCGTTTAACTTGATCTCGTAAACCGTTGAAAGCTGCATTCCCAATTTTCCTTTTGGCATTCCGTTTTTATTAAACCACTCCAGATAGCTGATGGGAAGGTCCACCAGAACCGTTCCTTCATATTTACCGAAAGGCATTTTCATTACACAGATTTCTTTTAATATTTCGGGATTAAGTCCTTCCACTTTTATATAATTAAATTAATTGTTCTTTAATATCATCCTGAGCGGGCAGTTCAAGATCCGGAGGAGTATCTTCATCCGAAAATTCGTTTCTATATACCTGCACCAGAAGAAGTGTCAAAGAGATCAGAATAGGTCCGAAAATCAGTCCCATAAACCCAAACAGATTCATTCCCATAATGATTCCGAATACGGTATTCAATGGGTGAATATTTTCCAGTTTCTTTAAAAGGGTAAAACGTAGAAGATTATCAGTAAGTCCTACCACCACAAGGCAGTAGATTGCTAAACCAATTCCTTGTCCTGTATTTCCTTCCGCAATCATAAAAATGCACACGGGAACGTAGATAATAGCCGTTCCTACTACAGGAATTACAGAAGCGGCAGCCGTTAATGCAAAAAGCAATGCTGCTCCCGGTGCTCCAAAAATCAGATAACCGATGAGAGCAACAATCCCCTGCCCTACTGCTACAACCGGAATTCCGATAGCATTTGCCATGATTAATTTTCTCATTTTATCGCCAATCAGAGAGATATTTGCTCTCTTCAGCGGAGCGGAAGAAGTCAGAATCTTTTCAAAGAGCCTCGGTTTTTCCAACATAAAATAGAGAATGAAATACATGGACATCACAACTGTAAGCGTATTGAATGTCCCACTGACTGCAGAAGTAGAAAATTTTCCTACATTATCTTTCAGTTTTGCCATATTTTCTTTGCTTAGAATATCAAACCCTGTTTTTGAGAAAATATAAGCATGTATTTTATCCAGGAAAACATTGAACTTGGCCATATAAGCCTGTGCATTTCCCAGTTTATCAATAATCAGATCGGCAATAAAATAGATCGGAAGAATAAGAACAATAAGACTTGCAAACATCAATGCAAAAGCAGCCAGTGACGGTTTCCATTTCTTTTCTTCCTGCAGATAAAAATTATACTTTCTGCAGACTACATAAATGGTAATCGCTCCCAGAACCGAGGGAATAAACAATGCCAGATTAAAGCAGATCAATCCGGTCAATACCAGAATGATGGCCAGTAACGACATCTGCTTTATCGCAACACTGCTTATTTGTTTGTCCTTATTCATCATGTATTTCATATTTTATTTACTGTATATAATCTGTCTTGGTTTTCCTAAGAAAGCGCAATAGGTAGAGTACATTACAATCATAATAAAGGGAGCTGTCAGGATAATCCCTATTCCACAAAGAATAATTCCCGCAACAGAAATCAGACCTCCTAAAAATCCGGTTAATAAGAAAGTTCCATAATTTTCTTTAGCAATATTGAACGACTTTGATAAAGCCTCTGTAGCTGAAGCATTTTCAAATAACAGAATCGGATATCCTATTAAAAGGAAAGGATATACAAAAATGATAGGCAGAACACATAATGCCAGCGCAATGGAAGAAATTATCCACGCAAGAAGACTATAAATCAAAATGTTTACAAAATTCTGGCGGTATCCGATAAAAAGATCAGAAAATTCAATCGGACTTTTGGTATTGTATTTATTGACCATATAGATCAATCCTACATACAAGGGAGATAATAAAAGTCCAAAAAGGCTGGAGGCTCCCATATATAAAGGAAGTCCCGGAGCACTCCAGTAATTAAAATCTCCTCCTGATTTCATTTCTTCCACCATAGAAGCAGAGTCAAACCCGGTAAGCATTTGAATAACAGAACCTCCGATAAGGTAGATGATCATAGCTACAATTCCGTAACCGAAAACGCCTTTGTACATTTCAAAAGCATGAGAAATAATTGATCCCGTTTCTCTGTTGGGTACAGAGCCCTGCTGATCAAATTCGTTAAATTCAGACATAGTTTAAATATTTAATGATTTTACCAAATTTACTTTTTTTTAGTAAAAAATCCCATTAAACACGAATGAATTTTAACTTTTCTCTGAAAAAACGGTTTTATACAATGAGTAAATCATGGCATTCCAAAAAGGAAAAGTAAATAATCCTCCAATAAAAAATAGGGCAAAGCCCAAATACTTAAATAGAAAGGCAACGATTACACATACCGTTATTTCCAGAAAATACATTCTGAGCGCTTTAAAATTCAGGGAAATGGATTCAAAGATTCTTTTATTGGTAAAAAACATCAACGGAGCAACAAATACAGTTGCTATCACCCAAACGATTCCAAGAATAATAGTCTGGGCAGCATTGATATAAATGAAAAACCAGAAAATATAATATCCTATGTACTTAAAAAAGTTAAGTCCATTATATCCCACCAGTAAATCTCCCAGCTCCAGCTTTTCTTTAAGATCAATTTTTCTGTAGATCTGATAAAACCCGATATTGAGAGGATAAAGAAAAATCATAGTCCCCACAATCATCAGAGAAAAATTCTGAAATTCCGGAGTAGAAACCATTTTAGTATATTGTGCGGCATAGGCCTGCATGCCATCCTTCAGATACTTGCTAGTTTCCATGTATTGGCTCAAAATATTATATTTGAGATCTGCGGCGAAAAATACTGTGAGGAAAATTCCAAAATAAAAAATGGAAAACATCAACTGAAAAACGAGTGTTTTATTCCAATAAAAAAATGCCTGCTTCAATATAAAATCTATTCCCGGTTTCTGAGGATATTTGTTCTGCATCGTAAAAAAAATTTATGCAAAAGTAAACATCAATAAGTACTTTTGCAGAATGTTTTCAGTGAATCATCAAAAATTTATGGAAATGGACGAGCTTTCTCTTCAGAAGGTTCCCTATTTTTTCATCATCGACTTTCTCTCGGAGAATGTTGAAATCTATCAGGAAAATGAAATTGAAAAACAGGGTTTAATTGTTGATTTTCAGGAATTTTCAACCTCAAAAGAAACCCATGCACTGAATAAAAAAGTGGTTTGGAAATCCTTTCCTGAAACATTGGAGAGCTTTCAGGCCGGCTTTGATAAAGTTCAGAAAAATATTCGTTTAGGAAACTCTTACTTAGTAAATTACACTAGAAAAACACGTATTGAGACTAATTTAACCCTGGAAGAAATTTTTTATCATTCAAATGCGAAATACAAAGTTTTTTATAAAGATTTTTTTGTATTTTTTTCTCCGGAAACTTTTGTAAAGATCATTGAAGGAAAAATTTTTACCTATCCCATGAAAGGAACCATTGATGCATCTATTGAAAATGCAGCAGAAATTCTTAAGAATGATAAAAAGGAGAAGGCAGAACATTACACGGTTGTAGATCTCCTCAGGAACGATCTAAGCATGGTAGCTGACGATGTAAAGGTGGATCAGTTCCAACAGATTGATTTTATCAAAACCCGGCAGAAGGATCTGTATGCAATGAGTTCCGAAATTTCAGGGATGATAAAACCTGAATATGAGGGAAAAATAGGAAGTATTATGAAGAAACTGCTTCCTGCAGGCTCTATTTTAGGAGCTCCCAAACCTAAAACACTGGAAATTATTCTGGATGCGGAAGGGTATGACAGAGGATATTACACGGGAATCTGTGGCTGGTTTGACGGCCAAAATGTAGACAGCTGTGTAATGATACGCTTTATTGAAAAAGAAGGAGATCAATTGTATTTCAAAAGCGGAGGCGGTATAACGCACATGAGTAAATTAGAAGACGAATATCAGGAAATGAAAAATAAAATCTATGTCCCAATTCATTGAAAGCATTAAAGTAGAAGATCAGGAGGTTTTTCTATTGGATCTACATCAGAACCGTGTCAACCAGACGTTTTCCCATTTCGGGAAAGAAGACTCTATTGATCTGGCCAAGATCTATAAAAATCTGCAGCATGATGAAGATGGTCTTTTCAAGCTGAGAATTGCTTATGACCTTGATAAAAAGATCAGAACACAGATGATTCCTTATGCGATTCCTGAAATACAGGACTTTCAGCTGGTAGAAAACAACAGCTTTGATTATTCATTCAAATTTGAAGACCGCAAAGAGCTCGATAAAATGAAGATGAAAGCAAAAGCAGAAGAAATTATCATCGTCAAAAATAATCATATCACTGACACCTCCTTTTCCAACCTTTTATTTCTAAAGGGAAAAGACTGGTTCACTCCTTCTACTTACCTGTTGAACGGTGTGCAGAGACAACATCTTTTAAAGCATAAAAAGATCAAAGAAACGGAGATCACTTTACAGAATATAAAGCAATTCACCCATTTCCAGATCATTAATGCGTTGAATGATTTTGATGATATGTTTATCTATCCTATCGATAGAATTATCAATCTGCCGGGGAATGAAGAATATCTTGATCTTTAAATTTATTTCATAAACTCAAAATACGATTTCAGTACATCTGCACTATTCTTCCCGTGAGTATTTACTTCCAGGATTTTTGGCTGCGCATCAGGTTTGAAGAAATTCTCAAGAACCCTATCCAGCGTAAGTTCATCCTCTACTCTGATATAGGAGAATCCAAAATGCTTCGCCAGAGATTCTGCATTTTTACGGTGTTTTGTCGCAATAAATTCGTCCAGAGTATTCGGATTGGCATTTCCAGGTCCGGGAATGATTTTAAAGATATTTCCTTCACCGTTATTGAAAATCATAATTCTTACAAATGGCGGAATATACTGATTCCAAAGGCCATTGATGTCATAGAAGAAACTCAGGTCACCTGTAATCAATAAGGTTGGATTTTCATTTTTAATGGCAAATCCCATTGCCGTAGAAGTAGATCCGTCAATACCGCTTGTTCCTCTGTTACAGTACATTTTTCTCTTCCCAAAATCAAACAGCTGTGCATATCTGATCCCCGAGGAGTTACTGAAATGAATATTATAATTCTCGGGAATTGTTTGTGACGCTTTATTAAAGAAATAAAAATCTGAGAAATCAATTGTATTTAAAAACTGTTCATGTTTAGCATCTTTTTTATCCCTTAAGACGTCCCAAAGGTTATAATAAGGCCTTGGTTCCAGATTGATAAATTTCAACAGTTTTGAGAAGAAAACCTCAGGTTTCACCTCTATCTTTTCTGTGAGTGAGAAATAAGTATCAGGCTGCCACACTTCATCCAGATGCCAGTGTTGTTTTGGACGGGCACTTCTGAGGAATTGTTTCACTTTTTTGGAAACCACATTCTGCCCAACTGTAATCAACAGGTCAGGAGCATATGTTTTATAATCTTCTTCTGTAAAGTTGAAAATATAACGGTCTATATGTTTGAAAAATTTCTCATGGTGCAAATTTGAATTGGCTTCACTCAGTACTACAACAGAATGGTTTTTCACCAACTGGGTCAGCTGGCTTTCCAGTTCCGGACTGTAATCTCTTGTTCCCACCAACAGCATAATTCTTTGTGAGGTATGCCATTCTGCAATCAGATTGGACGGAATTTCATACTCTTTATGCTTAATTGTCTTTTCTACCGTAGGAAAAGTAGGAAGCTCTGAAACCAGCTCATACAAAGGTTCTTCCAAAGGAATATTAATGTGTACCGGACCTTGCTTCTCAAAGCAAAGTTCAATAGCTTTTTTAATGATATCGAAATTAATATCTTCTGCGTTCTCCTTACTGTCTTCCAAAAGCTGGAAGTCACCATAGGAATGCTGATGAAAAACATCCTTCTGTCTGATCGTTTGCCCATCGAATATATCAACAAAATCTGTCGGCCTGTCTGCAGTAAGTACCAAAAGGGGCACATTCTGATAAAATGCTTCCGTAACCGCAGGATAATAATTAACTACCGCAGATCCGCTGGTACACGTAACAGCTACAGGTTTTTTCTCACTTTTCGCCATTCCCATTGCCACAAAAGCAGCACTTCTTTCGTCTACAATGCTGTAACAATTGAAACTATCTACCTCTGAAAAATGGATGGCCAAAGGAGCATTTCTCGACCCCGGAGAAATTACGATATCTGCAATTCCGTACTGCTGAAGAAGATGTGCAAGTATTTGGATACTTCTCTTAGAAGAATATTTTTTCATACAGCAAATTTAACTTATAAATAATGATTTTAAAATCATTTAAATTAAAAAAAATGTAATTTTGCTGTTCGTAAATTTCTAAAAATGGATAAAATACCTAGTGTAGACCTGCGTGATTTCCTTTCGGGCAACCCGGAACGCAAACAGAAATTTGTAAATGAAATCGGAAAAGCTTATGAAGAAATTGGTTTTGTAGCCTTAAAAGGCCATTTTCTTGATGACAACCTAGTGGATGATTTGTATGGAGAGGTGAAAAACTTTTTTGAACAACCAGTGGAAACGAAACAAAAGTATGAGATTCCAGGAATTGGTGGCCAGAGAGGTTATGTAGGATTCGGTAAAGAAACTGCAAAAGGTTTCAAAAAAGGGGACTTAAAAGAATTTTGGCACTTTGGACAATATCTGTCTGATGATTCAAAATACAGAACTGAGTATCCGGACAACGTAATCGTTGAAGAACTTCCAAGATTCAACGAAGTTGGTAAAGAAGCATTCCAGATGCTTGAGAAAACAGGACAGTATGTGTTAAGAGCTTTGGCATTACACCTTGGTTTAGATGAATTTTATTTTGATGACAAGATCGCAGAAGGAAATTCTATTTTAAGACCGATTCACTATCCGCCAATCACTGAAGAACCGGATGATGCGGTAAGAGCAGCTGCTCACGGAGATATCAACCTTATCACTCTTTTAATGGGAGCACAAGGAAAAGGTCTTCAGGTTCAAAATCACAACGGAGAATGGATTGATGCCATTGCCGAACCAGATGAACTGATGATCAATGTTGGTGACATGCTTTCAAGACATACCAACAACAAATTGAAATCTACCATCCACAGAGTGGTAAACCCACCAAGAGAAATGTGGAGTACTTCAAGATATTCAATTCCTTTCTTTATGCATCCTATCAGTGCCATGTCTTTAAATGCACTTGAAAATTGTGTAGATGAAAACAATCCAAAGTTATACGAAGATACTACTGCCGGAGAATTCCTGCATGAAAGATTGATCGAACTGGGATTGATTAAAAAATAAAAAGAAACGGCTGTCTCTATTTGAGGCAGCCGTTTTTATTTACATATTCATTTTACTTCTTTTTATCCTGTTATACAATAGCCGCCTTCTCCCGGTCCACCGCCTTCTAAGCAATAGGCTGGGAAATTAATCCCCGCAACAATACATTTTCTGTCTTCTCTTGAAAGTTTTTTAAAATTTTTCATAGTTATTGGTTTTTGGTATTCCTACTCTATAAGCTTTTCGGATAACGCTAGCTTACAATTACTATTTATTATATTAATAATTAGTCAATTAAAAACTAAAAAGTCTTAAACCGTAAAAGAATATAGAAAGCTATATTAAATTTAATTTTTAAATATACCACATATTGCATAATTAAAAATATTTTAATTATTTTTACTTTAACAACAAATTTTTAATTAAAACTATATGAAAAACCTAAAAAAACTACAAAAGAACCAATTAAAGAACATTTCAGGTGGAGCTAATCTTCCGGAAACTGATTTCTGTATGTATTACTGCAACGGAACCATTGTTTGTGCAACCTGCAGCAATGACTTCAAATGCCCGGATACGAACAGTGATATGTAAGATAAAAATTCAAAATGTCATCAATAAGAACCGTTTCTGCAGAGAAGCGGTTTTTTATTTCTTTTGTATTAAAATAAAGCAGATTTCAGCTACTCAAAAAAAATTACCCGAATGATCCATTCTTTGTTTTTGATAATTGATTTATCAGCCTAAAAATAGGGTCTGATATCATTCTTTAAATAGTACAGCATACACATCAACTTCCTTTTTCAATTATGTATCACTATCCCATTTGCACACATAAACATTCCCTTCCAATTGATCTATTGATTCCGATGACGTCTTTCTTTTTCATTTGCTCTGCTTCTTTCCACTGTGTCATTCCGCAGGAATCCAACCTCCTTTATTAGGGTCTTTATGATTCCTTTAATTCAGACGATTTAATAC
>NZ_JCAKRV010000031.1:0-42530 GCF_059515165.1 Chryseobacterium sp. CS3K3.1 | reverse complement strand
TTGCTGATTCCATTTCAATATATTTTAACAATAGTCTCTGGCGATGCTTCTCGGTTATTTTTTCGGTAAATAATAGTGCCGTTCTATTAATTCATAATGAAATATTGAATTTGAATCTTCATTTTTTTTTTCACTCTGGCTAGAGTTTTTTTAAGTTTGCTGAAACTATTGTGCTGATATTCAAATTTCATAACTCTGCTGACTACTTCTATAAAGTAGTTTACTTTAATTGAATTATCACCATTACGTGACCCTTTTTGCTTTTTTATGGATCAAGTTCCTTTTAGTTCCTTAATTCACTTTCATATGGCATACTTCTTGCAACCAAGCTGTTAGCTAATCCACAAAATTTTATTCTTTTTATTTCATACACTGGTTACAGAGGTATGGGCATTCTATGTTTTAAATAAGAATAGAATTAAGATCAGTCACCCAAGAGCATAAGCTTTATAAACACATAACTCAATGACAAAAATTATTTCGATGATCACTCTGGTGGGCACATCAGTGCTCATGAGTGCGCAGGTTGGTATCAATACTGCGACACCAGAAAAAGAGCTTACCGTAAACGGTACAATGAAGACATCAGGAATTGTTTTTAAACAACCCCTGGAAAAACTGAAAGCGGATGAGAATTACACTTTCATTATCAAATCTCCGGCGCCGGACAACAAAATTACAGCGTACAATGATTCTTTTGTACCTAATTCACCGGCTCCTATTAACCTTGTTCAATTCAAAATTACCTGCGATCCTAATGACAAAGATTGGGTAAATCAATTTGACACCAAGATCAATTCCAGCAAATTTTTGGTGGTTATCTCTTCTTTTGGTTTTACACAGCCTACAAGAACTTATTCCGGAGACTGGCTTACCCCAGTGCCACAGATCTTTGCTTACTCTTCAGGAGGGACATGGAAGCTTAAGGCAGATTACCATGGATTTGCCCCTGATAATTCTTTACCTACAGGAGTCTGGACACTCAACTTACTGGTGTTTGATAGGTCGTACGCGAAAGATTTTAATTCAACACAAAACCTTAATGGGTCAGCTACTGGTGCGGCGACAGCTCCATTAATTCAATAAAAACATAAATTATGAAAAAAATTATTGCGATACTCTTTACGGGTTTTGCTGCTTTAAGCATAAATGCACAAGTAGGAATAAATACTAAAACACCCAAAGGAACTCTTGATGTTGAAGGGGAAACATTAGTAGAATCTTATTTAATAGATACTGAAAATACAAAGGCAAGCGGAAACTATCTTCTTCTTACCCGGTCAAAAGATACTTCACCGGTAGGTAAGGTGAAGCTGCTGGATATATCGCTCCGTAATGTAGCCCCTGTAAATATGTATAATGTTGTATTGAAAAATGTAAGACAGGATGAAGTTGTGAATCTCAATACAGGATTAGATGCAAGTAAATATGTGGTGGCCATTACAGGTGCTGTTTTTACAGGAGCGGTTTCAGCAGCGAACACAAGTACGACCCCAAAATCGTATGGTTCTTACTCAACTGAAATTACACAGGTGACCAGCGGCGGTAAACAGTACCATGCTATTAATTTAGCTTTTAAAGGAGCAGGAACTGTTTCTTCCATCAATGGAACCTGGACACTTACCTTAAATGTCTTTGAAAAATCCTTAGTGAAAGATTGGGGAACTTTTAACGGTTCTGTTTCAGCATCTGCTTCACCGGGATATTCGGGAGTATCAACCAATACGCCACTGGGCCTTCAATAAAAAAACTATGGAAAGAAAAATTTATATCACAATAATCCTATGTCTTGGGATGTTTTTAAACGCCCAGAAAGGAAAAGTAGGGATCAACACTGCTAATCCCTCAGAAACACTTGATGTTAATGGAAAAACACATACGAATTCCTTATATTTAAGAAATCCGGGAGAACCTACGATGACAGGAGGAAGCTTTTTAGCCACTTCGCAGAATGCCTTACAACTGTATGATCCGGCTTTGGAAAGCAGCGGGCTGTTCAATTATCTTAAACTTACCCTTACCGGTGTACCTGGAACAGGAATTACAGATTATGATACTAAAATTGATGCCAACAACTTTTTAGTTATCCTCCACAATTATTCCTTCAAGCTGAACGATGGAAATACCAGTGTAATGCTTGATTATGGTGACAACGGTGTGAATGATAACAAACAGGGATCGCCGGATGTAGTGGCTTTCAAAAGTAACGGAACATGGCACGTCAGAGCTAGATTTACAGATAGCAGAATGATCGCCACCAACACAACTACACCATCAAGAACCTATAATAACTTTACGGTTGATCTTTATCTGATGGCTTACAAAAGATTAATTGAAAAGCAAAATATAAACGATATCAATGATGATCTTGGTGGAAACGACGGTTCTACGAAAACAATTAATAAACCTTCAGGCTTTTAATCAGTCTTTTCTTTTAAAATATTTTAAAAACGGTTATTTAATGCAGATAACCGTTTTTGTTTTTGGGGCTATATTTTCAAAGATACATTAATGGGGCTTGATTTATTTTTTTTCTAAAACTTTTAAAAATCAGCAATTTCCGTTTGCTATTTCAAAAATATTTTATACTTTTGCAGTCCAAAAAGTAGGTTTATTGTTATGTGAGTGCATAACCTACTGAATAATAAATGCTTCCAAACTCATTAATTATTCAAATTTAAAAAACAAACAATGGCTAAGAAAGTCTTTAAAATGGTAAAGCTTCAGGTGAAAGGTGGCGCAGCTAACCCTTCTCCACCAGTAGGTCCAGCATTGGGTTCTGCAGGTGTGAACATCATGGAGTTTTGTAAGCAATTTAACGGAAGAACCCAAGATAAGCCAGGGCAAGTTTTACCTGTAGTAATTACAGTATACGAAGACAAATCTTTTGAATTCGTTATTAAAACTCCACCTGCAGCAATCCAGCTAATGGATGCAGCTAAGATCAAGGGAGGTTCTGGTGAACCAAACAGAAACAAAGTAGGTTCTGTAACTTGGGAACAGGTAAAGAAAATCGCTGAAGATAAAATGGCGGATCTTAACTGTTTTACAATGGACTCTGCTCTTTCTATGGTTGCAGGTACTGCCAGATCTATGGGATTAAGAGTAACAGGAACTAAACCAACTAACGCTTAAAACTTAAAGAAATGGCAAAATTAACTAAAAAGCAAAAGGAAGCTTTAAGCAAAGTAGAAAAAGGAAGAATCTATAACCTTGAAGAAGGTTCAGCTCTTGTAAAAGAAGTGAACACTACAAAGTTTGATGCTTCTGTAGATATCGCTGTAAGATTAGGAGTAGACCCTAGAAAAGCAAACCAAATGGTAAGAGGTGTTGTATCTCTTCCTCACGGTACTGGTAAAGATGTTAAAGTATTAGCTCTTGTAACTCCAGATAAAGAAGCAGAAGCTAAAGCTGCTGGTGCTGACTATGTAGGTCTTGACGAATATTTACAAAAAATCAAAGAAGGTTGGACAGATGTTGACGTTATCGTTACAATGCCAGCTGTAATGGGTAAATTAGGTCCATTAGGTAGAGTATTAGGTCCAAGAGGTTTAATGCCAAACCCTAAATCAGGAACTGTAACAATGGAAATTGGTAAAGCAGTAACTGAAGTAAAAGCAGGTAAAATTGATTTCAAAGTAGACAAGTATGGTATTATCCATGCTGGTATTGGTAAAGTATCTTTCGATGCTGCCAAGATCAAAGAAAATGCTCAGGAATTAATCCAGACATTGATCAAAATGAAACCAACTGCTGCTAAAGGAACTTATGTGAAGAGTATCTATTTATCTTCTACAATGAGCCCAGGTATTGCAATTGATACTAAATCTGTTAACTAATAATAATCCTTAAGACAATGACAAAAGACCAAAAAGTTGTAGCAATACAAGAGATCAAAGATTTGCTTCAGGATGCAAAAGTAGTATACGTAGCAGATTTAGAAGGTTTGAACGCTGGTAAATCTTCAGATTTCAGAAGACAGGCTTTCAAACAAAATATCAAAGTGAAAGTAGTAAAAAATACACTTTTACAAAAAGCAATGGAGCAGATTGAAGGAGTTGATTACTCTGAAATGTTCCCATCTTTCAAAGGAAACTCAGCGTTAATGATTGCTGAAACAGCAAACGCTCCTGCGAAATTGATCCAAGGATTCAGAAAGAAAGAAGAAAAGCCAGCTTTAAAGTCTGCTTTTGTTCAAGAAACTTTCTACGTTGGTGACAACAACCTGGACATGTTGGCTAACATCAAGTCTAGAGAAGAAATGATCGGTGAAATCATTGGATTACTTCAGTCTCCAATCCAGAGAGTTGTTTCTGCTCTTCAAAACAAACCTGAAACTGTAGAAGCTAAAGCTGAAGAAGCTGCTCCTGCGGTAGAAGAAACTCCTGCTGAAGCTCCTGAAGCTGCTGCAGAAAGCACTGACGAAACGCCAGCTGCTGAATAATTACACTCAAAAAATTAAATAAATAATCAACAAAAACATTACAACAATGTCAGATTTAAAAAATTTAGCTGAAACGCTAGTAAACCTAACTGTAAAAGACGTAAACGAATTAGCTGCTATCCTTAAGGATGAGTACGGAATTGAGCCAGCTGCTGCTGCTGTAGTTGTTGCTGCAGGTGGTGCAGGTGATGCTGCTGAAGAAAAGACTGAATTCGATGTAATTCTTAAGTCTGCAGGTGCTTCTAAATTAGCTATCGTTAAATTAGTAAAAGATTTAACTGGTGCTGGTCTTAAAGAAGCTAAAGATATCGTAGACGGAGCTCCTGCTGCAATTAAGCAAGGTGTTTCTAAAGACGAAGCTGAAGCTCTTAAGAAGCAATTAGAAGAAGCTGGTGCTGAAGTAGAATTGAAATAATTTCAATTGTATATAAATAAAGAAGCCCGGGCAAATGCCCGGGCTTTTTTGTATGTAAGCTTTTGTAAATGTGTCTTTTAATTTTTAATAGTAATATAATATTGTTATTACTAATACTGATATAGTTTTTTATGATTACATATTTTGTGGTGATGTGTGATTTTTTTTACGTTCATTATTGTGTTTAATTATTTTATGTGAATTTTTATCAGTTAATTGTTGTTTTAATTGAAAAAATATTATATTTGTATTGAAAAAACACAATAATTGGATAGAAATAACTTTCTTTTCTTTGGTCATAAGATTACGCTTCTGAAGATTTTGACGGCTATAGGAAAACTAAACACGAAGATAATATCTGTAATAATGGCAAAGCTTGAGTTGTCATATGGTACAGTTATTACCAATCATTTGTGGTTTTGCTTTACTGATGTTTCCGTTGATCTGTATACTAAAGGTCATCATTGGACAGGTTTGTATAACGGTTCTGCCGGTCAAAAAGAAAGCTATTTGTTATGTAATAAAAGTTTCCGGGATAATTTTCCTTTTTTTAAAACAACAATTCTGAAATATACTTCCTCAGAAGTAGTAAATCGACTGCCCAATAGAATGGATGGCATTATTCGTAATCCTGTAACATCTTACAAGCGTAAGTGTCCTTACGGTGTCGTTTATGAATGAGATGAAAATGTATTGGAATTGTCCTTTCAAAAAGCATTTATATGAAAACATCAAATAGCATTAGAAATGAAAAATAAAATATTAACCATCGTTCTACTAATAACCTGTAAGTTTCCGGGAAATCGCTCAGGTAGGTATTTGTATTTGTTCAGTCACGGAAACCTCAAAAATAAAATCTTATAAGGTTATTGTGAAATAATCATAGGATTAGCTTGTGTTGTGGAGGGGGTGCTCATATTTGGGCAGCCTCTCTCGTTTTTAAGAGTCTCAAAATGAGATGATTTATTTGTTTTTGTGGATAACTTTTTGTATCTTTGCCCTTCTTTTGGCGCGAAAAATTGTATGTAAATTTATAAAATACTGAAAATCAACTCTTTCACTGTGTAAACGTGGAAGGGATTTCGTGTATATAAATACTGCGGTAATACAGCCTCAAAAGTAATAAAAATATTTTGCATTACGCTGTGAAAAGATATACCAGTGTTGCAGTTAGAAAGAACCAGGTAGGAAGTTTAAAAGAATCTAAGGTCCTTTGTGAGCGCCAAAAACACTTTTACCTTTTACTTTTATCTTGTTTCTTTGTTCTTTTCTGATATTTTTTAATGAATCAAAATATTTTTTAACCCTTTCTTAAAAGTTTTATGAGTAAAACAAAATCAACAACTCAAGGAAATCCGAGAATTAATTTCTCATCAGCGAAAGGAAAAATCATCACTCCGGACTTTTTGGATATCCAAATTGAATCTTTCAGAGAATTTTTCCAGCTTGATACACTTCCTGAAGCCAGAAAGACAGAAGCTCTTTACAAGACTTTCCAAGAGAATTTCCCAATTACGGATTCAAGAAACCAATTCGTATTAGAATTCTTAGACTATCTGGTAGATTCTCCACGTTATTCAATCGATGAGTGTGTGGAAAGAGGACTTACTTATTCAGTTCCTCTAAAAGCTAGACTTAAACTGTATTGTACTGACCCGGAACATGAAGATTTCCAGACTGTGGTTCAGGACGTATACTTAGGTCCGGTTCCTTATATGACGCCAAGTGGTTCTTTTATCATCAATGGTGCTGAAAGAGTTATCGTTACGCAGCTTCACCGTTCACCTGGTGTATTCTTCGGACAAACTTACCACGCAAACGGAACCAAACTTTACTATTCAAGAATTATCCCTTTCAAAGGATCTTGGATGGAATTTACAACGGATATCAACAGCGTAATGTACGCGTATATCGACCGTAAGAAAAAATTACCATTAACAACTTTATTAAGAGCGATCGGTTATGAATCTGATAAGGATATCCTTCAGATCTTCGACCTTGCTGAAGAAGTGAAAGTTTCTAAAGCGGCCCTTAAAAAAGTAGAAGGGAGAACATTGGCTGCGAGAGTATTGAACACCTGGTTCGAAGATTTCGTAGACGAAGATACAGGTGAGGTAGTTTCTATTGAAAGAAACGAAATCATCCTGGATAGAGAAACTATTCTTGAAAAAGAACACTTAGATCTTATTCTTGATGCGGGTGTGAAATCAATTCTTATTCACAAAGAAAACAGCAACGAATTCTCTATCATCCAGAATACATTACAAAAAGACCCTACTAACTCTGAAAAAGAAGCGGTAGAGTATATTTATCGTCAGTTAAGAAACGCAGATCCGCCAGATGAGGAAACGGCAAGAGGAATTATTGAAAAATTATTCTTCTCTGAGCAGAGATATTCATTAGGTGAAGTTGGACGTTACAGATTGAACAAAAAGCTAGGTCTTAACATTCCAACTACAACTGAGGTTCTTACAAAAGAAGATATCATTGCTATTGTAAGACACTTAATCGAGCTTGTCAACTCTAAAGCAGAGGTTGATGATATTGACCACTTATCAAACAGAAGAATTAAAACTGTTGGTGAGCAATTAGCTGGACAGTTCGGGGTAGGTCTTTCAAGAATTGCAAGAACAATCAAGGAAAGAATGAACGTTAGAGATAACGAAATCTTTACTCCGCTTGACCTTGTAAATGCGAAGACATTAACATCAGTAATCAACTCGTTCTTTGGTACCAACCAGCTTTCTCAGTTTATGGACCAAACCAACCCTCTATCAGAGATCACTCACAAGAGAAGATTATCTGCACTAGGGCCTGGTGGTTTATCAAGAGAAAGAGCAGGTTTCGAGGTTCGAGACGTTCACCATACTCACTACGGAAGAATTTGTCCGATTGAAACTCCGGAAGGACCAAACATCGGTTTGATTTCATCTTTAGGTATTTATGCTAAAATCAACAGATTAGGTTTCATCGAAACTCCATATAGAAAAGTAGAAGGCGGTAAGATTGAGCTTAACGCAGATCCTATCTACTTAAATGCGGAAGATGAAGAATCTAAAGTAATTGCTCAGGCAAACGTTGAATTGAGCGACAACGGTGAATTTGAAACAGACAGAATCATTGCAAGATTGGATGGTGACTATCCGGTAGTAGAACCTAGCCAGGTAGACCTTATCGACGTAGCACCAAACCAGATTTCCGGTATTTCCGCTTCATTAATTCCATTCCTGGAGCATGATGATGCGAACCGTGCATTGATGGGATCCAACATGATGCGTCAGGCCGTTCCTCTATTGAAGCCACAGGCTCCAATCGTTGGTACAGGGCTTGAGCAGCAGGTTGCAAGAGATTCAAGAATCTTAATTAACGCTGAAGGTACAGGTACAGTACAGTACGTAGATGCTGACAGAATCGTTATTAAATATGAAAGAAGCGAAGACGAAGATTTAGTACAATTCGAGTCTGCTACTAAAACATACAACCTTACTAAGTTCAGAAAAACGAACCAGAGTACAACCATTACCCTAAGACCAAACGTAAGAGTAGGTGATGTAGTGGAAAAAGGACAGGTACTTTGCGACGGGTATGCTACTGAAAAAGGAGAATTGGCTCTTGGTAGAAACTTAGTGGTAGCGTTCATGCCTTGGAAAGGGTACAACTTCGAGGATGCAATCGTAATCAACGAAAAAGTTGTACGTGAAGACTGGTTTACTTCAATCCACGTTGATGAATATTCTCTTGAAGTTCGTGATACTAAATTAGGTATGGAAGAGCTTACAGCAGATATTCCAAACGTATCTGAAGAAGCTACGAAAGATCTTGACGAGAACGGTATGATCAGAATCGGTGCTGAAGTGAAGCCTGGAGATATCATGATTGGTAAAATTACTCCAAAAGGTGAATCTGACCCGACTCCTGAAGAAAAACTTCTTAGAGCAATCTTCGGTGATAAAGCTGGTGATGTGAAGGATGCTTCATTGAAAGCTGACTCATCATTAAGAGGTGTTGTTATCAACAAGAAATTGTTCTCAAGAAACATCAAAGACAAAAAGAAAAGAACTGAAGAAAAACTTAAACTTGAAGAAATTGAAAACACTTACAAGGCTAAGTTTGACGAGTTGAGAAATACATTAATTGAAAAATTAAATACACTGGTAAGCGGTAAAACTTCTCAGGGGGTACAAAACGACCTTGACGAAGAAATCATCGGTAAAGGTGTGAAATTCACTCACAAGTTATTAACTTCAGTTGAAGATTATGTAAACGTTAGCGGTTCAGACTGGACAGTAGACGCTGACAAGAATGAATTGATCAAACAATTGATTCACAATTACAAAATCAAATATAACGACATTCAAGGAGTTAAAAACCGTGAGAAATTTGCTATTTCAATCGGAGATGAACTTCCTGCAGGTATCATGAAGCTGGCTAAAGTTTACATCGCTAAGAAACGTAAACTGAATGTAGGAGATAAAATGGCAGGACGTCACGGTAACAAAGGTATCGTTTCAAGAATCGTTCGTGAAGAAGATATGCCATTCCTGGAAGACGGAACACCGGTAGATATCGTATTGAATCCACTTGGGGTACCTTCCCGTATGAACATCGGTCAGATTTATGAAACAGTTCTTGGATGGGCTGGTCAGAAGCTGGGTATGAAGTTCGCTACACCAATCTTCGATGGAGCAACTCTTGATCAGATTACTGAATATACAGACAAAGCAGGTCTTCCTAAATTCGGTCACACTTACCTTTATGATGGTGGTACCGGAGAAAGATTTACTCAGGCTGCGACTGTAGGGGTTATTTACATGCTGAAATTAGGACACATGGTTGATGACAAAATGCACGCACGTTCTATCGGTCCTTACTCATTGATTACTCAGCAGCCATTAGGAGGTAAAGCTCAGTTCGGAGGTCAGAGATTCGGAGAGATGGAGGTTTGGGCACTTGAAGCATTCGGTGCATCTAACATCCTGAGAGAGATCCTTACTGTGAAGTCGGATGACGTGATTGGTAGAGCAAAAACTTATGAAGCAATTGCAAAAGGTGAATCTATGCCTGAACCAGGTATTCCGGAATCATTCAACGTATTACTTCACGAGTTACAAGGTCTTGGATTAGACGTAAGATTGGAGGAGTAAGATATCAGATGTCAGACACAGGATGTCAGACTACGACACTCTAAGAATTTTATAATCCTTGAATTTGGAATGATGATTTCGTCTGAAATCTGAAATCTGAAATCTAAAATCTAAAAAAAATTATGTCAAATAAAAATAAATCAAGTAGATTTAATAAAATAACCATCGGTTTAGCTTCACCGGAGTCTATTTTACAAGACTCAAGAGGGGAGGTTTTAAAACCGGAAACTATTAACTACAGAACTCACAAGCCTGAAAGAGACGGGCTATTTTGTGAGAAAATCTTTGGTCCTGTAAAGGATTACGAATGTGCTTGTGGTAAATACAAGAGAATTCGTTACAAAGGGATCGTTTGTGACCGTTGTGGAGTAGAAGTTACTGAGAAAAAAGTAAGAAGAGAGAGAATCGGGCACATCAACCTTGTAGTTCCAATTGCACACATCTGGTATTTCCGTTCATTACCAAACAAAATCGGATACCTTTTAGGAATTCCTTCTAAGAAATTAGATATGATCATCTACTACGAAAGATATGTGGTGATCCAGCAGGGTATTGCTAAAAAATTAGACGGTTCTGATTTTGAAAATATGGAATTCCTTACAGAAGAAGAGTACCTTGATATCATGGAAACTCTTCCTGTAGAAAACCAGTATCTTGATGATTCTGATCCAAACAAATTCATCGCCAGAATGGGGGCTGAAGCTGTGGAAGATCTTTTAAAAAGAATCGATCTTGATGCATTGTCTTTCGACTTGAGACACAAAGCTCACAACGAAGGTTCAAAACAAAGAAGAACTGAAGCTCTTAAGAGATTGAACGTTGTAGAAGCATTAAGAGGTGCTAATACAAGAATGATCAACAGACCAGAGTGGATGATCATGCGTGTACTTCCTGTTATCCCGCCAGAACTAAGACCATTGGTTCCATTAGATGGAGGACGTTTCGCAACTTCTGACCTGAATGACCTTTACAGAAGAGTTATCATCAGAAATAACCGTTTGAAGAGATTATTGGAGATCAAAGCTCCTGAAGTAATCCTGAGAAACGAGAAGCGTATGCTTCAGGAATCTGTAGATTCATTATTCGATAACACAAGAAAATCTTCTGCAGTAAAATCGGAATCAAACAGACCATTGAAATCACTTTCTGATTCATTGAAAGGTAAGCAAGGTCGTTTCCGTCAGAACTTACTAGGGAAAAGGGTTGACTATTCTGCGCGTTCGGTAATTGTTGTAGGTCCAAACTTACAGCTTCACGAATGTGGTATTCCTAAAGATATGGCAGCTGAACTTTACAAACCGTTCATCATCAGAAAACTGATTGAAAGAGGAATTGTAAAAACAGTAAAATCTGCAAAGAGAATTATCGACAGAAAAGAACCGGTAGTTTATGATATCCTTGAAAACGTGATGAAAGGTCACCCTGTTCTATTGAACAGAGCACCTACGCTTCACAGACTGGGTATTCAGGCTTTCCAACCTAAGATGATCGAAGGTAAGGCAATCCAGCTACACCCGTTAGTAACTACGGCCTTCAACGCCGATTTCGATGGTGACCAGATGGCGGTACACTTGCCACTAGGACCAGAAGCGATCCTTGAAGCTCAGTTATTGATGTTAGGTTCTCAGAACATCCTGAACCCTGCAAACGGTTCTCCAATTACAGTACCATCTCAGGACATGGTTCTTGGTCTTTATTTCATGACTAAAGAATTAAGCTCTACAGAGACGATGAAAGTAAAAGGAGAAGGTCTTGCATTCTATTCTCCTGAAGAAGCAGAAATTGCTTATGCTGAAGGAAGAGTATCTTTAAATGCTAAAGTAAGATGTAGACTACCTATCAAAGAAGATGGAGAAATCGTTACAAGATTGATCGAAACTTCTGTAGGTAGAATCCTGTTCAACCAGATTGTACCTAAGCAGGTAGGATATATCAATGAACTTCTGACTAAGAAATCATTGAGAAACGTTATCGGTAAGATCCTTGCTGATACGGATTTCCCTACAACTGTTAAGTTCCTTGATGCAATGAAAGACCTAGGGTATTCAAACGCATTCAAAGGAGGTCTTTCTTTCTCACTAGGGGATATTGTAGTTCCTGTTGAGAAAAAGCAGATGATTGCACAATCAATTGAAACTGTAGACGAAATTAGAGCTAACTATAACATGGGTCTAATTACCGATACAGAACGTTATAACCAGGTAATCGACGTTTGGACAAATACCAACGCAGGATTAACTGAAATGATCATGAGCAGAATGAAAACTGACCAAGGTGGTTTCAACTCTGTATACATGATGCTTGACTCTGGAGCGAGGGGTTCTAAAGAACAGATCCGTCAGTTATCAGGGATGAGAGGTTTGATGGCAAAACCGCAGAAAGCCGGTTCTACCGGAGCGGAGATCATCGAAAACCCGATCCTTGCCAACTTTAAGGAAGGTCTTTCGATTCTAGAGTACTTTATCTCTACCCACGGTGCTCGTAAGGGTCTTGCGGATACCGCTCTTAAGACAGCTGATGCCGGTTACTTAACGAGAAGATTGGTAGACGTTGCACAGGACGTTATCGTTACAGAAGACGACTGTGGAACTCTAAGAGGTACAGAAGTTACTGCACTTAAGAAAAATGACGAGATCGTTGAAAGAATCTCTGAAAGAATCTTAGGTAGAGTATCTCTTCATAATATTTACGATCCTGAAACTGACGAGCTTATCGCAAGTGCAGATCAGGTGATCATTGAATCTTTGGCAAAGAGAATCGAAGAAGCTGGATTAGAAGCAGTGGAGGTTCGTTCACCATTAACTTGTGAAGCTAAGAAAGGTATCTGTGCGAAATGTTACGGTAGAAACCTGGCAACAGGTAAAGTGATTCACATGGGTGAAGCGGTAGGTGTAATTGCAGCACAATCCATTGGGGAACCAGGTACTCAGCTTACGTTGAGAACCTTCCACCAGGGGGGTACTGCAGGTAACGTATCAGAAAACCCATCTATCGTTGCAAGAAGAGATGGTATCGTAGAAATGGATGAAGTAAGAACTATTACTTCAGAAGATGAAAACGGTAATACAGCTGAGGTTGTGGTTTCCCGTTCAACAGAATTCAGATTAGTTGCTGATAATGAGTCCAGAACTCCATTAATGGTAGCTAATGTACCTTACGGATCTATATTATCTGTAAAACCAGGTGATAAAGTGAAGAAAGGAGATACAATCTGTCGTTGGGATCCATATAACGCGGTTATCATTGCTGAAACTTCAGGTAAGGTAGAATACGAGGATATCATCCAGGGTATTTCATTCCAGCTTGAAATTGACGAACAAACAGGATTTGAAGAGAAAGTAATCTCTGAATCCAGAAATAAGAAAGCCGTACCTACCCTTAAGGTGGTAGACTCTAAAGGAGTTGAGCAAAAAGCTTACAACTTACCGGTAGGAGCCCACTTAATGGTTAACGATGGTGAAAAAATTAAGGCTGGTAAAGTCTTAATCAAGATCCCAAGAAAATCTGCAAAAGCAGGGGATATCACCGGAGGTCTTCCGAGAGTTACCGAATTATTCGAAGCAAGAAACCCATCAAACCCAGCGGTTGTTACTGAAATCGACGGGGTAGTTTCTTACGGAAAAATCAAGAGAGGTAACCGTGAACTTATTGTTGAGGCTAAAACTGGAGAAAGAAAAATTTACTTGGTAAAACTTTCCAACCAGATTCTTGTTCAGGAGAATGACTTCGTAAGAGCAGGTTCTCCACTTTCTGACGGTTCTATCACACCGGAAGATATCTTAAGAATTAAAGGTCCAACTGCCGTTCAGGAATACTTAGTAAACGAAATTCAGGAAGTTTACCGTCTACAGGGGGTAAAAATCGACGACAAGCACTTCGAAATTATCGTAAGACAGATGATGACGAAAGTATCTATCGTAGATGGAGGTGATACTCAATTCCTTGAAGGAGCTCTTGAACATAAGTATGACTTCCTTGAAGAAAACAACAGAGTATTCGGTCTTAAAGTAGTAGTAGATGCTGGTGATTCTAAAGAATTCAAGCCAGGTCAGATGATTACTGCAAGAGAATTAAGAGACGAGAACTCTAAGTTGAAGCGTGAAGATTTAGCATTGGTAGAAGTAAGAGAAGCTCTTCCTGCTACGGCAACTCCGGTACTGCAAGGTATTACAAGAGCTGCCCTTCAGACTAAATCATTCATGTCTGCAGCATCATTCCAGGAAACAACTAAAGTTCTTAACGAAGCAGCGGTTGCTGGTAAGATAGACGATCTTAACGGTCTTAAAGAAAATGTAATTGTAGGTCACAGAATCCCTGCAGGTACAGGTCTCAAAGAATATCAGAACGTTATTGTTGGTTCTAAGAAAGAATTCGAAGACCTTAACTAAAATTAATGATTTGAAATTTGGGATTTGAAATTATTTTTATATTTTCACAATCTCAAATTTCGAATTTTAAAAACATAATTTATAACAATGGACAACAATCAAAATCCACAAGACGGAAACATCAACATCGAATTAAACGAAATGGTAGCGGCTGGTATCTATGCTAACCTTGCATTGGTAAACCACTCTCCATCTGAATTTGTAGTAGACTTTATTCAGTTGATGCCAGGTGTTCAGCAGGCTAAAGTAAGATCAAGAGTAATTCTTGCTCCACTTCACGCTAAAAGAGTATTAAACGCTCTTCAACAGAACATCGCTAACTACGAGCAGCAGTTCGGAGAAATCAAAGAAGTTGAGCCTTTCGTATTAGGAGGAAACAACGTTCAAGCGTAAGATTTCTTTTGTAATCATATAATTGCCCCGGATTTATCCGGGGCTTTTTGTTTTTTAATTAAAAAAATAAGCATTTTAATTAAAAAATAAAAAACGCCCAAATAGGTATTTGACATGTTTATGGTAGTTTTTTATTTATATTCATAATGTATTTTTGTTTTTATTGAATATTTAATATTTATTTTTAATATATTTGAAAAAAAACAAATGAAACTGAAAATCTATCCTATCGTAGCGGTATTATTCTGCACTTTTACTAATGCACAGCAAAATACGCTTAATAATAATCAAAAACATTTACAGAAATTGTATGCCCAGTACGGCAAGAACCTTAAACAGCTGCATAAAACTGCCAGGGCTGCTGGAATACCTCCTAATGAATATTATGAGGAAGATTACAAAAGAACAATGGATCCGGTTACCGGAAGGACCTATTTTGAGAAACTGGTAAAAATAAATCATGATATATTGTCAGGTAAATATCGTTCTGAAAAGCCTATGTCATTTATTTCCAGTAATCATCATTCTTCCACCGGAAAAATTATTAATGAACCCTGGATTGAAAGAGGACCTTATGATGTAGGAGGACGAACAAGGGCTATTATGTATGACCCTAATGATACTACCGGCAAAAGAGTCTTTGCGGGCGGAATTTCCGGTGGACTTTGGGTTAATCAGGATCCTTCTGTAAGTACAAATGAATGGCAGCCACTCAGTACATTCTGGGCCAATACTTCGGTTTCAAGCATTACTTACGATCCAAACAATCCGAAGGTATTTTATGTTGGTACAGGGGAATGTGAAACGGGTGATGCTAAAGGATCCGGAATCTGGAAATCGACGGATGGAGGTGCTACCTGGACACAGATATTTACCATACCGGTAACCTATTCGAATGGAATAGTAAATGGAAACTTTTATATTAATGATATTAAAGTTAGAAATAATAATGGAATTTCGGAGGTATATGCAGGGGTAAGCGGAACTTATGTAGGGACCCCTACTTTTGTTGCGGGATGGAATGGAATATATCAGGCTGGGTTATATAAATCAACTGATGGAGGGGTTACATTTAACAAAAATACTAATTTACTGGCCTTAGATACAACAACAAATGCAGCCGGTACAACCGGATATTCTATACAACAGATAGAAATAGGAGCAGATAATGCTGTATGGGTTTCTACAAGAACTTCAAGGCTTTCCAATGTAGACTCAGGAGGAAGAATTTTTAAATCTGCAGACGGAAATACTTTTAATCAGGTATACAATGTAGGAAATGCAGGAGCAAGAGTTAATTTTTGCCTTTCCAAAACAAATGCTAATAAAGTGTATGCTTTTATGCAGGGAAGCTCTACTACTACAGAACCAATCAGAATTGCACGTTCTGTTGACGGAGGAGTAACATGGCAGGCTACCAATGATGCAGCACCTGTTTTGACATTACCTGCGCCTACAGATACAGCTATTCCTGCTAATGATTTCACCCGGAGACAATCTTTTTATGATCTTGTGATTGCAGCAGATCCTCAGGATGACAATACAGTGTATATCGGAGGTGTTGATCTGTATAAATCTACGAACGGAGGAGGTACATGGAGTCAGATTTCAAAATGGTCCAATAATAACAATATGGCCACTTTGCAGGTTTCTACAGTTCATGCGGACCAGCATGCAATCATATTCAATCCTTATAATAATTACGCAACCGGGCAAATGCTTTTTGGAAATGATGGAGGAATCTATTATGCTGCCAATAAAACCAATATTGGGACTGTAGATGGCTTTGTTGCAAGAAATACCAGGTATAATGTAACACAGTTCTACACAGCAATGCTTAATCCGACAAAAACTCCGGTAGATGAAGAATTATTGGCTGGGGCTCAGGATAATGGTTCATGGTGGCTTTATGGTGCGCCACAATCCAATAACTTTCTTTCCAAGTTTGCTGGTACAGGGGGAGATGGTATGTACACAGAGTACGATGATCTGGACACATATGAAATTTCGAGCTATACTTATAACAATCATTATTTATTGACTAACAATGTATCTAGTCTTATCGCCGGTACCAATGCAAATTTAGGACATTTCGCCAATGAAATAGCTTTGGATAGAAAAAATGATACCTTCTATTCTTACCGTTCCGGGCTTACGCTTTTCAGCACAAGCGGACTTTCCGGTACTGCTACATCATTCACTAATAATGTGGTTACTGTAGGAACAGCACAGTCCGGGGAGCAGATATCTTGGATGAAAGTATCTCCTTATACAACTGCTTCCACCACACTTTTTGTAGGAACCAATCTGGGGAGAATCTTTAAAATAGCAAATGCAAATACCACAGCATACACAGCAACTCTGTTAACATCACCAATAGCAGGAACTATTTCTGATATCGAGTTTGGAGCAAATGAAAATGAGATGATGGTGACACTTTTCAATTATAACCTCACCAGCGTTTTCTATTCTACAGATGGAGGGACAACCTGGCAGAACAAAGAAGGAAACCTTCCTGATATGCCGGTAAGAACTATACTCAGAAATCCAGACAATCCCAATGAAGTATTAGTAGGAACAGAAATGGGAGTTTGGGGAACTACTAATTTCCTGGATCTAACTCCTGAATGGTCTTCAGTAACTGGAAATATAGGGAATGTGAGAATTACTAATCTGGATTACAGACCTGCTACTAAAACAGTATTGGTTTCTACTTACGGAAGAGGAGCCTGGACAACGCAGAATACGCTGACTCAATTGTCAACCACAGAGACCCAATTTAAAAAGAATATGAATATTATATATCCGAATCCTTCAAAAGGGGTTTCCCATTTGAGATTTGATACAGCTAAATACAACAGCGTGGATATAAGCATTGTGGATGCATCAGGCAGGCTGGTGTATAGTAAGAAAAATGTAAAATCTGATGAAGAGTTCGGACAAAAAATGTTATCTGGAAATTATATACTGAAAGCCGAACATAAAGGTGAAGTTGTATATAGTGGTAACTTCCTGGTATTGGGACCTAAAGGAGGAGATAATGACTAAAAAATGAATAATCAATTATATTTAACTGTGTTTTGGATGCTGACTTCCTGCGGGATGCCGGTATCCTCTTTATATCAGGATGAAGTAATATCAGTCATCTCTGCTGAGAAAACAGAATGGGCAGGAGGAAGATCAGGAGTAAAGGGAATCATGTATACCGTTAAAGTAAAGAAAAATAATAACAGTATAGTTACGATAAAAACGCTGAGGGCAGAAGGAAATTCTATTTCATTTAGTCAAGATAATATTGGAAATACAATTATGGTAAGAGGCAATCTTCAGTATAAAAATGAAGATGAAACCAAAATGGCTGATCAGGTGCCGGCAGGAAAACCTGATGAAAATCCTGTTTCCCTAAAAATAAATCCAAAAGACAATTGGATAGAATACAATGTACAAGGTTCACAGACGCTGCACAGAATAAACATTTCAAAATTTACTGCAGTTAATTTTTCCGGTGAGCCTGCTCCTTAATACCTGATTCTTTGTACAAAAAACTATTTTCTATTGTATTGTGCCTTTCTGTTATCATATTTTTCAATAATATGATATATTCCGGTATTACTTTTCTGAAAAAAGAGTTGTATAAGAAGACACAATATAATATTACCAGGAGTAAATTCAAGGATTCGGAAACCGTGTGCTTTTCAGAAGCAGATATTGCAAATGTGGAGTGGAAAGAAAAGAAGGAGTTTATTCTTAACGGATATTCTTATGATATTATCCAAATACGGATTATTAATGGTGAAAAAAAATTCTTCTGTTATAGGGATAAAAAAGATATGATCATCAATTCCCTGGTAGATCTCTCAAAAAAGCTGGCTGTACAAAATATAGATTTACACAAGCATATCGACTTCCCTCTGCATCATAAAAGTGGATGTAAAACCTCTCTTTTTTTTGCGGTTATTTCTCATAAAGAAGATGATGTTTCTGATAATTCAGATTTCAGAATACTCCCGGACTATAATTTTCCATCAGCAAATACATCCTATATATCCATTATTCCTCCTCCTCCTGAAATGTGTAGCCCATCAAAACAGATATGAATCGTATATTAATGGTAACACAAATTTTGAATAATGAAAAAATATATATGCATGGCAGCGGTGTTAGGCTGCATTATAGTGCATGCTCAGCAAAATCAGGAGGGGACAATTGATGAAGTTAATATCCTGGGAAGAAAAAAAATAAAACAGGAACGTGCGGAATTTAAAAGACACGGACAGTCAGTAGAAACTCTTTCTGAGGAAGACCTTAACAGAAATAATCCGGCAGCAATAGATCAGACTTTATCCACCATGGCGGGACTGCAGGTCGATAAAAGAACCAATTTTGGAGGGCAGAGACTTGTTGTCCGGGGATATGGAAATGACCAGAAATTCAACAACTGGGGAGTGAAAGCATACTGGAATAATATACCGTTAACTACAGCAGAAGGAATCACTGTTCTGGATGATATGGATTTTGCTTATGTCAATAATGTAGAAGTTATTAAAGGTCCGGCAGCCACCATGTATGGAGGTGGAACAGGCGGAGCGGTCCGTTTTTATACAAGACCGGATTTTACAAAAGGAATTTCAGTTTCGGAAGATGTAATGTTGGGTGCTTTTAAAACCTTTCAATCCAGAACACAGCTGAATGCTGCAGATGAAAACTACTCTGTAAATGCTGCATATGGACATCTTGAAACGGATGGTTACAGACCCAATGGAGGTGGATTAAAAAACTTTTTCAATGTCAATGGTACAGTGAAATTAAGCAAAAAAGATCAGTTAAGTTTCCTTGCAAGTCAGGCTTATTCATACGAACACACTTCAGGACAGATTTCATATGACAATTACTATGCGGGGATTGATAATGGAAATGCAGCTTATATAAGTAAAAATGCCGGAACAAAAATAAAATCAACAAGAGTAGGATTAAGTAATACCGTAAGCCTCACTTCAAATTTAAGAAATTATACCACTCTGTTTTATTATAACGCAAACACGGAAAGTGTTTCCGCCGGAGCATATGGAGTGACAAGTTCCCCGAATGTAGGGCTGCGTTCTACTTTTACTTTGAAAAATGAATGTAAAGACTTTGAAAACCGGCTGGATTTTGGAGCAGAGATACAAAATTCTGCTTCTACAACTTCCAGCTATCGCTTTGACGGAACTAATCCATCACAACCATTACTGACCACAGGAATGTCCGGAGCATCTTATTTTAAGTATAATAATAATCAATCCACCTATTTTGTGATCGATTATCTGACGTATAAGCCCTGGGGACTTACATTATTAGCAGGAATAAGCGGTAACAGAACCAACTATGACAGGAAAGACCTTTTTGCTTTGCCAGGATTGGTAGTTGGGCGTAAGGACCAGTCTTTCAATAAGAAATATGACATGGCCTATACTCCTCACTTTGCCTTGCAAAAAGAATGGAAACACCAGATCTTTAATCTAAGCTATAGTGAAGGATATAATTCACCCACTGCAGCTTCTTCGTTTATAACTGCCACCAACACTGTAAATGATGATTTAAAACCTGAACGTGCAAGAATGCTGGACTTCAGTGTTCATGGCCTTTTACTGAATACAAAACTGGATTACCGTATTTCAGTATTCAGAATCGACTATTCCGATAAACTTACACAGCTGCTTTTACCAGGTAATACAAGTGGACAAACGTATTGGGCTAATACCGGAACTCAGAAAAATACAGGCCTTGAGTTTAGTATAGGATATCAGTACAGAACTGAAAACTCATTTATTGAGAGGATTGTTCCCTTTGTCAATCTTTCTTATTACGATACAAAATATAAAGATTTTTCAATCTATGATCCCAAATATCAAGACCCTGTTACAGGGAAGACTATAGGGAAACTAATGGTATATGACCATAAAACTGTAGTAGGAGTTCCCAGAAATAAATATGCTGTAGGATTGGATATCTTTACCAAACCGGGATTTTATCTGGTGAATACCTATAATTATCTCGGAAATGTTTATTCTGACTTTAACAATTCCAATCTGGTAAAAGGTTTCGGATTGCTTAATTCAAAATTAGGGTTTAAAAAGTCATTCAATAAACTGGATCTCGATCTGTATGTGATGGCTAATAATCTTACCAGTCAGATTAATTATACATTTTTATTCTTAGGAAATAGTATCAACGATTCAGATAAAGGAAGTAACTACACAGTTCCAACTGATCTCAATCCGGGACCTGGAAAAGCCTATTTCTTTTACGGATTCAATGTGAAATACAGATTTTAAATATACTTTTATATTCATAGATCTCTTTTTTACAGCAAAATAAAAATGCCACAGTTTATGACTGTGGTTTTTTATTGAATTATATACATCAATGAAATTCATATTGGATTTATCTAATTGTTAATTTTCTTTAATGAGATGAAAATATGTAGTAAGCATACATCAATTTTATATCTTTGTTTAAGAAAAAGCAGAAAATATAAGATATGATTGATAACTCGTTCGCTGTAAGTAAATTTGGCTTTTTAGGTGCCGAATTTTTATCTGAGCTTGAAAAACATGCTGTTGCTGTTGATATAAAAGCAAAAACAGAAATCATAAGAGAAGGGCAGAAGAATAAATTTGTCCCTTTCCTCATAAAAGGCTCTATCAAAGTCTTTACCCTTAATGACGGAAGAGAACTGATCTACTATTATATCAAACCGAAAGATAGCTGTCTCATGACCTTTTCATCCATTCTGACAGATTATATCAGCAGGGTATATGCCATTGCAGAAGAAGATTCGAAAGCGATTCTTATTCCTGTTTCTGTCATGCACGAATGGCTTATCAGGTTTCCGGAAATCAATAAGCTGTTTTACCATGAATATGACCGAAGATTTTCAGAAGTGATGAATATGGTGAATGATGCTGTTTTCCATAAACTGGATAAAAGGGTTCTCAATTATATCAAACAACAGATTTCGTCTAAGGGAAACAATCCTATTAAGATCACCCATCGTGAAATTGCCAACAGTTTGGGGACTTCCAGAGAAGTTGTGAGCAGAGTTCTGAAAAAAATTGAAAGCGAGGGTGAAATTGTTCAGACTAAAGAAGGAATAAAAGTTCCTATAAATGAAAATGTTAGGACGGTCTAATTTCAATTGTTTGAAAAGCTTATTTCTATTATTGATAAAAACAATTTGAGTGGTGACTTTTATCACCTGTTTTTGAATTGAGAACTCAATAAGTTTGTCATATCATAATTTAATTCAAATTGTATATGACAAAAACTCTCTTATTTTTGTCAATGTTTTCTTCAGGTCTTGCCTTTGCACAGGAAGATCTGCTGAAAGATATTGACACGGTTAAAACCAATACAGAAACCTCACAACCCGCCTTCAAGGCTCTTCAGATTGTAACAGGACAATCTACAAAACTGGCAGCCAAAAAAGAATGGTACATTATCGTTGCTCATAGATTTGGTGATATAAGCGCTGGATTTAAAGACTTTTTCGGTCTTGATCATGCTTCCACCAAACTAGGTGTTATCTATGGTATTTCAGACGCAGTATCTGTAAGCCTCTCCAGGGAAACCAATATGAAAACATTTGAAGGAGCCGTGAAATACAGACTGGTAAAACAAAGTGAAAACTTCCCGGTGGATATTGTGGGGTATAACGTAATGGGAGCCAATACTGAACTGGATAAGGACACTTATCCTCACCTTACCTTCAGTGACAGGCTTTCTTATCTTAGCCAGGCATTGATCTCAAGAAGATTCAGTGATAAGCTTTCCGTACAGCTTACGCCTTCCTTTGTTCATAAAAACCTTTACGAACCTACCATTGAAAACAAAAACCAGTTTCTGGCAGGGTTGGGAGGACGCTATAAAATTTCAAAACGGGTTTCTGTGAATGCAGAATACTTTGTGAATTTTGACGATCACAGTTTTTATAAAAACCCATTGTCATTAGGGGTAGATATAGAAACCGGAGGACACGTGTTCCAGCTTTTACTGACAAACTCCCAGATTAATTCTGATATCGGATATCTTACCAATGCCACAGGAGCATGGGGAAAGGGACATATTTTCTTTGGGTTTAATCTTTACAGAGTTTTTTAATATGAAAAAGCTAACATCCTTATTGATATTGTCGTCAGCAATGATAATGACGGCTTGTGACAGCAGAACTTACGAAGAGATTTCTGATAATACACCTATCACGGCACCTGTAAAATATACAGCAGATGTAAAACCCATTGTGGATAACAGCTGTATAGGCTGTCATTCTGCGGGAAGTTTTAAACCGCTGGTTACTTATGATCAGGTGAAAAATAATATTGACGGAATTTTAGACCGTATCCAAAGGCCTAATGGCGATCCCGGGAAAATGCCTCAGGGAGGTTCATTATCTGCCGCTCAGATTAATATTTTCATCAAATGGAAAGCTGACGGATTACATGAAAATTAAAATAAATGATTATGAAAAAATTAGCATTATTAAGCGTGTTACTACTCTCTGCGGGTTACGCTTCGGCACAGAAATATAGCTCTAAAACTGGAAAAGTAACTTTTGAAGCATCAGTACCTCTGTTTGACGATATCTTTGCCCAGGATGATAATAATATTGTGATTCTGAATGCAGATAACGGTGAAATGGCATCTGTTTCAACCGTTAAAAACTTTCATTTTAAAACAAAATTAATGGAAGAGCATTTCAATGAAAGCTATGCTGAATCTGCAAAATATCCGAAAACCACTTTCAAAGGGAAAATTGTCAACTTTGATAAAACAAAGCTTACCACAAGTCCTCAGAAATATACCGTTCAGGGAACGCTTAATTTTCATGGTGTGGACAAGGCTGTTACTTCTTCTGCCACATTATATGCAAAAGACGGCAAAATCTATATGCAGGGTGGGTTTGTAGCCAGACCGGTAGATTATAAGGTGACCATTCCGAAAATGGTAACCAAGAAAGTGGCTGAAAATGTCAACATCGAATATAACTATGTAATGGTAAAGCAATGAAAAATATAATCTTAGTATTGGGACTGTTCCTGGGTTCATTGTTATCTGCCCAGGAAAAAGCGAAATCAATATTTGATATTGCCAGAAGCGGAACGGTTGCTGAAGTACAGGAACTGATGAAACAAAACCCGGATGTGATCAATCAGACCAATGAACACGGATTTTCACCCCTTATTCTGGCCTGTTACAGAGGAAATACAGACGTTGCCGATTTTCTGATTGAAAATGTAAAAGATGTCAATTACAAAAGCCGTGAAGGAACGGCATTGGCAGGTCTGGCGATTAAATACAACAAAGACCTTGTAGAACATCTGCTTAAGAAAAAAGCAGATCCCAATATTGCAGATGAAACAGGATACACTCCTTTATTCTGGGCTGTAAAATCCGGAAATAAAGATCTGGTAGAACAGCTGCTGAAATATAAAGCAGATAAAACAAAGAAAGATTCAATGGGAATGACCCCTTTCGAATATGCATTACAAACCAATAACAAGGAAATTATTAATCTTTTAAAAAATTGATATGAAAAAAACTCTACTAACGCTAAGCGTGCTTCTTGCCAATTTTGCATTGGCACAGTTTTCGTCTGGAACGGTAAATTTACCGGCAACTTCCATGACGGTGAAATTAGATACGACTCCCTCTGGAGTAACGATTACGGTAACAGGTGACAGCAACTCTATGATGGGAATTGGTTTTGGAACTACAGGAATGGCAGTCGGTGCAGATGGTTTTATTTATAACGCTTCTGCCAACAGAGACTATTCTTTTAGCGGAGTTCCCAACACACCTTCAGCTGATGCATCTCAGGACTGGACAGAAACTTCGAACACCGTATCCGGATCTACAAGAACTGTAGTGGCAACAAGGTCACTTACAGGTGGAGCAGGAGATTTTGTCATTGCTAATGCTGCTGGAACCATCAATATTTTCTATTCCCGTAAAAGTGGAGGAACTTCTTTAGGATATCATGATGCAGGAAGAGGATATGCTACATTGACGATGACAGCTGCTACTTTATCTACCAGTGAAATTGCAGCCAATAGCAATAAGGTAAATCTATACCCTAATCCGGCAAAATCAACCGTTAATTTCAAAAATTCTGACAAAATAAAATCCGTTGATATCTACGAAGCAACAGGCAGAAAAGTGCTGTCAGTAAAACCGGATGGAGAAAGCATCAGTGTTGAAAATCTGAAATCAGGAAGTTATTATCTTGAAATTCAGCTTAAAGATGGAAGTACATCTTATGAAAAACTGATCAAAGAATAATTTTTCAGAAAAAACACACCTCAATATTTAATAATGAATACCTCTGATTTTTCAGGGGTGTCATTTTTTCTTAAAGTCCCGATTTCAGGGAGATTCCTTTAAAATTTATATATTTGTATATATCCTGATTCTTAATAAAGGAAAATTTTTTGACCTTATAATTTTTACGAGCCCTATGGAATTCAAAACCTTAGCAGATATCACAATAGATGAACTTTTATCCGTATTCAATTACTCATTTTCTGATTATGTTGTTCCTTTTCACTTGACAAAAGAAGTGCTTGTTTCAAAAATTGCAGCAGAAAAATTAGATCTGAGTTTGTCTGCCGGAGCATTTGAAGAGGGGAAATTGGTTGGCTTTATCCTTCAGTCCGAAAAAATTGAAAACGGGGAGAAAATTATTTACAATGGCGGTACAGGAGTAGTTCCGGAAAGCAGAGGCAAAGGATTGGTGAGAAAAATGTATGATTTTATTATTCCTGTTTTAAAGGATAGAAATGCCAATACCTTACTGCTTGAAGTTATCGAAGGGAATCAGCCTGCTATCAGGGCTTATGAAAATTTAGGTTTTACAATTGTCAGAAGACTGCTTTGCTTTAATGGAAATATTAAACAAGGAAAAGAAAATGCTGAGGTTTCTATTAAAGATTTGAAAGAATTTCAATGGGAGTTGCTATGTTCATTCTGGGATATTGAACCTTCATGGCAGGGATCTGTTTACGTATTGGAACCGATGCCTGAAAATTATGTGACTTTAGGGGCTTATGAAGGGGAAAAGCTCGTCGGATATATTGTTTATGGCCCTGCATCGAAAAAAATATATCAGTTTGCTGTAGATAAGAATTACAGAAATAGGGGAATTGGTACAAAGCTCTTTAATGCTATAAGAGAAAAAAATAACGGGCAGGCGATAGCGTTAAACAATGTGGATGATTCTTCAGAAAGTACGGGAAAGTTTCTTAGTGAAAAAATAGGACTGAACAACTGGCTGTCACAATTTGAAATGAAAAGGCCTATTTAAACAGCGATTAATTTTGATTCAAACAAAATAAGAGGTTTTAATATACTTTTAATCTCTTAAACTTTTCAGGGAGAAGGATAGGATGTAACTTTGCCGAAAATTTTAAATTAATGAAGCGAGGAATCCATTTTTTACTGCTGCTCATTTCCTTTACGGCTTTTGCCCAGCAAACCAGTCTTGATACTGCCCAGGTTGTGATACCGGGAAGGCAAAATAATACTGAAGCACAGTCGAAACCTTATGTGATCATGATATCAACGGATGGTTTCCGTTATGATTATGCTCAGAAATATAATGCTGAAAACCTTTTAAAACTGGCTAATGGCGGTGTAAAGGCTGAAGCAATGATTCCAAGCTATCCAAGCATTACTTTCCCCAACCACTGGAGTCTTATCACCGGGCTTTATCCTTCCCATCATGGTCTGATTGATAATTTTTTCTATGATTATAAGAGAAAAGAAGGATATGCGATGAGCAATAAGAAAAATGCTGAGGACGGAAGCTGGTATGGAGGAACTCCGCTTTGGGGGCTTGCTGAAAAACAGGGAATGGTGTCGGCTTCTTTAATGTGGGTAGGATCTGCCAGTGATGCAGGAGGGATGAGACCTACTTATTATTATCCATATCACGAAAAGTTCACGCCTTCCGAAAAGGTAGAAAAAGTGGTAAACTGGCTGAAACTGCCTGAAGATAAAAGACCTCATTTTATTTCATTGTACTTCCCGGAAGTAGATGGAAGCGGGCATCATTTTGGTCCTGATGCCAAAGAAACGGAAACAGCTGTTCATCTCATAGATCAGGCTATTGGTGATCTTGTTCAGAAAGTAAATGGCTTAGGATTAAAAAATGTCAACTTTGTTTTTGTTTCCGATCATGGGATGATTAAAGTAGACGGCGGTACACCTTTGGAAATTCCTGCTCTTCTTTTTGATAAAAACAGATTTGATTTTTATAATTCCCAGACTTTGTTGAGAGTTTATGTTAAAAATCCGGATGAGGTAAAAGCAGTTTACAAAGAACTGAAGGCTAATAAAACGAATGATTACGAAGTATATCTTGATAAAAAACTTCCCAGATACCTTCACTTTGCAACAAGAGACGACCAGTATAACAGAATAGGACAGATTCTTCTGATTCCTAAAGCCCCAAAAATATTTCTGGAAAAAGGTAAGAAAACATCTGTTGGAAAACACGGTTATAACCCTAAAGTGGTACCGGAAATGAAAGCGGTTTTCTTTGCCTGGGGACCGGAATTTAAAAACAATATGGTGATCAGCGAATTTGCGAACATCAATGTCTATCCATTGGTCGCTGAGGTTTTAGGATTAAAAATTGATCAGCCTATTGACGGGAAACTGAAAGTTTTAAAAGAGGCCCTGAAAGAGAAGAAATAATTTTTAAAGATTAAAATATAATAGTATAAAACAAGATTCGGCGCACCAAAGGTGCGCCGAATCTTGTTTTATAAATTGACTTAGGAATTAAAAGCGTTAAAAAAATAAGTTTTGTGAACGTTAAGAAAATTCTACTGTTTGAAGCGCGGGAATTAAATTCGATACTAAATTAATAGTGAATCCGCGCGAGTTTAGAATTTTTAGAGAGCAAAAATTATTTTTAGCATTTTAATTCCAGTCTTGAACTGTAATTTCTTTTGTTTGACTACGTCGAATCTTCGATTTCAAGACAAAAGAAATTACAATTGAGAAGCAAATTCTTTGGCAAAATCTTCCAATTTAACACTTCCTGTAACCGGGGAACCATGATCAATAAAATCTTTCTGCACAACACCGGTTCTTATTCCTCTTCCCATTTCAACATATAGCTTAGCCATATCTTCAGGTAATCCTGCCTGCAGCATTCCGTTTAAAGAATCTTCATCAGAGAACTCTACCCATGGAAGTTCCGGCTTATTAACAGCAGAACCCAAAACTTTAGCAAAATCAGAGGCTTTTCTTATATCGCTTACAATATATCTGATAGTATTGGTATTTCCGTCGTTTACCAGTTCTTCGGCAGCCGCTTTCGCAATATCAGTTGGATGTACAACTGGTACTTCAATACTTGCAGGATAATTTGCTCCAATGATTCCTGCATTTTGAATCAAAGGAATATCATTGAAAAAGTTATTGTAAAAGTATCCGGCTCTTAAAAAAGTAAAAGAAGTGTTCTCTGCTTCATTATATATTTTTTCAATATTGTGAAGACCGGCGATAGGGCCATTTTCTACCGGCGATTCTGCTCCTACACTGCTTAGCATTACTGCTCTTTTCACTTGGGCATTTTTCAAAGCTTCAGCATAATTTTTTCCTGCATTGGTTGTGTTTTCCACGATCTTATCCGGACTGATAGCCGGAGGGGTCATTACAAAAACAGCATCAGCCCCTTCAAAAGTCTGAGTTAAAAAGTTAACGTCTGTGATAGATCCTATGGCTGGCGTTGCACCCATCGATTCAATATCCTGTTTTCTAGCCTCGCTGCTGCTTACTACTGTAATATCGTGCCCTTCTGCAATTAACTGTTGGGCTAATGGCTTAGCTACATTTCCTAATGATCCTGTGATTATAATTTTCATATGTGAATATTTTTTTATTTCTGAGAACAAAGTTATATTTGTACTTACTTTTATACAAGTACTTACCCTAAAGTATGTAACTATGACAGCCATCAAAGAAAGTTCAACTATCCAGGAAAACAGAAAGACGGTACAGGATTGTCCTGTAATGTATGTTATGGAAAGAATCGGGGGATTCTGGAAACCTATTATCCTGTTCAATCTTTCCACAGGAGAAAAAAGATACAGTGAATTGAAAAAAGCAATTCCGGCCGTAACAGAAAAAATGCTCATCCAGCATTTGAAACAGCTGGAAGCAGACGGATTGATTATCAGAACGGCAAAACCGGTAATACCACCACATGTCACCTATAAACTGAGCGACGCAGGGAATGAACTGGCTCCTGTTATTGATGCGATGGCAGCCTGGGCATTTCAGGATATGGAAAGAAATGATAATAAATGTGCTGAAGGAAACAGATATATAACGACTCAGGATCAGAATGCTTTCAGCCAAAACCTGAAAAAATAAAAACAGGCTTTTCAATCCGAAGAGCCTGTTTTGTTACTATTCTATCAAAGAATTATAAAGACTGCATATCAATAACGAAACGGTATCTTACATCACTTTTCAGCATTCTTTCATACGCTTCGTTGATTTCCTGCATTTTGATCATTTCAATTTCCGAAACGATATTGTGCTCTCCACAGAAATCCAGCAATTCCTGAGTTTCCGCAATACCACCGATTACCGAACCAGCCACCGATTTTCTTCCCATAATCATAGGAACTGTATTCAGAATAGGCTCTAAACCTCCAAGATATCCTACTAGAACATGAGTTCCATTGATATTTAAAGTAGCCACATACGGATTAACGTCATGTACATAAGGAACTGTATCAATAATCACATCGAATTTTCCTTTTACAGAATCCATTTGTGCATCGTCTGTAGAAATCACAACATGATCAGCACCCAATTGTTTTGCATCTTCAGTTTTCCCCGGAGTTCTGGAGAATAAAGTAACTTCAGCTCCCAGTCCTTTTGCCAGTTTAATGGCCATGTGACCAAGACCTCCCAACCCTACAACTGCCACTTTAGAACCAGGACCTACATTCCAGTGTTTTAAAGGTGACCAGGTGGTAATACCTGCACAAAGAAGAGGAGCTACGGCTGCCAGATCAAGATTTTCAGGCACTTTTAAAACGTGGTGAGAATCCACTACCACTTTTTGAGAATATCCTCCAAAAGTATGACCTCCCAGATGTTTATCCTTTCCGTTGTAAGTTCCGGTGAAGCCATTCAGGCAATATTGTTCAAGATCATGCTGACAGCTGTCGCAGTGTCCACAAGAATCTACAATACATCCTACACCTGCCAGATCTCCAACTTTAAATTTGGAAACTTCACTTCCCACTTTTGTAATTCTTCCTACAATTTCATGCCCCGGAACTACAGGATATAAAGATCCGCCCCAGTCATTTCTTGCGGTATGAAGGTCAGAGTGGCATACTCCGCAGTATAGAATTTCAATTTCTACATCTTTTGAGGTGACTTCTCTTCTTTCAATATTCATTTCTTTCAGATCTGCCGTGGTAGACTCAGCGCCATAAGCTTTTACTGTGATTGTACTCATTTTTTTTATATTTTAGTTTATTTAGGATCATTTATATGTTATGGTACCCGTTGCATTATAATCTGTTGTCAATAAGTAAACCTGCCGTTCGGAGTAGAATCCATAACGGTACAAAAGTCGAAAGTTTCATTTAAACCCAACTTATACAGATTACCGAATTACTTACCAATTTTACAGGCACTATTTCAGTTACAAATGAAAGTGGTAATTTTGAATAGTAATAAAAATGTACTTCATGGAAAATCAGGAGGTTGAAATCTACAACAGTGTTTCGGAATACAATAAAATGGCCAATCATGAAACCCTGCATCCGCTGGTGAGTATTATTGATTTTTCCAAATCCGATCCTATCTGCCAGCACCAGAGAAAATTCGGGTTTTATACCGTTTTTCTGAAAGATGTAATGTGCGGAGACATGCAATATGGGAAACACAGCTATGATTATCAGGAAGGAACTTTAGTTTTTATTGCTCCCGGGCAGACGTACGGAATTTATAATAATGACAAATTTATCCAGCCTGCAGGTTTTGCCCTTATTTTTCATCCGGATTTAATTAAAGGAACCAACTTAGGGAAGAATATGAAAGACTATTCCTTCTTCTCTTATGATGTGCATGAAGCGCTTCATCTCTCAGAAAAAGAAAGGGAAGTAGTGCTGGATTGTTTTAAAAATATTAAACTGGAACTGGAGCAGTCTATTGATAAACACAGCAAATCTTTAATTGTTAATAATATTGAGCTTTTTCTGAACTACTGTATGCGTTTTTATGACCGCCAGTTTATTACAAGAGACCATATCAATCAGGGAGTCATCGGGAAATTTGAAAATCTGGTGGATGATTATTTAAAATCTGAAAATCCCAAAAATATAGGTTTTCCAATGGTCAATTATTTTGCAGAAAAGCTGAATTTATCTGCCAATTATTTCGGAGATCTGATCAAAAAAGAACTGGGAATCTCAGCTCAGGAGTTTATCCACAATAAACTGATTGATATAGCCAAAGAACAGATTCTGGATCAGACAAAAACAATAAGTGAAATTTCTTATGATTTAGGATTTAAATATCCCCAGCATTTTACAAGACTTTTTAAAACCAAAGTAGGAGTTTCTCCCAGCGAATATAAAATCCTGAACTAGTCTTTTTCAAAACGGATAACACTATTTTTTTTCACGAATAACACAATAATGGTTTGTGAATATTTGTACCTGCATTTGTGATATTTAGGTTTAAATAATTAAATTTAAAGAGAAAAGTTTTCACCATTGTAAAGATGACACCCAATCAGCAGAATACCACTATTTTCGAGACTCGTTTCGGAAAAATTTTAGCCTTAAAAGAAAATGGAATTATCAGAGCCAGAAGTATCCGTTATGCCCATTCTGAAAGATTTAAAAAACCAGTCGCTGTAGAATCCTCTCTATCATCAATCATTATATCTCCGGAAAAGACTCCGGTGTGCCCGCAGGCTTTAAGTCCGCTTGTTGAAAAAATGATCGGAGCGACACCTGTTGAAAGTTTTGAAGCAGATGAATCTACCCAATATCTTTCCATAACCTGTCCCGAAGTTATTTCTGAAAATGAAAATCTCCCTGTTGTCGTTTGGATTCATGGAGGTTCCCATGAAATAGGCTGTGGAGATCTGGCTACAGCCGATCCTGCCGAATGGGTAAAAGAACAGCATATTATCGTTGTGAGTGTTTCATATCGTCTGGGATTATTTGGTTTTTTAGGGGGAGATAAAAAAAGACCTGCCAATTTAGGACTGTTGGATATCATCGAAGCACTAAAGTGGATTAAAAACAATATAGCTGATCTGGGAGGCGATGAAAATAATATTACCCTTCTCGGACAGTCTTCAGGAGGCGATGCTATTGCCCATTTAATGATATCAGAAGGTGTGGAAGGCTTATTCCAGCGTGTGATTATTCAGAGTGCTCCCCTGGGATTACGCCATAAAAGACAAAAAATGTCGGCAGAATTTCTGAAAAAAACAGAATTTTTGAAAGATGAAACCGACGTTTTAAAAATGATGGACGAATATAAAATATTGGTACCCTCTGTAATAAAATATGGTTTGAAAGCAGCAATGCCTTTTGGTACTCAATACGGATATTTTCCTTTGTGTAAAGAAGAAGAATCCGTGAAAATGTGGAAAAAAAGCGCTCAGAAATATGATGTTCTGATTGGCTTAAATAATGATGAAACTGCTTTTTATCTTAAAACTTCAGAGGCTTTAAATAAATACTTTGGAAAAGGATTGGGTTTAAAACTCATGGATAAAACAGTTGAAAAAACGACTGCGCTTATCTACGGAAATCCGGCAAGACAGTTTGCGAGTAACTTGGCTGAAGCCGGTGGAAATGTCTATCTCTTCAGGATTCATTCAAAATTAAAAGATAATCACATTGGAGCACCACATTGTATAGATCTCCCATTGATTTTTGGCAACGAAGCTGCCTGGAAATCTTCCGAACTGCTGAAAGATATTCCCTGGAGCCGTATTCATGAGAATGGTGTAAAATTACGGGCACTTTGGGCAGAATTTGCCAGAACCGGAAAAATAGCTGATACCTCAGAAAGACCGGAAATCCTGGAACTGCGAAAGATGTAATAATAAATCCAACTTTAGGAAATCTCTAATCTTAACCGAAATCCAACTGAAGACGTAAACATTCCCATCCTTTGGAGGGGTGGCAAAAATTCGAAAAATTTTTGACGGGGTGGTTCATCATATTCTCAATATTTATCTTTAATAATGAAATTATATATGCTAAATCAAGTAGTTAGTGTTGAATGTTTATTCATAATTATAATTTTTAATGTATATTTATTATCTAAACCATAAAAAATAATAATTATGAAAACGAACAGAGACTTCAAAGTAAGAAAACTGAACCGTCAGGAATTAAAAAGTTTAAAAGCCGGAGATATCAACAGAGACAGGGTATGTTGTACTTCCAACGAAGAAGGGTATTGTTGTGAATGGGCTATAGATGTTTGGAATTGCAGATATATTTACTGCTAAATCTTAAAGACCCTTGTCAAGGTTCCAAACCTTGACAAGGGTTTCTGTTAAATTAATTTTACTCCGGAATCCAGACACTCACATTTCCAGCGGGAACAGAGAAATTTCCCCATCCGTTTTCATCAATAATTACTTTTTCTTCGAATCTTTTCAGCAGGTCTTTAAACTTCTTTCCGGCATAAAGTTTTCCTACTTCCATAGGTTTGTTATAAGCATCTTTATTACTTAAAACGACTGCGCATCCACTATGTTGCTCATCTCCTGTACGAACCCAGCCGAGACAGTTGGCATCTTCAAAATAATCATGCTGGTCACCATAGGCATGTTCTTTTCTGGCTTTTAATAGTTCTTCAATTCCATCAATTTTAGGCATGAATATTTCCTGATCGTTGCCCTCTCTGTCCTTATCCGTATAATGAGCACCATAAAGATCCGGATAGAAAACACATGGATAACCGTCTTTTCTCAATAAAATAAGAGCATAGGCAAGTGGCTTGAACCATGGCTCTACAGGAGCTTCAAGATCCTGTAAAGGCTGCGTATCATGATTGGCTACCAAACTTACCGAATGTAGGGGATCTGCCTGGGTAAGGGTTTCATCAAAAATTCTTCTGAGATCATACGAAGCGCCTTCCCGTGATGCTGTATGAAAGTTATTCTGTAATGAACTGTCAAAAAGGCTCATGCAGCCTTCTGTCACTTCAATATACTTTTGAAGTAAATGTAGATATCCCGGAGCCCAGTATTCGCCTACGGCAAAAATATTTTTCCCGGAATTGGAACGAAGCAGAGTGAGCCATTCTTTGTAGAAATCAAATGAAATGTGCTTTAAAGCATCCAGTCTCACGCCGTCAAAATCTGTCTGGTCAAAATACCACTTTGCCCAATGGTTGAGTTCTTCCCGTACAAAAGGATTCCGGTGTTCGATGTCATTATACATCAGGTAATCATAATTTCCTTTTTCATCATCAATCATTTCCTCCCAGTCATTTCCATATTCAGATTGGATTTTAAAGATATGAGAGTCCATACCCTCGGCATAATCTACACCGCTGAAGCAGGTGAAGTTCCATTCAAAATCAGAATATTTTTTTCCTCTTCCGGGAAAGGTAAATTTCGTATAAGATTCTATTTCGATGACATCAGAAATCACTTTTTCCCTGTTTTCCTCATCTACTTTTACAACTTTAAATTTTTCAAGCTCATCACCTCCGGCTTTATGTCCCAGAACAATATCTACAATGACTTGTATGTTTTGTTTCTTTAAGGCTTTAATAGCTTTTATATAATCGTTTTTAGTGCCGTATTTGGTAGGAATAGTTCCCTTCTGGTCAAATTCTCCGAGATCATACAGATCATAGGCATCATAACCAATCGAGTAGCCGCCGTTTGTTCCTTTATAGGCTGGAGGGAACCATACAGAAGTAATTCCAAGTTTTGCCAGATATTTTGCCTGTTTTTCGGCTTCTTTCCACAACTTTCCGTCTCCTTCAGAATACCAGTGAAAAAACTGAATCATGGTTGGGTTCATAAATTTGCTGATTTGATTGATACAAGATAGCAAAAAAATATGACCTATTCATTTTCAAATTCCTCAAACGGGATTTTTAGTTGAACGGAAACCTGTTTCTTTTCTTCCGTATTCAGGTGGGAAAGAGATAACCCAAGCAGCCGGACAGCTTTATCAAAAGGCCGGAGTTCCCATAGTTTTTTTCCGGTGTTATAGTACTGTTCCGGTGACGAGAAATAATCTTCTTTTGTAATGCTTCTTGTAAAAAGAGAGAAATCTTTATATTTTATTTTTAATGTTAAAGTTCTTCCGAGAATATTATTTTTCTGTAATCTCTGATGAATTTCTTCAGCCAGGCTTTCCAGCTTTTCGTTAATCTGCTGTTCATCAAGAAGATCCTCAAAAAAAGTCCTTTCTACGGCTACACTTTTCTGAATCCGGTGAGGTTTCACTTCGGATGTATGAATTCCGCGAACCACATTATAATAATGCTGGCCGGATTTTCCAAAAAGCCTTATCAGATCTTCAAGTGATCTCTTTTTTAAATCTTTTCCTTTATAAATTCCTAAACTAAACATTTTGTTAGCCGTAACCTTTCCAACCCCATAAAATTTTTCTACGGGCAATTCTTCAAGGAATTGTTCCATTTTATCAGGATGAATGGTTTTCTGGCCATTAGGTTTATTGATGTCAGAAGCAACTTTAGCCAGAAACTTATTCACTGAAATTCCCGCAGAAGCTGTTAATCCGGTCTGTTCAAAGATTTTCTGACGGATTTCTTTGGCGATGAGGTTGGCAGATTCCATTCCTTTTTTATTTTCGGTGACATCCAGATAGGCTTCATCCAGAGACAGCGGCTCTACCAGATCGGTATACTCGTAAAAAATTTCCCGGATCTTTTTCGAGATTTCTTTATATCGGGCAAAGCGGGGAGGAACAAAAATAAGCTGAGGGCATTTTTCTTTGGCTGTTTTACTGGGCATGGCAGATCGGACACCATATTTTCTGGCTTCATAGCTTGCGGCTGCCACTACACCACGGTGTTGTCCTCCTACGGCTATGGGCTTACCTTTCAACGTAGGATTATCATGCTGCTCCACAGAAGCATAGAATGCATCCATGTCCACATGAATAATTTTACGAAGAGGCAAAGAAAAATCCATATACAAAGATATGGATTCCTTTATTGACGGTAAATTTTTTTGTAGCAGGGAAGTTTGAGATTAATGTGGTAGATATGGGAAGTTATAACCTATTTGTTTAAAATTAATTAAAAAAAATCATAGATTATTCCTAGGACATAAACTACTTCCATCTTCCTGCTTCCATCCTTTTTAAGCCTTCAGTCTCATGGTGAGAAGATGAGGTTCAAATCCTGCTTTTTCATAAGCTTTTATGGCAGATTCATTCTGAGCATATACGTCCAGCCTTACCTCAGTCATTCCCCTTGATTTTGACCAGGAAATGAGTTCATCGGTAATCACTTTATTGATTCCTTTTCCCCTGTGCTCAGGTTTTACGTACATAAATCCCAGATAAGCATATTCTTTAAACTGATAATAATCTTTCTCTGCTTTTTTGATCAGGGCATATCCTGAAGCAATGATTTCATGATTCTCTTCAGCAACAATTACGGTTGCCAGCGGAGATTGTATTAAATGTTTTAAATCATAATAATGAATCTCTCCTTCAATCAATGTACTGTTGAAAGGTCTTTCGGCAGTAACAACTCCCTGTTCAAATTTTAAAAGGATTTCTAAATCCTGTTCTGTGGCTTCTCTTGTGATCATGGTGTTATATAAATAAAATTTTAAAACTCATTGAAAATTAAAATTTCCAATGAGTTTTTATGTTGTTAAAGTTAAGGATAACTATTGTAAAAGCTTGTCGATGGTTTGCTGAAGTTCAGGATCTTCGGGAGATATTGCGTAATATTTTGCAATGGAAGATTTCTGATCAATCACCATATATCTCGGGATCCAGTTAAGATCTACATAATTATTGAAATCATTTTTCCAGCCTGTGGAAAACCAATAATTTTCTTTATCTTTCATATCAAATCTTTCCATACTTTTTTCAAACCCTTCTTTTGAACGGTCTAATGACAGAAATACAAAATCAATATTCTTATTATGTTCTTCTAATTCCTTCGCTTTTGGCAGCGCATTTAAGCAGTCTCTGCACCATCCTGCCCAAAAATCAATGACTAAAACTTTTCCTTTATGCTGATCCAGAATCTGTTGTATGGTAACGGTTTTCCCTTCTTCATCTTCCAGCTTCTGCTGTAAAGCTTCTTTTGAAAATCCTGTTTTAAGGACAGCTGGTGCTTTTTGTGAATAACTTATTCCAAAAATACCCATCATAAAAATTAATATCAGCTTTTTCATTTCGTACAATTTCATGGGTACAAATCTAAACAATGAATTGGAATCTGAAACTGATTTCCGGTGAATTAGGAAAAATTTATAATATTGATGGATTCTATGGAATAGGAGAGTGAGAGTGTGAAAACCACCCCGACAAAAATTCTTTGAGTTTTTGCTACCCCTCAAGAGGATGGGAATATTACGTCTTCAGTTGCAGTATTAGGTTATTTTTACTGATAGTTTTTAATCAGGCCTTTGACAACGGCAATTACATTGGGCATTGCTTTATTGGCAGCATTCAGAACTTCTTCGTGGGAAACGGCAAAAGCTACATCCGGTCCGCCAAGGTCTGTGATCACGGAAATACAGAAAACATCCATTCCCATATGTCTGGCAACTATAACTTCGGGAACGGTGCTCATTCCTACCATATCCCCACCAATAGCTTTAATCATGCCATATTCGGCCGGGGTTTCAAAGGTTGGTCCTTGTAGTGCCACATAAACTCCCTGATGAATTTTAATATGATGATTTGCAGCTGCCTGTTCCGCTGTGGCAATCATTTTTTTGTTATAAGGTTCGCTCATATCTACAAAACGAGGTCCGAGCTCATCGATATTTTTTCCCCGTAAAGGATGTTCGGGCATCATGTTGATATGATCTTTCAGGATGACAATATCTGCAACGCTGTAAGCCGGGTTTACACCACCGCAGGCATTGGAAAGAATAAGATTTTGAATACCCAGCAGATTGAAAACTCTCACCGGGAATGTTACCGTTTCCATCGAATGTCCTTCATAATAATGGAAACGTCCGCTCATCATCAGTACTTTTTTTCCTTCCAGGATTCCGTAAATCAGTTTTCCGGTATGTCCGGGCACTGTAGTTTGCGGAAAATGAGGAATATCTTTGTACTCTAAAACATGGATCTGTTCTACTTCATTCTGTAATTTTCCCAGTCCGGATCCTAAAACCACTGCAAAATCAGGGGTTTCCTGAATCCTGTTTCTGATAAAATCTGCAGTTTCTTTAATTTTTTCTAACATAATCTAAGATGATTTGATTGAATTCTTCTTTCTTATCAATCAATACATTGATAGGCCAGTAGTAAACAATTTCTCTAAGATAGTCAAAAGTTTTCAGACGCACATAGTCTTTTTCTGTGGTTAATATCAGTTTATATTCCCCTAATTTTTTATACTCGGCAAGGATTTTTTTAATATCATCATCCGTGAAATTATGATGATCTCTGAATTTTAAATGTTTTACCCTTTTTGAGAATTTTGCCAGATGTTCCAGAAGCGGTTTAGGGTTCGCAATTCCGGTGATCAGCAAAATATCATAATAATTCAGGTTGTTATCCGGAAGCATTTTATCTTTTCCGTATACATTTTCGTCATAACCGATGGATGAAAAGAATACTTTCTGTCCGTAAGAAGGTCGTATTCTTGAAATGTAATACCTTTTTGTTTCCTCTGTCAGCTCATCAGGACATTTGCTGACCATGATGATGTCAGCCCTTTTATATCCTGCTCTTGATTCTCTCAGATCCCCCGCAGGAAGAAGATAATCCTTGAAAAAAGGATCACTGAAATCGGTCATCAGAATATTGAATCCCGCCTTGATAGCTCTGTGCTGCATGGCATCATCCAGTACAAGAACTTCAAGATCCATATCATCGATCACCTTTTTGGCACCGGGAACACGTTCTTCGGAAACGGCAATGACAAAACGGTTTTTAAAACGCTCAAAAAGCTGCATCGCTTCATCACCCACCATTTTGTAGTTGCTGTCGTAATTGGTTACTTCATAGCCTTTTGTAAGCCTTCCGTAACCCCGTGAAAGCACTCCGGTTCTGTAATGTTTGGACAGGAACTGAGCAAGATACATCACCATTGGTGACTTTCCGCTTCCGCCCACAGAAAGATTCCCGACATTGATTATCGGTGTTTTGAATTTCGTCGACTTAAAAACTCCCAGATCATACATTGTGTTCCGGATACCCGTTACCAAATGATAACCAAGGGAAAAAGGATAAAGGTACCATCTTTTCATACGATTGCAAAAATAGGAATTTTAATAAGCATTGATGTAATATTCTCGAAGACTTTTCAACAAATATTTCGTTAAATTAAAGTATTTTTGTGGAGTTATTACAATACATTGAGATACTTTATTGAATTTTCTTACAACGGAAAGAATTATTTCGGCTACCAGATACAGCCGGATGCTATTTCTGTACAGGAAGAGCTGGAAAAAGCGCTGTCTATCATTTTGCGCGAAGAGATAAAAACTACAGGAGCAGGAAGAACGGATACAGGAGTTCATGCTAAAAAAATATTTGCCCATTTTGACACGGAAAAAGAGTTGGATGATCAGCTTACAAGAAGGCTGAACAGTTTTCTTCCGCCCGATATTTCCATTAAAAGGATTTTTCCGGTAAAAGATGATTTTCACGCCCGTTTTGATGCGACGTACAGAACCTACGAATATTATATTTCCCTGGAAAAAAATCCATTCACACAGGAATCTGCATGGCAGCACTGGAAAAGATCACTGGATATTAATGCTATGAATGAAGCCTGTAAAATTCTTTTTGAATATGAAGATTTCACCAGTTTTGCCAAGTTAAAAACCGACAACAAAACCAATATCTGTAAAATCTACAAAGCAGTATGGGAGCAGAATGGTTCAGAGCTGAAGTTCACGGTTTCTGCCAATCGTTTTTTGAGAAATATGGTTCGCGCGATTGTCGGAACGATGGTAGAAATAGGAACCGGAAAACTGAAGCCTGAAGATCTCCGTAAAGTGATTGAAGACAAAAACCGTAACGCTGCGGGAACTTCAGCTCCGGGACACGGGTTGTATCTTGTAGATGTGGGATATGAATTTTAAATAAAACTTAAAAACAAAATAATAATCATGTTATCAATTTTTATTCTTATCGGCGCTTACCGGTATTATGCACAATTAGCAGAAAGGTTTGGAAAAACAAAGTGGCAATACGGTGTTTTGGCTATCGGTATTTATCTGGGAACCCAGCTTTTGTTAGGCTTCGGTTATGGTATGTATATGGGATTAACAGATCCTGAATCCGCAGAAAATGTCAATTATACAGGATTTTCAGCAGTGAATATCGTTGGCTGGCTCATCTCTATTGTTGCGGTTTGGGGAGTTTATAAATTCCTTGAAAATAAATTTATAAAAGAAAGACCTGCAAAGACCATCGAAATTGAAGAGATTGGGAAGACTATTGATCAGTAAGTGACATATCGTTTCTATTTCAGCAGTCAGAAACCAGGAAACAAAGCAGAATATGTAGCGGATTGGATACAAAATGATGCTTAATATATTCATATTGTAAATGGTAGGTATCTGATATTTTCTATGACGATTTGCAAAAGTTGTAAAGGCAGTCCGGTTATAATGTCTTATTTTTGCATAGAATTTTATTTTAATTCTTTCTTTCGATTCGTACAATGAAAAAACAAGATACCTGGGGAATTATAAAGAGGCTGTTCTTTATCGGAATGAAATTTCGTTCTTGGTTCATCCTTACCCTTATCATTTCCATATTCCTTTCCATCGTTTCCACCTACAGGCCTTATCTTACCATGCAGGTGGTGGATAATGATATTACAAAGCTGCATGACAAAGCTTTGATGATGAAGCATATCTATATTCTTGTAGGATTGGTATTTGCTGAAACGGTTTTAAACTTTTTCCTGGTTTATTTTTCAAATTTTATCTCACAGAATGTGATCAGGGATATCAGAGAGCGATTGTATGCTAAACTGATCTATTTTAAAACTTCATTTTTTGATAAAACACCCATCGGACAGCTGGTAACGCGGGCTGTAGGAGATGTGGAAACCATTGCGACCGTATATACAGATGGTTTCCTGATGGTATTCGGTGATATCCTGAGAATTCTGTTTGTGCTGGTGATGATGTTCAGCACCAATGTTCACCTGAGTTATATTACCCTGGCAATATTGCCTTTAATGGTGGTTATTACAAGATTCTTCCAGAAAAGGCTGAAAAAAGCTTTCGGGGATGAGAGAAACTGGACAGCCAATCAAAACTCTTTTGTTCAGGAAAGACTGGCAGGAATGTCTATTATTCAGGTATTCAACAGACAGGAATCTGAGTTTAAGAAATTTGATGATATCAATATTACGCTGAAGGGAGCATTGCTGAGAACTGTATTTATTTTCTCACTGTTCTTCCCTGTGGTGGAACTTATTTCTTCATTATTCATAGGATTTATTCTTTTCTATGGAGGCTATATTACCATCAGTGCGGGAGTCGTGATTGCATTTATCCAGTATATTTCAATGCTGATCCGTCCTTTGAGACAGATTGCAGACCGCTTTAATAATATTCAGCGAGGAATTGTAGGAGCGGAAAGAGTGCTGGGATTAATGGATGAAGAAAACTCAATGCCGAATAACGGAACCGTGAAGAAAGATCATTTTGCCGGAAAAATTGAATTCCGGAAAGTACACTTTGCATATGATGAAAAACAGGAAGTACTGAAAGGAATTGATTTTAAAGTAAATCCGGGAGAAACCGTAGCGATTGTAGGAGCAACAGGAGCAGGAAAATCTACCATTATCAGCCTGATTACAAGATTATATGATATCAACTCCGGAAATATTCTGATTGATGATGTGGATTTAAAAGATTACGAGCTTTATAATCTCAGAAGTCATATCGGCGTGGTGCTGCAGGATGTATTCCTTTTCCACGGAAGTATTTTTGAAAACCTTGCCTTCGGGGATGATAGTATAACACTGGATAAAATAAAAGCGGGTGCCAGAGAAATTGAAGTAGATCAGTTTATTGAACAGCTTCCTGGTGGATACGATTATGTAGTGAGTGAGAGAGGTTCTTCAATTTCTTTAGGTCAGAGACAATTACTGTCTTTCCTGAGAGCTTATTTATCAGATCCGAAAATTTTAATTCTGGATGAAGCTACCTCTTCCATTGATCATGAAAGTGAAAAGCTGATTCAGAGAGCTACAGAGAAAATTACGAAAAACAGGACCTCCATTATTATTGCCCACAGACTTTCCACCATTGAGAAAGCAGACAAGATTATTGTGATGGAGCATGGTAAAATTGTAGAAGAAGGGAAGCATCTTGAACTTCTGGATAAGAACGGATATTATGCCACGCTTTACAAAGCTCAGCTTCGACATGAAGTGGAAATGGAAGAAAAAAAAGAATCATAATCAGAGAGAAACCATTCCTTTGAAATGAGATAAACAAAAAAGAGAGCCAGAAATGACTCTCTTTTTTTATATTTAATTAA
>NZ_JCAKRV010000030.1:0-45750 GCF_059515165.1 Chryseobacterium sp. CS3K3.1 | reverse complement strand
CGAGATATGGTTCAGTCCAAAAGGGTAATAATTGTTGGTATCGATAATTTCAGGAACGCCTGTGCTGCTTTTGGCAAAACTTACCCTGGTATTTCCAAGATGGTCCTTATACTGGTAAATATAGCGGTTTTCCGTGAAACTGTAATAACCTTCCGCAGTCGCTGCAAAATCAAGCTTCCACTCCGGAGTAATTCCGGGATTGAAGATACCTTTATAAGCCTGTTGTTCATAGGCACTTTCTGTTCTGCACTCAAGGCAGATTCCGCCTCCTTCGGTGTAGCTGTACTGGAAGCCGTCCAGATAGTCTGTGATACGGGTGGTGACTGATCCTCTTGGCGGTGCGCTGGAATAGGTTTTACGCAGCTTGGTTCCGTCTGCACGGTAAAGATAGCTTATCGTACTGTTCAGCAGCTGCTCAAATCCGTTGGTCTGCTGCATGCTGTACCCGTTGGAAAGGTTCAGGAAATTATAAGTGATAGACTGTATTCCTTTGTCCGGCATATCTACCATGTTCCCGTTCAGGTCATAAGTAATAGTGTTATTTCCTCCTTCATAGCCGGTGTCATTCAGTGCATTCTCTGTTACTTTGGTCAAACGGTTTCCGGTATAGTCGTATACCAGATCATCTACCTGCGTAGCCGTTGTTCCGGATACAGGAAAAGCATTTCTTTTTAAGGTTTTAATATTTCCGTTCAGGTCATAGGTCAGGTACTCGTTATAATAATTGTTAAACGGGGTGGTGGAAGCAGGTTCAGAATACACCGCATCTTTCAGTCTGTTCAGCCCGTCATAGGTATAGGTATATCTTTTCTGAACGTTTTCCGAAGCATTCTGCCAGTCTATTTCGGCAATACTACCGTTGTATTTTCCTGAACCGACATTGCTATATTCCGGATTGTTATATTTAATTCCGTATCCGAATAATTTTCCATTCAGATTAACAGGGTCATTAATCTTAATAAGGGAACCTCTGATGTTATAAGCATAATCTATACTTTGTAGAGAGTTGGCTAACTCTGTTCCGCCTACCTTTTTTCTCTTCAGCTGAGATAATTCATTGTATTCATTCTGGGACAGAATTTCAATTGGATTATTATCAACCTGATGCCTGTGTACCAGCAGCCTGTTTTGATTGTCGTACTCATATGATTGATTGATAACTCTTTCTGCATCAGTTGCTAATCTTTTGTGATAGACTTTACTCTGAATTCTAATGCCTGCAAAATCCAATTTTGTTTCTGTTTTCGTATATCCTCCCAAATGATTGATCGTATGGCTTCCTATAATTCTTGATTTAGCATCATACCAGGTCCAGTTATAGGTCCAGTTATCATCATCAATATTCTTCACATAAGATGCCGTAGGAAGATTTTTGGTATTTTGGGAAGCGCTCATATTATCCCCAATGACATCCTGTTCGAAAATAGCAGTGGGTTTTGCAGGACTGCCCGGAGGGTAAGTATCATAGTAATTGACGCTGAGAATTACCGGTGTTTCACCATTGAAATAGTTTTCCGTATAATAAACTGTAGTGCCACTTCTGGAAAAACCCGTTGTATTCCTTTGTTCTGTGATTATCAGGTTTTTCAGATTATTTTGTCTTGCAGCCCTGTCTCCTCCGGTTAAAAACCCGGTGTAAATTGGTCTTCCAAGCTCATCATACTTGGTCATTAGCCATTGATTGTTTTGCTCCATCTTGGTATCACGGGAAAGAATAAGCCTGTCGGCTTTATCATACACCATGTATTCCCAATCTTTGCCGGGAAGTTTCTTTTCTACGAGTCTACCCAAACTGTCATAACGATACTGGTAGCAAAGGTTATCCAATGCACTCTGATCTACTGTGGTTTTTGCGGCCAATGGCGTAATGACAAAAACCTGCATCCCCAAATCATTGTAAACATAGTAAGTATCAACATTCTGTGTACCATCGTTTTTTCGTAAAAGAACAGTTTGCCCGGCTGTGTTCTTAAATTCAATGGTCGTATTATTATCATTATCTACCGATGTGGTTTTCATCAGTTGATTAGCTCCGTAGGTTCCACTTTCAACCAGTTCCGAATAAGTAGCTTCATTACTCCAGGCATTAGTAGCCATATATTTTTTCACCTCACCGGCACTATTTGCACTATACGCTATCTGTACAGGATGCTGTGCCCAGTCATTTCCTAAAGGAGTAATCTTGTCAACCCTGCTTAAGGGAGAATTTTCAAACTTTTTTTCGGAATAGATTTTCTCCTGCCCGAATACAGCAGGGGCATTGGCCAGCGGATTTGAATAAAAAGCCCCATTCTGTGTGCTGTTTTGCGGAATCGGAAGATATTCTTTTGCGAGCCTTCCAAATTCATCATATTCTATATAATTAACGATATCTTTTCCGGATGGGGTAGCTTTAATAGCTATGGTTTGTTTTGTTCTTCCCAATCCGTCAAAATATTGTATGGCTTCAGATTTTTTTATACAGTCAGCGTCCAGACAGGTTTTGGTATATACATAGTTTTCAGCTGTCGTAGCATTCAGGGTCTGTGCATAAGAGTACCCCGTTATCCATAGAAGGCTGAATATGTTTAAAATTCTTTTCATTGGTATTAGTGTTTGTAGTTATACTGGTATTCCTGAAGCGTTTTCCCTTCAGGATCCATTGTTTTTATTAATCTGTTGACAGTATCATATACATATGTGATTTTTGCTCCATTGCCAGAAATTGACTGTGTGATTCCAATTAAAGGATCATAAGTATAAACGGAAATTGGTTTAGACTGTAATGCCGGATCTTTGCGTAGATTCTCCAATGCCTGCAACAGTGAGGCTTCATTTGCCGGATTATCGGCATCGTTATTAGAGGCTGTTATAGCAGTAAGTACTGATGGCAGAGCAGATATTTGATTGTAAGTAACTCCTGTAATTTGTGCAATAGGCTGGGTCTGGTAATATCCCCAGATTGTAGTGGTAGGAATACCATTTTTTCCTGTTATTTCCACCAGATTGCCTTTATTGTCATATTTATTAAATGTCATTATCGTAACAGGAGCCAGGTTTTTCAAGTCATAGGTAACCACAGAGGAAGGATTGAGGTGATCAGCAGAATCATATTTCGTTTCTCCTTTGCTGGTGATGCTTCCGTTTATTTTGGTTTCTAAGAGAAGGGGAACAGAAAGCATATTGGCATTGATCAAACGGGTATTTGATAGATCAGAAGGGTATTTTATACTTTTTTCAGTAATTTTTCCTTCGGGAGAAATATTCTTTGTATAAGCCGGTTGAAAATTGGAAGCGTTAAAAACTGTTTCAGAATGATCTTCCAAACTGCTTCCGTTGGCATAAAATGTTTTAGATGTTGTTGTAGTTGATTTTAGCCATGCACTTTTAGATTTGTAAACCCCACAGATCATATATTCCTGTACCCCATTAATTTCATCAATCACGTAGTCTGTACTTTCACTGAAAAGCATCTGATTCTGCTGATTATACATCTCTTTTTTCGTCAAAAGGCCTGTGGAAGTAATATTATAGTAGGGTTTATAGAAGTTGACAGTACTTGTATAGTCATCCGGAGTCTTAAAATAATACCGGCTGTAGCCCAGATTCCCCGAGGTTCCCTCATATATTTCTCTAACATTTCTATATAATATTGTTTCATTGAGATTTCCTGCTTCTTCATTGCATACTTCACCGAAAAACAAATTACCACCCGACCCGCTGTTATCAAATAAATCATATTGATAAGACATCGCTTTTTTAACCGTATTATCTGCATCATAATATTTTATTTTGGCAATGCGGGCTCCTGTTTTTGACTGAGCAGTATTCTTGTATGGAGCAGATAAGTTTGTGATTATATAATTCTGAATACTTCCATTACCGTTTCCACTGATCTGGAAGGTATAGGTTCCCGGAATCAAATCAAAATATTTCACATTTTCTGAACAGCCATTGGTAACTCCTACAACCTCGCTTCCTGATGATCTTAATAATTTATAGGTTGGCGGAATAATGATATTGCCATGGATATTGATGATTTCGTAAACCTCATCAATCAAAAGCTTTACAAAAAATCTTTTTGTTGCTGAAACCTGGAATGTGTAGCTTCTGCTGTTATTTGTATTATAACTGACTGTATTGGCAATACTTAAATACTGTAAAGCCGGATCGGAAATCTGGTTTGTATTAAGTTGGAGATTACTTTTATTCTCATACACTTCACTGGCTTCAAAGTTATAAACGACATATCCGCCTTCTGGTAAAGTCATTTTCTTGAGTAATCCTAATGTGTAGGTTTTGGGATTAGTTTTTGAATTGTCAGGACACAGAAAGTTTCCATATTCATTAGGGTTTGGAGATGCCCCATAGTTCGTTTCTGAGCCCACGTCATCATATGTGAATTGTCTCCTTTCAATTGGGGCTTCATTTCTGTCTAGTTTTAAAACTGATTGCAGAGTTCTTTTTCCCTGATTGACATTGGTTGGATAAGCAGAACTGGAAAAACTCTCATAATCTAATATATATTTCGTAATAAGATGAGAGGATATATCCCATAGACTAAGACTTCTGATAACGTAAGGATCGTCATCAGTAATTCCTTTATATATATTTTCAAAGGCGATTTTTCCATAAGATGTAGTAATACTTTCCATTTTACAGTTCTGATACAGAAGTATATTGCTGGTATCGCTTACATTTTTGCTGTTTTTCTGATAGCTGAAAGTGGCTATTGTAATATTATTTTCATCAATAATCTTTGTTAAGTAGAATGCAGATTTATAATTAAAGCCCTTAGAGCTTGTATCATACCTTGCTATACTGTAATCCTCAAATACATATTTAAATCCTTTGCTGTCAGTTATTTTAAAAGAGTTTAGAATAAGCGTTGCTGTATTGGAATCTCTTGTATATTCTATTTTAACATTTGTTCCTGATATATTGCTTAAGGTAAAAGTATTGTTAATGGTATCTCTGACAAATTTGAACTTTCCTGAATTACCAGGTAAATCATAGTAATAAATATCATCAAATAAATTCTTTTTATAACTTGATTTTGAAGCGTCATAATTAAACTCATCTATTGAACCATTAATTATTCTTGAAATAACTGCACCACCTTTAAACAAAGACCAGCCAAGACCCACTTCACTGGCTGGTTTATCTTGCCCTGTATTGTAAGGATGATAACTTAGTGAGGTAGTAATTTCAAAGTCCTTATTTCCTGTTGGCAATGACAATAAAGGGATTCCAATGCTGGGAACTCCAGTAGACAAAGAGACAGGGGTATTTACATACGATGAGAAGGATGAAGCTGAAGGCACAGGTTGGGCGGTATCCCCGTAGTTCCTTTCTATCTGAGATTTTCCCAAATTAAAAATCAGGAAAATAAAAATTAAAATAATTTTCTTAAACATGGTTTTTATTTCTTAATTAACTTAGCATTCGCCGTTTTATTGTTATCCGTTTTTACAGTCACCAGATAAGCTCCCTGAACCAATGCCTGGGTATTAATCTTTGTCACTTTGTTCTTAGTTTTAATACTCTGAAGCTGTCTTCCGCTCATATCATACAAACGAATATCTGCTTCTTTGAAACCCTGTCCTGAGCCTGTCGAAGGATCAAAACCTATTTCCACATAAGCATAATCTGACACAGGATTCGGATAGATCTTGATATCGTATTTTTCAATCAGCTGATCAATCTGCTTGTCTCCCAGTTTTACAATCTTCCAGTTTTCTTTACCCAGTTCTTCAGCGCTGGTTCCAGCCAGAATAATTGATCCGTCTCTGTTCAGTTTTAAATCGGAAAGTCTTTCTTCCTTCTTTCTGGATTCACCTTTGACATGTTTTCCCCACTGCTCGTTTCCATTTGGATCAAGATAGAGCATCCAGAAGGTTTCATCATCAGTTTCTATTCTTCCTTCTGCCTGCGTATAGCCACCCAATAAAATTCCTTTGGATGATTTGTCATCTGCAGAGTGGAGAACACTCATTCCCATTAAAATGTCTCTGTTTTTGAAATTGTAAGATTTCTGCCACTGTTCATCGCCTCTTTCGTTTAAAGCAATCAGCCAAAGGTCTGTTCCTTCCTCTAATCCGACGGTTTTGTTTCCTGATCTTTCCGATCTGGATTCCCCACCAACTATAAATCCATTGGAAGTTAAGGCCAGCGTTCTGATATGATCATCTCCTTTACCTCCAAAGTTCTTTTCCCATTCTATTTTTCCGTTTTTGTCCAGCTTAACAATCCAGTAATCGCCTTCACCGAAATTTTCAGTTTGTTTCGAGGTACGGGATACGGGGTTCGGGCTTTGAACTTCTGATACAGAACCCGCATCTTGCACCCCGGAACCTTTGTCAGATCCCGAAACACGGACCTCGGAACTTCTGGAATAGATTCCCAGTAATGCTCCACCGTCTCTCGTTGGAATCATCTTCTCTACTTCGTCTAACCCTTTTCCTCCTAAAATTAATTGGGAGAGTTCTTTTCCGTCTTTATCCAGTTTTGTGATTAAAACATCTTTGGAACCATAGCCTTTGGATGAGTTTTGAACATTACCGGCCACAAAGAATCCTAAATCAGTAGTTTGGATAACAGCTCTTGCTTCTTCATCATAAGAACTTCCCAAGGTCTTCTGCCATAATTCATCCCCAAATTCATTGATTCTGATCAGCCAGATATCTGAGCCTCCTTTGGAATCTTCTTTTTTATCCAGTCCTTTTCCTGAATAAGAAGTTCCTGTCAAAAGAAATCCGCCATCCTGAGTGGTAACAGTGGCTGACAGATAATCGTGGTTTTGCCCTGAGAAATATTTTTCCCAAACTTCCTGCCCCTGCTGGTTTAGTTTTACCAAATGAAAATCGTAACCGTTGTTTTGCTTACTGCCTGAAGCCTGTTGCTTATTGCTTTGAATAGAACTTCCTGTGATCAAATACTGCTGATCAATGGTTGTGGTAACCTGACTTAGAAAATCCTGAGTAGAGGATTGGATGTCTTTCTGCCATACCACTTCCTGCGCAGATGCGCCCAATGCTGTGCATAGAATGAATGCACTGAGAGAGATTTTTTTCATTCCTGTGTTTATTTAAGTTGACATTGTTATTATGATAGATCATGGTTAGATCCTGTTCTTTTTAATCCTTATCCGTTTCTGAGAATCAGCTCCCTTTATAGGATAAAGAATATTTCAAATATAATATTCTTTGATGCAAAAAATAGTGTATTTCATATGCATAAAAATTCATCTGAATTTGTACATACGAAATTGATTTTTAAATATTTAGAAATAATTGAAGAATATACACCGAATGGATATAATCGAATAAAAATTTCATAGTTATTGTTTTTTAGCTATAATGGACCTGTTTATAAAAACCTAGCAAATTTAACATTTTTTAACATTATTATGTGAATATTGCTTTAACTTAATACAAAAATATTCTCTCAAAGCGACAGAACATGTCGTATTACAAATACATTTTCACCACCGCAAAAAAATATAGTATTGAAACATGACTGTGTGTGATAAAAAGTATCAATACATTGAAAATTTTAATATTTTCGGTATGAATTAACAGGTCGCTCCTCCGGAACTTTATGGGTTACAGGGCTTCATTTTTTCTATTAACAGCAGATCCCGATGGAAGCTAACGGTCTACAGGACTTATCTGTTTTAAAATTATAGTTCCGAAGTAGCGACCTGCCAATTATGCGTTACATTGAAATGCTGAAAAAGGAAATCCGGCAAAAAGATGCAGCAATAGAAGCTCTGAAAAAAGAATTGAAGAGTTAGGGAAATAGTAAATCCTTCGACAGGCTCAGGATGACATCGATAATACTAACGGTTTACAGAGGTGAGAAATCGGGTTTATAATTAGCTGAATTAGCCTATTAATTCTTTAGCCTGTGCCAGCGCAGCTTCCGTAATTTTACTTCCGGAAAGAAGCTGGGCAATCTCGTTCAGTTTTTCTTCACTGCTCAAAGGAATAATAGTAGATTGTGTTCTGCCGGAAATATCCTGTTTTACAACTTTGTAATTATCATTTCCTTTAGCTGCGACCTGTGCAAGGTGGGAAATAACAATCAATTGCATGTCTTCGGACATTTCGCGCATCAGATTTCCGATCTCTTCAGCTACTTTTCCTGAAACCCCGGTGTCTATTTCGTCAAGAATCAAGGTTGGAAGTTCATCGCTTTCTGCAATAATCTTCTTTACGGCAAGCATTACTCTTGATCTTTCTCCTCCGGAAATGGCCGTTTGGATCGGCTTTAAAGGGAAACCTGAATTGGCCTGAAACAACAGCTGGATATTTTCTTTTCCAAACGGGTTGAATTCATCTGCATCGTGTAATTCTATATCCACTTTTGCCTTTTCGAGACCTAGCTTTTTAAGAAGTCCTTCTGCTTTTTTAATAAAAACAGGAACATTCTTATGTCTGTTCTTTGAAAGTTTTGCAGCAAGGCTCTGAAGTGTTTTTTCTTTTTGAGAGATATTTTCTTCTGTTTCTTCAATCTGTAATTCCAGATCTGAAGCTCCTTTCTGATCTCCAGCCAGCTGATTTCTGATCTCAATCAGTTCATTAAGATCTGAAACATTATGTTTAAGGAATAAGGCGTTGATTTTATTATTAAGATCGGTAAGGTAGACCAGGTTTTCAGGATTAATTTCCACTCTTTCCGCTTCATGTTCCAGTTCGGAAATGATGTCTTTAAGCTCTACAAAAGTGGTTTCCAGCCTTTCATCCAGCTCTGCGAAACTCGTAGAAACTTCGGAAATTTTTGACAGTTTGTTGGTCGCTTCGTTAAAGAATGACAGAATTCCTATTTCCTCCTGATGAAATCTGGATAGAATCTGCCCTACATTCTCGGAGATCATTCCCGCATTTTCCTGAATGGAAAGCTGGTTCTGAACATCTTCAAAATCAACATCATCAAGCTTCAGCTCTTCAAGTTCGTTCAGTAAAAATTCTTTATAATCACTTTCTTTATTAGATTCTGAAAGTTGGGTCTTTAATTTTTTCAACAACAATTTCAGCGTTTGAAACTCAGAAAATTCCTGTTGATACTCTTCAATGATTTTTTTATTTTCAGAAAGTCCGTCTATAATTTTAAACTGATATTCTGAAGTAAAAAGATTGGATGTTTCGAATTGGGAATGGATATCGATCAGTTGTGAGGAAAGCTCTCTAAGAATATCCAGCGTTACCGGCACATCGTTGATAAATGCCCGCGATTTCCCCGAAGGAAGTATTTCTCTCCGGATAATAGTCTGAAGTTCGTAGTCCAGGTCGTTCTCAATAAAGAATTTTTTAAACTGGTTATTGAGGGAAAACTCGGTTTCCACCACACTTTTTTCTTCAGCTTTGGCGATCGATTTTACATCTGCTCTTTCACCTAAAATAAGCCTGAGAGCACCTAAGATGATCGATTTACCCGCCCCCGTTTCTCCGGTAATGACCTGTAAACCATTCTTCAATGATACTTCAAGGGTATCAATCAGGGCAAAGTTTTTAATGTAAATTCTCGAAAGCATTGATAATCCGGGTTATAATCCAATTTGAGTTTGAACTGTAAAAATAAGTTTTTTTTCCATTCTTCTCCGATTAAATTAAAGCATAATTAACAGGCAGTAATGGTTGTTAGTGAAGGAACAAAATGTTTTTTTGTTGACTCTTGAATAATCAACCGCCCATCCTCAATGTATCCACCACTTTTTAGACCTTCCATTTATTCCACTTATTATCTATATTCTTCGGTGAGAGGATGATCATTGTTTGCTTAAGATCATTAAGAATCAGCCCTCCATTATTTCCTGAATTGAAAATATTGAAAATTTCATCGCTTTTGGTGTCCATGAAAAGATTAAAGAAGAAAGCCTGCTGGAAGTTATTCTCATACATTTTTAATTGCATCAGTGCATCGAAAATGACTTTTTTCCCGGCAGTCTGATCCTGGTTGAAAAGATTATCCAATCCTGCTCTGTGATAGGTATAAATAGTGGAACGTAACTGATTCCAGTTAGGGTTCATAATTTCGTTGATTAAAATAGAACGGCTTCTCGGCTCGTTGATAGTATTCCAGCCTTCATAGTTCCTGTTTTGGGAATTCTGGGCAATCTGCTGCGCTTTCGCATACCATTGTGATCCTCCCATAGACTGGAAGCTATCTGCATCCAGACCCAAAACAACATAAATATAGAAACTGATCACATCCGTAAGATTCTTACCGGAGAACTGTCTTTCATTAAAAATAAGACTCTCATTCTCAATATATTCAAAACCAAATCTCTGATCCTGAAGATTAATTAAAGGAGATTCGTAGGTTGTATTGTACACAGGTCTTACTGCCTGAATCACAATCGTTCCTTTGAATTTATTCACATCTCTTTCCGTAATAACAATAGAAAAAGCACATTTTATTTTTTCAAAATTCTGAAGTCTTTTACCGGTCCAGCTGGTGTTATTGATAAAATCCCTGAGACTTTTCTCCAACGCTTTATAGGCCTGCTGGTTACTTCCTCCCAGCTGATTGGCGTTTACCTGCACCGTCGCCAGAAGCTCCTGAGAAAAACTTTGGGTGTATAGAAATAACAGAAAAAATAAACTTATAATTTTTTTCATTGTCTATTAAAAATTGAGAACGGAAATTTATTAAAATTATTTTAAAAGTTGAGTCTCAACAAAATTGAGAATATCTTTCGCTACATCATCCTTGGATTTCAGATTGAATTCCTTCTTCTCTGTTCTGGTAAATATTTTGATTTTATTGGTATCATTTTTAAAACCGGCTCCTTCATCACGCAGAGAGTTCAGAACAATCATATCCAGGTTTTTCTTTTCAAGTTTTCCTTTGGCATTTTCTTCTTCATTTTGAGTTTCCAGCGCAAATCCTACCAAAAACTGATGGGTTTTCTTTTCACCCATTGTTTTAAGAATATCGGGATTCTTAACCAGCTCTATCGTCAGGTTTTCATCGTTTTTCTTGATTTTCTCCTTAGCCACTTCTTTGGGAGCATAATCCGCTACTGCCGCACTAGCAATTCCGATGTCTATTGTGTCGTAAAATTCAAATACTTTGGCCAGCATTTCTTTTGCTGAAGTCACCTTATGAAGTTCAACATGAGGATCGTTGAGGGTTTGCACGCTTGGCCCTGAAATCAGGATTACTTTTGCTCCTCTTTTTGAAGCTTCTTCAGCCAGAGAAAATCCCATTTTACCGGATGAATGGTTTCCGATGAATCTTACAGGATCTATTGCTTCATAGGTAGGTCCTGCAGTGATTAAAACTGTTTTTCCTTCAAGGCTTCGGGATTGGATATCCGAATTAAAATAATGCTCAACAGCATTAAAAATTGTTGCCGGCTCTGCCATTCTCCCCTGCCCGATCAGTCCACTGGCAAGCTCTCCGTTTTCCGCAGGAATAATAATATGTCCGAAGCTTTCCGCCTGCTCCAGATTTTTTTGGGTAGAAGGGTGTGCATACATATCAAGGTCCATCGCAGGAGCAATGAATACCGGACATTTTGCAGACATATAGGTTGCAATAACGAGATTATCACACATCCCGTGAACCATTTTAGACAATGTATTGGCCGTACATGGGGCAACAATCATAACATCTGCCCAAAGAGCCATTTCCACATGGCTGTTCCATGTTCCGTTATCACTGTAAAAATCCGAATACACCGGTTTTTTGGATAATGTAGACAGACTTAGTTTCGTCACAAAGTTTTCTGCATCAGGAGTCATAATAACCTGTACTTCGGCACCTTTTTTCACAAAATCCCTGATCAGAAAATGGATTTTATATGCCGCAATTCCTCCGGAGACAGCGATAAGTATTTTTTTACCGGAAACACTCATTAAGTTCTAATTTTTTGAAACACTAAAGTACTTATTTTTTCCCACACAATGAGGTTTTAAAACAACAAAGGTCATAAAAGAAGTGAATTCCTTTATGACCTTGATTTATTAAAATACAGAAGATTACTTTCTTTCTTCTGTTTTTCTGAAATAAACATCTCCGTTTAACCATTCTTCAATAGCAATTGAAGTTGGCTTTGGAAGCTTTTCGTAATGTTTAGAGATCTCAATTTGTTCTCTGTTTTCGAAAACCTCTTCTAATGTAGAATTGTGAACGGCAAATTCATCCAATTTGTTGTGAAGTTCCGTACGGATCTCCGCATTAATCTGCTCTGCTCTCTTTCCCATGATAACAATAGCTTCATAGATTGAACCTACTTTATCTTCAATCTTATCTTTATCGTAAGTAATTGTATTTACTTCTGCTTTTGTATCTTTTACACTCATTTTGAGAAAATTATTTTTATTTTAAGATGGCAAATTTACGAATTATCTTTGAATTTTGAAAGTCGCTGCCGGCGGAGGTGTTTTAAGTGCTGCACTGTCCCTCTGTAACTGCATTGCTTTCTTTTCATTACTGATCTGATCTTTGATCTGCTGGTCAGCTTTATCCTTATCAGCCAGTTTTTCAGCTTCTTTTTTCTGTCTTGCTGTTAAAGCCGCCATTCTGGCTTCAGTTTGTTTTTTAACAACTGCGAAGTTTTGTTTTTCTTTTTCCAGTTTTTCTCTGAGATCTGATGCCGTTTTAGAATATTCTGTATTTGGAAGCTCTTTCTCTACAAGTTTTGTATACGTAAGCGCGCTTTCAATTCGTTCATCTTTAAGGTTATAAACAGACTTCATCGCCAGTTCATAACGTGCTTTCATGATATAATCATAAATTTTTGAACGAAGCTTTGTACTTGGAAAATCTTCCAGAACATTATCAAATGCTACGTTTGCTGCTTTATACTCACCCATTTTGTAGTATTGTCTTGCATTTTCATAAGCTTTAAATTCCAGCTTATAAGACAATTCATCAATTAACTGGCTGATATTCTTAGATCTTTCAGAGTTGGGATAATTGTTCAGGAATTCCTGAAGCTCATTAATAGCCAATTCTGTACTCGACTGATCCAGGTTATAGTCCATAGAACCTTCATAGTAGCATAAAGCAGACATATATGCTGCTTCTTCTGCTCTCGGGTCTTTTGGAAAACTTACTGCAAAATTCTTAAACTGGTGTCCTGCCAGCTTATAACTTTTGTCGTAATAGTTGGCATAAGCTGTATTGAAACCTACGTTAGGAAAATCATCTGTTCCCGCCACAAGATTGGCAAGTCTGTCGTAAAGAGCCAATGCATTTTTCCATTTTTTCTTGGCAAAATTTTCATTAGCTGCCTTTAAGATAAATTCTTTATCAGCACTTCTCATTGCTCTCTCCTGCTGACTTACACAAGATGTAATCACCGCTACAGCAAAAAGACCTAAAATATATTTTTTCATATATAAAATTCAACAGTTTTCGGATTATACAGCCGATTTACTAATTTGCAAAAATATAACTTTTTTGCCAATAGATTTTTTTTTATGAATATTTAACGTAATTTTAGTCTGCAGCGTATCCCAAAATCGCAAAAACACTTAATAAAAGATTCATTCTCACCTTTTTCTCAGCTTCTTTGGCATAGGTTTCCTCATTTTTGCTCGGAACATAGAGCTCATAGAAATTTTTATTCCTGATGACAAATAAAGTGGATCCGATAATCATGGTAAGAATATCTTCAGGTTTGGGTGTAAAAGTAAAAACACCTGATGCAACACCTTTCTTAATAACTTCATCCAGTTTTTTCACAAATAGCTGATAGAAATCCAGCAGTTCATCTTTAAGATTCTCCGTATGACGAAGCTCCTGGGTTACAAAACCATGGAAATAATTATACTTGAAAAGCTGAGAAACGATGTACTTGATCATTTCCCGCAGCTGCATCTCAGGTTTACCTTCTTTGATGGTATCCGCAAATTCTGAAAAATTCTCTCTTGTTTTCAATACTCTGTACTGATAGAGATAAGACATCATTTTCTCTTTAGAACCGAAGTAATAAGAGATCATGGCGACGTTGATATTCGCTTTAGAACAAATATCTCTTACAGAAGTTCCCTCATATCCTTTCTTCGCGATAAGCTCTTCTGCAATATCCAGTATGTGAATCTGTTTTTCTGTAAATTTTTTTTTCATGAAGTGTACTTTGAGTAAAGTTAAGAAATTTTTAACACATTTATAAACGATCGTTTAATAATTTTAGATTAAATCTGAAATTGCTTACTTTTGAATATGGAATTTTTTGATTTTCATCATCATAAGAAATATATCAGAAACGGAATTTACAATCTGAACATAGAACAAATTCCTCCTGATTCTCCTTATTCTATCGGAATTCATCCCCAGGATATTGATGTTACCCATCTCGAACAACAGTTTTCATGGATGGAAAACACGATGTTTCAAAACTGTTTTGCTATTGGTGAGTGTGGTTTGGATTCTTTGGTTTCTATTGATCAGAAAATCCAGGAAGAAGTTTTTTTAAGACAGATAAAGATAGCCAATGAAGTCAAAAAACCTATGATCATTCATTGTGTCAGAAAATTTTATGAGGTTATTTCTTTGGGGAAGAAGGCCGAACAGCCCATGATCATTCATGGTTTTAATAAAAAACGTCAAATTGCAGAAGATCTTCTTGCCAATAATTTTTACCTGAGTTTTGGAAAAGCTGTTTTGGATAATTTATCTTTGCAGGATATTTTGAAAAACACTCCACTCAACAAAATCTTTTTAGAAACTGACAATGAAGACTTTAAGATCGGAGAATTGTACCTTAAAGTTTCGGAAATAAAAGAAATTTCTCTGGAGCAACTTAATGAACAAATTTTAGAAAATTTACATACAATAAAAAATGGATAAATACTGGCTGGAAAGGACTGAACTTTTGATAAAGGAAGATGGATTGGATAAGCTCATCAAGGCCAATGTGCTTGTGGTAGGCTTAGGAGGAGTAGGTTCTTTTGCCGCAGAATTTCTTGCCAGAGCCGGCGTAGGAAATATGACCATCGTGGATGGAGACACCGTAGATATTACAAATATCAACAGACAGCTTCCTGCCTTACATTCTACTGTTGGCAAACATAAAGTAGAGGTTGTAGCTGAAAGGCTCCTTGATATCAATCCACAACTTAATTTAATCAGGATCAATGAGTTCCTGAATCCTGAGAGAATGGATGAAATCCTTGATTCCGGAAAGTTTGATTATGTACTTGACTGTATTGACAGTGTAACCCCGAAAATCTGTTTAATAAAAGCTGCCAGAAGAAGAAAGATCAAGATTGTAAGTTCTATGGGAGCCGGAGGAAAAACAGATCCGAGCATGGTGATGGTAAGGGATATCAGTAAAACCCACAACTGTTTCCTTGCAAAGCAGGTAAGAAAAAGGCTTAAGAAAGAAAAAATCAATAAAGGAATCAGATGTGTATTCTCCAATGAAATTCAAAAGGAGGAAAGCTTAAAAATGACTGACGGAAGCAATTTCAAAAAATCATTTTATGGCACCATCAGCTTTATTCCTGCAATTTTCGGATTGTATGCAGCCGCTGAAGTGATTAATCATTTAGTGAAAAAGATGAAAGATTAATGCAGAACTTCAAATATCCCAGAGCAGAAAAGCTCAAAAAAAACACGGAAATCAGTTTGCTTTTTGAAAAAGGTAAATGGAGAACGAGTGGAAATCTGAGAATTATTATTCTGAAAGACAAACCCACCCTTCCTGTAGAAGCTCCAAGATTTGGCGTTTCCGTTTCTAAAAGATATTTCAAAAGAGCTGTCCACAGAAATCGTATCAAAAGGCTATTGAGAGAATGCTATCGTCTGAACAAAGATCTGTTTAGGCAAGCCTTTGGAGAAAAAACCATGGCGATGCTGTTTTGGGTTTCTCCTGAGATGCCTCCTAAATTCCAGGATGTGGAGGCACAGTTTATCAAGCTTTGTGAAGCTCAGAAAAAGTAATCATCTATTCCCATGAAATAATATAGAACTGTGAGGCATTTTCTTACAGTTCTTTTTATTTCCTACAGATCGCATAGATTTTCACAGATAAAATCTTCTTCTTACTTTCTGGCAAATCACAAATAGTAAAGCTCAAAACCTCGTTCCCCGCATCCCGTATCTGGAACTCTAAAATCAACAACGCTCCAAATATCATATAGTTTTTGTATTTTTAGGGAAAACAATAAATCTGAAAATTAATATGTTAGACAATGTTCCCTATTTTTCTTATATAATCAGTGCTTTTATCGGTATTGGACTGGCGGCAGCTACAGGCTTCCGGGTATTTCTCCCTATGTTTGTTGTAAGCCTTGCCTCTTATTTTAACTGGATTCCGATGAGTGAGCATTTTGAATGGCTTGCGGGTCTCCCTACGCTTATTACAACAGGAATAGCTACTGTTATTGAGATCCTCGCTTACTATATCCCTTTTGTTGATCATTTACTGGATACTGTTTCCATACCTATGGCAACTGTTGCTGGTTCCATATTATTTGCCAGTCAGTTTGCTGAACTTGGAACTTTTCCACAATGGGCACTGGCATTGATTGCCGGAGGAGGTACGGCTGCTACGATCAGTTCCGGATTTGCAGGAATAAGGGCTGCTTCCACTGCTACTACCGGAGGTTTGGGAAATTCCATGGTAGGCACAACGGAGACGGCAGGTGCCGGTATAATGTCTGTTCTTGCGATGGCAGCACCGGTTATCGCCGCAATATTTGCCATCATTACATTAATTGTTGTTATCGTATTTGGACGAAAGGCCTGGAAAAAAATAAGAAGCAGTAAAAGTAGTTCTCAGAAATTATAAAATAAAAAGGTACTGTTTTTATCAGTACCTTTTTATTTTTAGTTTTTACTTCTGAAGTCCTTGATATCCTGAATTTTGGATTCAAAATATTCTTTTTTCTCAGGACTCTTTTTGATTAATATTTCAAACGCCTTTATTGCCTTTGTATAGAGTTTCTGTTCAAAATAAAGATTAGCTAATGTCTCCGTCATCAAATGCGAGATATCATCATTCTTTTCTTTTACAACATAGGTACTTTCTTCCTTTAGCTGACTGATTCTGGGATTGTTCTCGATAAAGGTTTCTATAGCCTTTTCTTTGATTTCGGCTTTGTCCTTTACGATTTCTTCTGTTCTGTCAATCTTAAGCCAGCTCTGCCATGTATTGATAAAACCCGGAACATTACTGTCTATTGATGATTGAGTGGTATTTTTCATAGTAACCTCCTGTACTTTTTCTACAGGTTCCTGTTTCTTTTCTTCAACCTTAAGGGTAGAAATATCGGTTCCAAAGAAAGAAACATTCATTACAGGAACATCTTCTTTTACTGTTTCTGTTTCCGTTTTTTCTTCCTGAGCTGATTCAACCGGAGCAGAATGATCTTTTTCAACTTCAGAATTTTCTGCTATTGGTAAAGCTTCTTCCTGAGCAGTTTCTTCAATAATTTCATTTGTCTCACCTGATTTTGACTCCCCGGTAGTCACTTCCGGCTCTGCAACAGTTGCAGCTTCTGTTTCCTGAGTTTTAATTTCAGGGGTTGATGCTTTTTCTGCTTTACTGATCAATGAATCGGGTAAATGGGATTCCACACTCATTGGCTTCCATGCAGTCTGCACTTGAGGTATTTCCTGTATTTCTTCTTCTTCTTCTGCAATTTCTGATGTAATATTCTCGACTACAGACGGTTGAGCTTCAACAATTTCTTCCTTTACAGGCTCTTTTTTTATTTCTTCAGGTTTTTCTTCACTGGTTGACCAGAAATGGAAACTTTGGGTATCAGCGAAGCTAATTTCATGATCTTCAGAAGCTTCCGGCTCTACTTTTTCTTCCTGAACAACAGGCTTAGCCTCCTTCATTTTCTTTTCAACTTCTTCAATAAGGCGTCTCATCTCCTCCTCATGCTTATTTACACTGGATTGAGATACTTCAGCTGTTTCAGAAATCTCCTCGTTGTTGGCCTGGATTTTAACTTCCGGCATAAAAGATTCTGTTCCATGGAAACTTACTTCCGCATCAGACAATTCCGCTGAAGGTGCCTTTTCATTACCATTTTCTTCTTTTTCAAGAGAAATCTGATCTTCATCAATGATGGCTTCCGGTGTAAAGTTTTCTCCGGCGTTCTCTTCTGCTACAACTTGTATTTCTTCTTGCTGAACAGGTTCTTCCTCAGAAACAGTTTCCGTTTCATGTGCTGTTGATTCAGCTTTTACAGGTTCTTCTGCTACAGCCTCTTCAATATGTACTTCCGGTGCTAAAGGGGCTACTTCATGGAAGCTGACATTCTCTTCTTCCCCGATCTTTTCTTCCTCTTTTTCTGAAGAAATCTGCTCTTCGTGAATAATGGTTTCCGGTGTAAAGTTCTCTCCACCATTTTTATCACCCTGAGTCTGTATGGATGCTGCTTCCTCCTGAACCGGTTCTTCAACTACAGTATCTATCTTTTGTGTTACCAGAGTACCTGATTCAAGGGTAGATTCAATATCAATGGTCTCAGAATTTACTTCATCCAGGAAGTTTTCTTCTCCTTCAAATAAAATTCTGTTTCGTTCACCTTTTACATAAATAGGCTTAGCTTCCTGTGAGGTTGGTAATACACAAGTATTTTCCTTTTCTTCCGATGGTTTTTCCAAAGAAATATCCTCTTCTCTTTTAATAGGGAAAGATTTTGCCTTTGGAGCTAATTGAGCTGGCTTTTCGATTGTTGCAGAAGTTTTTTTCTCTTCAACAATTTCCGGTTTGGGCTCTTGTTTGATCTTCCCGTTAATCAACTGATACAGAATTTTCTTATCAGTAGTATACGCAGCTGTTGTAGAAAGCTCTTTCTGATAGTTTTCTTTTTCGTACAGATGCACGCCATACAGGTGAAGTGCCCTGATATTCTGAATATAAGGAAAAGTGTGAATCTCTTCTTTCAAAAGACCAAGGTCTTCAGACTGAATATTTTTCGGATTTTTTATTAATTCTAAAACTCTCGGATTCATCTTACCAGTTCGCTACAATGTCGTTAAATATCTTGTTAATAATTCTATCTGTTACCAGTTTTACCTGCTGGTCTTCGATCTGACTTAAGGATACATCACTGTTGAAAGCGGCTTCATCAGAATACGTTCTGTCAAAACTTGCATCCGGATGGATTTTATTTTCATAATGTACCTTTACCGTAATCGTAAGTTTATTCTGTGCCTGTTGAATCACTCCACCAGAAGGGTTGGTCTGGGTATTGGAGCTGATGGTGGTAGGCGTAATGGAATAGTCTGTAATTTCTCCTTCAATCAGGATATCCGGATTTTCTTTCGTTCCCTTCAAAGTTGTTCTTTGAAGGAATCTGTTTTGTATTGCTGTAGAAAACTGTTGTGATAATGCAGGATTTACCAGCGGTGCATTATTGGGAAATTCATTGATCTGAACTGTTTTCTCATCTGTAAGAGACGATCCCGTAAAGCTGTAGCATGAATTTAAAACTCCCAGCAACGCAAAGAGCATTCCCGTGAGTAATGATTGTTTCAGGCTTATATTTTTAATTTTAAAATCCATCTTTAAATCCGATTTCCGTAATTTCATCATACTCAATTTGTTGAATAGCATCTTCATAAGCAAAATAATTTGCTGTATATAGGAATGGTAAGGTAAGAAAAATTCCTATCCCGCAGGCAATAATACCAATCTGAGCCAAAATACTTACTACCACCGAGAAAAGGAAGATTGACAATAGATTTCCTTTGGTCATTATTTTTGAAATAATCCAGGCTTCTTTTACTTCTCTGATTCCTTTAAGGCTTATTAATGGTATGATATAAAAACCCTTTAATACAAAGTAATATATCGCTCCAATCAATAAAAACATATAGGGAAACACAAAAAATGCTACCATTGGATTGGGTTCATTACCCTCAGATAATGCACCTGATATACCCAGCACAGCAAATAAGGGAATGTAAAGCAGTAAAACACCTCCGAAAACAATTAACTGCAGCATAAAATAAGGCATAAAATCTTTAAAATCAAAGATATCTCCGGGACTTGCCGGCTGGTTTCTGTTCAGCCTTTGAAGGTATTTGTATAAATTACCCATCGCTAATATTCCGCAGAACGGAATGATCGACATGATAAAGCACATTAAAAATGCTACAAAAATATTTCCGAAATCTTTCTTTAAAAGTTCGAAACCTCTATTAATATATTCTCCGAGTTTAAAATTGATCGGCTTAGGTGTTAAATTGACTTTCATTATTTATGTTGTGCTAATCTTCCAGGTTATATTGTTTTATTTTTCTGTATAAAGTTCTTTGTGAGATTCCCAGCTCATCTGCAGCTCTGTTTCTACGTCCTTTATGCTTCTCCAAAGCCTTGATAATCAAATCTTTTTCATTATTCTGAAGAGAAAGTGATTCCGATCTGTTTTCTTCAATTTCGATATCTTCAATATCTTCATAGCTGTCATCAGGGTTCGAAATAATCGTAGGAGTCTGAACGGCCGGCGTATCATTATTATCTTCAAAATATAACATCGATCCGGAATTCACTTGTGGCTGACTATCAGAAGTATAAATTCTGTTGATCAGGTTTTTCTCATGATTGCTCAGATCTGCTGTACCTCTGTTCTTGATCAGTTCCGAAGTTAAGGATTTTAAATCATTAATATCATTCCTCATATCGAACAGGATTTTATACATAATTTCCCTTTCGCTTCCGAAATCATTTTGCTTGGGAGTACTTTGAGTATTTACGACCATTGGGAGATGCGTTTCCATCGGAATATACTCAGCAAGTTTTTCTGCAGTGATATTTCTGTTTCTTTCCACAACGGTCATCTGCTCTACTAAGTTTCTTAGCTGGCGGACGTTCCCCGGGAAAGAATAACTTTCTATATAATGAACAGCACTCTGCTCCAGCTCCAGCTCCGGCATTCTGTATTTTTCAGCAAAATCTATTGCAAATTTTCTGAATAACAAATGGATATCTCCTTTTCTTTCTCTCAAAGGCGGCATATCAATCTGAACGGTATTCAAACGGTAATACAAATCCTCACGGAACCTTCCGTCATGGATGGCTTTCATCATATTAACGTTGGTAGCTGCCACAATTCTCACATTGGTTTTCTGTACCTGTGAAGAACCTACTTTCATAAATTCACCACTTTCCAGCACTCTTAAAAGACGTACCTGAGTCTGCAGGGGAAGTTCTCCTACCTCATCCAAAAAGATGGTTCCGCCGTCTGCCACTTCAAAATATCCTTTTCTTGTAGCTGTAGCTCCTGTAAAAGCTCCTTTTTCGTGCCCGAATAGCTCAGAGTCTATGGTTCCTTCCGGAATTGCTCCACAGTTTACCACGATATAAGGCTGATGTTTTCTTCTGGATTCTGAATGAATGATTTTCGGAATAAATTCTTTTCCCACCCCACTTTCTCCAATCACAAGTACAGAGATATCTGTGGGTGCAACCTGGATAGATTTTTCCAGGGCACGATTGAGTGCAGGAAAGTTTCCGATAATTCCGAAACGGTTTTTTATGTTTTGTAGCTCGTTGCTCATAAGTAAATTTTTGATTATTGATTGAATGTTAATCTTCTACAGCACTTCAACCTGTTGTGTGTAGACCTTGTTAAATTGATGAGTGCAGACAGCTTTCATGGCCTTTCCTTCATCATACGTTTGCAGGGCTAACATGTTTAAATCCAAATAATCTTTGTTTCTGATCTTAGAAACTTTACTTTTAAAGTATGTATTCTCAGCAAAGTCGTACCCTTTGCTTTGTTTTTCAAAATTTTCCAGGGCTTTGTCATATCTTCCCAGCTCAAGATAGGTAACACCCAGCTGATAATGATCAAACAGTCCCTTCGCATAACCTCTGGCAGCCAGAAACCTTTCTATAATCCCAGATGCTTTTTCTTTCTGTCCTGAAGCAGCGTAGGACACCGCTCTTACTACGTCCAGATTATAGTCTCCGTTCTGAGATCTTCCTAAGTCTCCGGGCTTATATTTTTTTAAACCTTCTAAATCCTGAATTGCACTTCTATAGCCTCTCAGAAACTGAAACTTTGTCCAGCCTCTGTAACCAGGGTGCATCCCGGGATCTAAGGCAACGGCTTTATCAATTAAAATCTTCCAGGTTACAAAATCTCCGTTTTTAAGATATGGAACGGCTTTTTCCATATAAGCATGGGAGAAATCCGGACACAGTTCAATGGCTTTATCAAAACCTTCCTGAGATTCTGCGAAACTTTGTAAATCTGAAGCCCAGTTGTATAACTCACACGCTTTTTTGCAGTTCTCACCCTCTACTGCATTACAGTTGACCTGTGCAATAGTATTGGTGTAAACGATAAGTAACAAAAAGCTAAGGTAATACCTCTGAAACTTTTCCATTTTCAATTTATAGGTTAAATCCTGATAATCATCTACTTTTAAACCTTTTATCTCTTCCGGCATCCAGCCTTCGAGTGATTTTGTAAACTGCGTAACAATTTACTAAAAATCTTACGGTAATATACCCGTTGATTTTTTCAGAATATATATTTTTCTTTTAAGTTTTTCAGGGATAGCATCTTTTCGCTTGTCTGGCCAAATTCTTTTGAACCCTGAAACTTAATTTTATTCTGCTGTTCTCCCTAAAAGTGTGCCTTGCGTATTGTCATACACAAAAACGTTCACAATGTCACCTATTTTCTGTCCTTCCAGTTTATCGAAGACACATACGGCATTCTGAGAGTTTCTTCCTTTCCACTGGTTTTTATTTTTCTTGGAAATTCCTTCAATCAGAATCTGGTGCTCTCTTCCAACATACGATTTCATTCTTTGTTTTGAAAGCTCTCCCTGAAGGGCAATAACCTCAGCAAGACGTCTCTGCTTCACATCAGCCGGAATATTGTCTTCCATTTTCTTGTGAGCAGGAGTTCCCGGTCTTTCTGAGTACGCAAACATATAACCGTAGTCATATTCCACTTCTCTCATCAGACTTAACGTATCCTGGTGGTCTTCTTCTGTTTCATTACAGAATCCTACGATCATATCCTGTGAAAATGCTACTTCCGGAACAATTTCTTTCGCTTTTCTGATCAGATCAAGATATTCTTCACGGGTATGCTGTCTGTTCATCGCTTCCAGCATATTATTGCTTCCGCTTTGTACAGGAAGATGTACATATTTACAGATATTGTCATGTTTTGCCATCATTCTGAATACGTCCAGACTCATATCCTGAGGATTGGAAGTAGAGAATCTGATTCTCAATTCAGGAACAGCTTTAGCCACTAAATCAAGAAGTTGCGCAAAATTTACAGCCGTTGCTTTCTGTATTTCAGATGCCTTGGCAAAATCTTTTTTAGGACCACCACCATACCAAAGGTAAGAGTCTACGTTTTGTCCTAAAAGGGTAATTTCTTTATATCCGTTATTGGCAAGATCTTTACATTCTTCAATAATAGAGTGCGGGTCACGGCTTCTTTCTCGTCCTCTGGTAAATGGAACCACACAGAATGTACACATGTTATCACAACCTCTTGTAATGGTCACAAAAGCGGTAACACCGTTTCCTCCTAAACGGACAGGATTGATATCGGCATACGTCTCTTCTTTGGAAAGAATAACGTTGATGGCATCTCTCCCGTCATCGGTTTCTTTCAAAAGGTTCGGTAAGTCTCTGTAGGCATCCGGACCTACAACAAGATCCACCAACTGTTCTTCTTCCAAGAACTTGGTTTTCAGTCTTTCCGCCATACATCCCAGAACACCAACCGTCATATTCGGTCTTTCCTTTTTAAGATTTTTAAACTGAGAAAGACGCATTCTTACGGTCTGTTCCGCTTTTTCGCGGATGGAGCATGTATTTAAAAGAATCAGGTCGGCTTCTTCAACTTTCATCGTTGTATTATAGCCCTGTTCATTAAGAATGGATGCAACAATCTCAGAGTCAGAGAAATTCATCTGACAGCCATAGCTTTCTAAAAACAGTTTTTTAGAGTTCTCCGGTCTTTCTGCAATAGCAAAAGCTTCGCCCTGTTTTGTTTCGTCTATATATTTTTCCTGCACGATAATCGATTTAAGGTTCGTAATTTTAAATTACGAACGAATAAGTTTGCAAAGATACAAAATATTGTGACAGAATGTCAGGATTATCTTTCAGTAAATGTTATTGAAAACTGTACCGGAAATGAAATCCTCTCCACAATCGGAATATCTTTATAAAAAGCTGGTATCCAGGTCTTTTTCATTCTTGCAAGAGTCCGCATAAAATCAGTATTAAAATTTTGATTGTAAACTTCAGGATAAACTCTTGGATTAATAATATGACCGTCTTTGCTGATATAAAATTCCAGATTTACCTTTCCGTTAAGCTGATAATCTGAAAAAATCGTCATAAAATTATCATGAAATAAAGTATGAAAAGCTTTCGATCCTTCAGGGTATTTGGTATGCGCTACAAATTTATTGGCATCATAACCCGGCTGGTAATTACTCATTACATCTTTTGGATATAAAATAAACTCAGTAATAGCCCCAATTTTCCAGCCTTTGGCTTCAGCCGGCTTCCATTTTTTAAGGTTTTTAAGAAGCTCCCTGGACATATTGTATGCACATTTGTTTCTTGCAATATTAGCCGTATCAGAATCTTTGATGAATTTAACTTCAGCTTTTTCTGTTACAATAATTCTTGGCTGATAAATCTCTTTTTCATCACACTCCTTAAATTTATTATTAATAAGATATTCGTGAACATCTTTGTAAAAATTAACCATTCCTCCTTCATAAAAGCTTTGTTTCTCCGGATATTCATCAAGTATCTGCGCTTTATACAGAGATACAAAAGCCAGAAAAAACATAATAAAAGTCTTTTTCATTATTGTGTTTATATTATTTAATCAATATCCACGGACATTGAAGAGAAGTTCATTTTAACTTTAATCTGTGAGGCTACTGGCTTCCCGTTACAAGACGCCGGAATCCAGTTTTTCTTTATCCTTCTTACAACGTACTGCATATCATCAAAGAAAACTTCGCTGTTGGCCACCTTAGGCATTCCTTTCACATCCGTTACTTTTCCTTTGTCATCAAGCACTAAGGTAAAGGTAAAATCTCCCGTCAAAGCATAGAAATCAGAATTCAGGTACGCATACATATATCGGTTCAGGATATCTTTGTAGGCTGCAACACCTCCTTCAAAAGCAGCGGGTTTAAAAGCATTACATTTTACAGCAACCTGCATAAAGGGTTCTCTAATATCTATTTTTAAAAGATTTTTGTTGCTTTCTCTGATGAAGGAATCATCCCTTTCTTCCTGATCCTGTGCCCATGAAAAATTCATCACACATAATGCCAAAAATAAAAATATAGCTCTCATGATTGTTTTCTAATAATAAACAAAGGTAAATATTTAGCTTATGTATAAAAAAGAAAAACTTCACGCCAAGCATGAAGTTTTACATATGGGTTCTGATTTCAGATAACTTTCTTTTTTTCTTTTCTTCTTAAAGCAGGCCTTTGATATGTTTATAATTGGTCTTCACCGTTTCAAAAACCTCATCCATTTTCCCTCCAAGCATGAGCTGAGCCATAGATTTGCTCATTCCCATGATCTGGTCAAATTCAATCTTGGGAGGAAGAGCCAGCGCATTGGGATTGGTGAAAATATTCAGAAGATAAGGTCCTTCATAATTCAGGCATTCTTTGATAGCACTTTCCACATCTTCGGGAAGATGAACGTTTTTTCCCGGATAGCCCATTGCATGTGCTACCATGGCAAAATCCGGATTGATCATATCTGTTTCATTATCTGGCATTCCGCCAACTTCCATCTCCAGCTTTACCATTCCCAGGGTTCTGTTATTGAAAACAATTAATTTGATTGGTAATTTATACTGAAAAATAGTAGCCATATCTCCTAAAAGCATAGATAATCCTCCATCTCCACAAAGGGCAATCACTTGTTTTTCGGGATGTGCCAATGCAGCACCTATCGCCATTGGCATCGCATTAGCCATTGATCCATGATTAAATGATCCCAGCATTTTCCTTTCGCCTGTTCCTGTAATAAAGCGGGCTCCCCAAACGCAGCACATTCCGGTATCTACGGTAAAAATAGCATCATGTTTAGCAAGTTTATCTAAAGTGTAAGCCACATATTCCGGCTGAATAGCATTCTCTTTTCCAGAATCTTTAACATACTCCAACTGGTTTTCTTTTACTTCATCGTAAAACGCCAGCTGTTCATTCAGAAAATGAACATCCGTTTTTTCTTCGAGTAAGGGAAGCAGTGCTTTAATGGTTTCTTTGACGTCTCCGGAAAGCCCCAGCTCCAGTTTTGCTCTTCTTCCTAATCTTTCAGGACTTTCATCAATCTGGACGATTTTATTTTTTACAGGCATGAATTTCTGATAAGGGAAATCCGTTCCCAGGAGAATAACAAGATCAGCTTCGTGCATGGCATGATAGGCCGAAGGAAATCCTAACAGACCTGTAAGCCCTACCTCATTGGGATTATTGGGCTGAATAGCCATTTTCCCGCGGAATGAATATCCTACAGGTGCTTTTAACAAATTGGACAAAGCAATCACTTCATCGCGTGCTTCAGCAGCACCAATTCCGCAATAGATTGTTACTTTGTTACTATTATTTATCAGTGTTGACAGGCTTTTCAACTCGTCATCCGAAGGTCTTATGACAGGATTGGTTTTAAAGATTTGGGTGGAAGTAGAGCCTTCTTCGGCATCCAGCTCAGAAACATCTCCCGGTAGACCTATCACCGCAACTCCTTTTTTGGATATAGCATGCTGAATGGCGGTCTGCAAGGTTCTCTGTACCTGTTCAGGTCTTGTAATCATTTGATTATAATAGCTGCAGTCATCAAACAGCTTTATCGTATTGGTTTCCTGAAAGTAATCCATGCCCATTTCATCACTGGGAATGGTGGAAGCAATCACCAGCATAGGAACATGAGAGCGATGAGCTTCATACACTCCATTGATCAAATGAACGTGTCCTGGCCCGCAGCTTCCGGCACAAACTGCCAAACCATCAAGCTCAGCCTCCGCAGCGGCGGCATAAGCCCCTACTTCTTCGTGTCTTACATGAATCCATTGGATGCTGCTTTTTTTAACGGCAATATTCAGATGATTGAGACTGTCGCCGGTTACTGCATAAATTCTTTTCACATTGGCATTTTCGAGCATTTCAACAATCTGCTCTGCTATGTTTTTTGCCATAATTAGTCTGTTTTGGTGGTTATTTTTTGGTGAAAATAGTATTTGAGAAGAAGAAAATCTTCCTATCTCTATCAAATTTAACTAATAAAATTGAGACTCCATCCCTAACTCGATGTTAAAAAATTGTAATGTAAATTTTGATTCTATTGAAACCTCACGGGTTTTGAAAACCCGTGAGGTTTCATTTCATGTAAAACAAAACAGCCACCAAAAAGGTGGCTGTTCATATCGTATGTTTCGGATTTTACATCACTATTTCAATCTGATTTCTCAAAAGGTCTTCAAACTCGTCTCTTTTACGGATCAAATGAGCTTTTCCGTCCAAGAATAATACTTCAGCAGGCTTTAATCTTGAATTGAAGTTAGAACTCATTTCAAAACCGTAAGCTCCTGCATTATGGAAAGCAAGAATATCTCCTTCTCTTACCTCGTTCAGTTTTCTGTCCCATGCGAACGTATCTGTTTCGCAGATATTTCCTACTACCGTATAAATTCTTTCGGCACCTTTTGGATTGGACAGGTTTTCAATCATATGGTAAGAATCATAGAACATTGGCCGGATCAGGTGATTAAATCCGGAATTCACTCCAACAAAAACAGTAGCTGTTGTCTGCTTGATTACATTAGCTTTCACTAATAAATACCCGCTTTTTCCTACTAAGAATTTTCCAGGTTCAAACCATAATTCGAATTTTTTTCCTGTAGATTTTGAAAATTCAGAAATTACTTTTTCCACTTTTTTTCCTAATGTTTTCACATCAGTTTCTTCTTCACTGTCCTGGTAAGGGATTTTGAACCCGCTTCCCATATCCAGATATTTCAGGTTCGGGAAATGCTCAGAAAGTTCCAGCATAATCTCCAAAGCCTGAAGAAATACATCAGGATCTTTAATTTCGCTTCCCGTATGCATGTGAAGACCTTCAACATTCAGGTTGGTACTCTTCATCACTCTTTCGATGTGACGAACCTGGTGAATAGAAATCCCGAATTTACTGTCGATGTGCCCAGTTGAAATCTTATAGTTACCCCCTGCAAAAATATGCGGATTGATTCTTACTAAAATCGGATAGGTATTTCCGTATTTATTCCCGAATTGCTCAAGAATAGAAATGTTATCAATGTTAATATGAACTCCAAAAGTCATTGCTTCCTCTATTTCCGCCAGGTCAACACAGTTGGGTGTAAATAATATTTTTTCTTTCGAAAATCCTGCCTTTAATCCCAGCTTAACTTCGTTGATAGATACACAATCCAAAGATGCACCCAGATTCTTGACATACTTAAGAATATTGATATTGGTCAAGGCCTTCGCTGCGTAGAAGAACTTAGTATGTTTTAAAAATGAAGAGGTAAGTTTTTCGTATTGAATTTTGATGGATTCAGCATCATAAACATACACCGGTGTGCCAAACTCATTGGCAATCTTTAATAATTCTTTTGAATTCATAATTTCATTTTAACATAAAAAAAGGCAGATTCTTCGAAAAAGAGCCTGCCACATTGATTATTTTTTATGCAAGACAACTCTTTTAAATATTCCAAACCTTAGAGAACTTTACAGTTCCCTTTTTTCCAGTTTTATTTTGTTTAAAATTTTGCATTGCTTCTATTTATTTTTTGCAAAAATACTATTTATTTTTTGATTTCAGGAAAATTGATTTGAATTGTATTCTCCTCAGAATAAACTTATAACATGTAAATACTCTGTCACTTCGGCAGTGGTAATGTCTCAAAATCCGCACGAAGAAGTGCCAGCTGCAACTCGTTATTCAGATCCGTGGAAGACAACGGAAGGTCAATTTTCAGCTTAGCCAGCTTACTCAGCGTCTGAATCTGCGTAAACAATTCATAGAAGCCAAATGAAACTACTTTTCCGTTTTCTATAATTAAAAACAGTTTTTCTCCTAATTTCCTTCCCGGCCCGAGCCATAGTTCATTTCTTTTTCTGAATTCAATTTTTTGTTTCAAGACAGCAAAATCCTTAAATTCTTCCTGAGATCCTATGAACTGAACCGCTTTTGCACCCTGTGTAAATGATCTGAATTTTAAGACCGGCTTCTCAGTTTTATTAAGCTTATTTTTCTCAACTACATATTTATTATTCCTGAAATATAATCCGAAAGGTAACACTTCTTTCTTTTTAATATTCTTGGAATTAAGGATCAGTTTGGCAATAATATCTGTTCCTGTAAGCTCAAAATTAATCTGTTCAACATCTTTCTGGATCTGTTCCCATTTTTTTGATTTGGAATTGAAAACCTTTTTGGAAAATTTGTTGATATCCTGAACATAATCAGAAAACATAATACGTCCTGCTTCATCCTGAAAATACACAAAACCTTTGTCATTAGGAAGATCCTGAGTCAGTTCTTTGATTTTGTTGATATACGTTTTGGCATTAGACTCATCATGCTGCTTCTGAATAATCTCATTTTCAATATCTTTTGAGATCAGAAGTTTGAAAAGTTCTAATGTAGCTCTTGCATCGCCTTCCGCCCTGTGATGGTTGGTCAATGGAATACCCAATGATTTCACCAGTTTTCCCAACGAATAACTTACTTCATCAGGAATCAGTTTTTTTGCTAACGGAATTGTATCTAACGTATTGATTTTAAAATCATAACCAAGCCTTTTGAATGACTGGCGAAGCATCCTGTAATCAAAATCAATATTATGACCTACCAAAGTTGTATTCTGAGTAATTTCTATCACTCTTTTGGCAATTTCATGAAATTTCGGAGCAGTCTTGACCATTTTTGGGGTAATACTGGTCAGCTTTTGTACAAAAGGAGTAATATCACCTTCGGGGTTTACAAGGGATATAAACTGATCTATAATTTTCTGACCGTCATATCTGTAGATGGCGATATCTATAATGCATTCATTTCTATAACCTGCACCATTACTTTCTATATCTATAATTGAATACATGAATGTGTGTTAACTGCTGTTTTTCTAGTTTACTATTTAGACCTGCTTTTATTCCCCAATAAAATAAGGCTCTGTTTTTACTGTTATGTAAAGATAACCTGCTAAAATAACAAAAAATATATCAAAATACAGCAGGTTAGCTTTCAAAATTATCTTCTTCTGCCTCCCAGCCCGAACATTCCGAGAATAGCTTTTGCTCCTTCCCTCATTAAAGTAGAGGTAAAGGTACGGCCAGCCTTACTCTGTAAAACCTGTTCGAACATTCCGGGTTCTTCTTTTACGGGTTTTGCCTTCTGTGTAGGTGCGGGGTTTTGTGCTGCCTGTTCCATTCTGGTGGTCAGCATTTCATAAGCAGACTCTCTGTCTAATGCCTGCTCATATTTTGCTACCATTGCTGATCTGGAAGTAAGATCGGAGATTTCTGCTTCATTCAGAACATCCATTCTCGATTCGGGAGAAATCAGGTAAGTATGCACTAATGGTGTCGGTATTCCTTTTTCATCCAGAGCTGTCACAAATGCTTCTCCAATTCCCAGATTCTGGATCAGGCTGGAAGCTTCGTAATATTCTGTGGTAGGATAATTTTCTACCGCTTTGGTAATTTCTTTTTTATCTTTTGCGGTAAATCCTCTTAAAGCGTGCTGTATTTTTAACCCTAATTGGGAAAGAACATTTTCTGGAACATCCCCGGGAATCTGGGTAATAAAATAAATTCCTACTCCTTTGGAACGGATCAGTTTCACCATTGTTTCGATCTGTGAAAGAAGCGCTTTGGAAGCTTCATCAAAAATCAGATGGGCTTCATCAATGAATAGTACCAGCTTTGGTTTCCCACTGTCTCCTTCTTCCGGAAATGTCATATAAATTTCAGCAAAAAGCGAAAGCATAAACGTTGAGAAAAGCTGTGGCTTATTCTGAATATCTGCGACTCTTAAAATATTAACCACTCCTTTTCCATCTCTTGTTTCCAGTAAATCATGAACGTCAAAGCTTAATTCACCGAAAAATCCTGCTGCGCCCTGCTGCTCCAAAGCTACAATAGATCTTAAAATAGCTCCCAAAGATGCTGATGCAATGGATCCGTAATTGGCAGCAAGCTCCGCTTTTCCCTGTGCATTATCGGTCACATACTGCAGCACTTTCTTCAGATCATTAAGGTCAATTAAGGGAAGTCCTTTATCATCACAGTATTTGAAGACAATAGACATGATGCTTTGCTGGGTATCATTCAATTCAAGGATTTTGCTTAATAAAACAGGTCCGAATTCTGTAACAGTAGCCCTCAGTTTCACTCCTTTTCCTCCTGAAATGCTCATCAATTCTACCGGAAAGCCTTGGGGATTATATGGAAGCTGTGTCTTCGCATATCTTTCCTCAATGATGGGATTCATTTGTCCTGCTTCTGCAATCCCGGAAAAGTCCCCTTTAATATCCAGAACGAGAGACGGAATTCCTGCGTGAGAAAGCTGTTCTGCGAATACCTGTAATGTTTTTGTCTTACCGGTTCCGGTAGCTCCGGCAATAAGACCGTGGCGGTTAATCGTTTTCAGAGGAATGGTTACGTTTACTTCCGTAACAACTTCGCCATCCAACATCCCTTTTCCTAATATTATATGTTCTCCTTTAGGAGTATATCTAGCGTTAAGTTCTTCAATAAATTGTGTTTTGTCTGCCATTTGATTGCTTTTTTAAACTTATAAATATAAAATTTTTTAGAAAAATTTGAGTAAATAAAATAATATTAATGATTAAATTATATTCTAAGTTCCCTAAATTTATTTTCTAATTTAGCCTTGAGAACAACATATATACCACACATGATTTCATTAAAAAAAATTCTACTCGTTATTTTTGCTTTTTCCTCCACCTTTTTTCTTGCTCAGAAAAGAAATGAACCTGTTAATTTACAGATTAAAGGCGATTACACCCACTTACCGACATCAGCCGTTTTCCCAGTTTTATGGTCTGGCTTTCAAAGAGAAGAAATAGTATCTTATGATCTACAGAATAAGCATATTGTGGTAAGCTATGTACAACAACACCGTAAAAAAAGTAAAACGGTCCTGACCTTCTATATTTATCCTAAAAAATTAGTTGATAACCAGCTTTTGAGAGATGAATTTTCCATATATGAAACGGTTCTGAATCAGAATTCCAATAAAAGTGTAGACTTAAAACCTATGTTTGGAAATATATCCAATGATAAGGTAAAAGTAAACTATATCTATTCAATTTTTGATCATTCAATGGGTGAACGTGATTTTTTCAAAGGTGTAAAATATACTGATAAGAAGTCACTCCTTTCTATTTATGAATGTGGAGGATGGGGCTTTAAAATCAGAGGATCAAGCGATGAAATGACCCATGATCAACTGTCTGAACTCAAAAACAAAGCTGAGACATATTTTGGTGTATTGGATATCGCTGCTAAAAAAACTCTTCCTATTAGCCATACTCCGGATATCATCTTATCTCCTGTTATCAAAAGAGATTCTATGATGACTAATGCTGTGCTTGCTTCGGTGTATGCAAAAATAAAATGGCTGGGAGAAAATGCAGACAAAAAAGAACTTCTGACAGGCTTCAATGATATGAATATCGAGTCTGAAGTATATGCTATAGACAAAATGATAGAATTCTATAAAACTCATGAAACAAAGTGGCCGATGCACGAAGACACTAAAAAATATTTTGGTGAAATAATTAGATTAGCAGACAACGGAAAAATTAAAGATTACCTCTATGATAAGTACAAAAGACTGATCCGTTATGATGAAGGAGAAGCTAATAAAGAGGAATATCTCCAATTCAAAACAAAGAAGAACATTACAGAAAGCACCAATGAAATTCTGTACAAAATATATTATCAGATAGAGTAAAATGAATGCTTTAAAGACATTGTTCCAGAAGCAGGACATGATATAAAACAGCATTTGCCAATTGACATTATGTAAGGCATTCTTTTTGCTAAAAAAACAGCAGATACCAAACGTACGTTTAAGAAAGTATTGAAAGAAACTATCAATGGAATTTAACATTTCGTTTAGAATTGATCTAATACTTCGTATCTTTAACTCATTAAAAAAAAGACCCAATGAAAATTGAACAAATATATACGGGCTGTCTGGCTCAGGGTGCCTATTATATTGTATCAGAGAATGAAGCTGTCATTATTGATCCTTTAAGAGAAGTAAAACCTTATCTGGATCGCCTGGAAAAAGATAATGTCACTTTAAAATATATTTTTGAAACTCATTTCCATGCTGATTTCGTATCCGGACATTTGGATTTAAGCAAGAAGACAGGTGCTCCGATTGTATACGGACCTACTGCTGTTCCGGAATTTGACGCTATTATTGCTGAAGATAATCAGATTTTTGAGATCGGAAAAGTTAAGATAAAGGTACTGCACACACCGGGACACACCATGGAAAGTAGTACTTACCTTTTAATAGACGAAAATGGTGTTGAAACTGCAATTTTCACAGGTGATACATTGTTTCTGGGAGATGTAGGAAGACCGGATCTTGCCCAAAAGGCGACTAATCTTACCCAGGAGGATCTTGCGGGAATTCTATATGATAGCCTTCAGAGCAAAATTATGCCATTGGATGACAGCATCACAGTTTATCCAGCTCACGGAGCCGGATCTGCGTGCGGAAAGAATATGCAGAAGGAAACGGTAGACATTTTAGGAAATCAAAAGAAGACCAACTATGCACTTAATCAACCGAATAAAGAGTCTTTCGTCAGAGAAGTTCTGGATGGTTTAACAGCTCCACCGAAATACTTCGGGATGAATGTCGCTTTAAATAAAGGTGGCTATGAAAGCCTTGATGTTGTAATGAACAAGGGACTACAGCCTGTTGAAGCTGAGGACTTTGAAGCTTTGGCGGAAGAAACTGGAGCATTAATTTTAGACACAAGAGGAGCTGCGGACTTCCATAAAGGATTTGTTCCGAACTCTATCAATATAGGACTGAAAGGAGATTTCGCCCCATGGGTAGGAACGCTTATCGTTGACGTAAAACATCCTTTATTATTAGTTACTGATGAAGGGACTGAAGAGGAAGTGATCACCAGACTGAGCAGAGTAGGCTTTGATAATGTGATAGGATACCTGAAAGGCAGTTTTGAAGCATGGAAAAATGCAGGTAAGGAAACGGATGAGATCAAAAGAATTACTCCGGCTGAATTTGCAGAACAGTTTACAGCAGATGCTACCGTAATTGATGTAAGAAAACTCACCGAGTATTCTGCAGAACACATTGACAATGCTTATAATAAGCCACTAGACACTATCAGTGACTGGGCACGCACTATTGATGATTCTGAACATTTTTTCCTTCACTGTGCCGGCGGATATAGAAGTATGATTGCAGCAAGCATACTTAACTCACACGGAATCAGGAATTTTACCGAAATAGAAGGTGGTTTTAACGGGATCAAAAAAACAGAAAAACTGCCAACTACAGATTTCGTATGCCAATCTAAGACCCTGTAAGATCATGAAAATTCAGTTTTCCGGATTAATTTTAGTGTTGACTTTTATGCTAAGTAGCTGTAAGACATCGTCTACAACAGCAATTCCTACTGCCAGCATTAAAGAAGTAGTCAACAGTTCTGAGGTAACATTGGTAGATGTCAGGATTCCTGAGCAGTATGCTGCAGGAACAGCAAAAAATGCAATCAATATTCCTTTGGCAGAGATTCAAAACAACATAGAAACTTTAAAAGGAAAAAAAGTTGTTGTATTTTGCAATAAAGGAATTCAGGCAGATCAGGCGATGGAAATTCTGAAGAAAAATGGTGTGGAGGCTTATGATGGTACAACCTGGAAACATGTAAAAGCGATTCAGGACGAAACAAACAAAAAAGCAAACTAATAAAACCAAAACTATGTCACAAAAATTTCAGGAAATTATAGATTCCGAAAGACCTGTTCTGATAGATTTTTTCGCAACATGGTGCCAGCCTTGTAAAGTACAGTCTTCGGTATTAAATACGGTAAAGGAAAACATTGGCGAAAGGGCCAGAATTATAAAGGTAGATGTAGATCAATATCCCGCATTGGCCGCTCAATACGGAGTGCGCGGGGTTCCTACACTAGCCATTTTCAAAAAAGGAGAAATGCTATGGAAAGAAAGTGGTGTTCATGATGTGAATACCCTCACCCAACTTTTACAACAATACGCTTAAAACTGTGATTTTTCACAGTTTTTTGCTTTTTATAATTCCCGATGATCGCACAGATTTCCACAGATAATTACGATTGTTTTTCTTTATATAAAAATTAAAAACCTGTGAAGATCTGCGAGACCTGTGGGGGAAAATCTAAAACTCAATAGAAAAAGAATCACGGTCATTCAAAAACTGAAAATGCTTTCTAAAATCGTTCAATTCTTCCATATATAATTCTGCAGATACGAGATTTCCCTGTTTCTGAGAAATTTCTTTTCCATCACCAAAGAAGCAGTGAGAACTTTCCTGATACAACAGATCATTTCCATCAGTTCCAATTCTGTTGAGACCAAATACAAAAGATAAATTTTCAATAGCTCTGGCTTTCAACAGATGCTCCCAGGCTCCTACTCTCTTCTCGGGCCAGTTGGCAACATATAAAATGGCATCATAATCATCATTATTGCGGGCAAAAACAGGAAAACGAAGATCATAACATACCTGAAGCAGGAAACGTATTCCTTTGTATTCAACGATTACTCTTTCTTTTCCCGGTGTGTAGACCTTATCTTCTCCGGAAAAAGAGAACAGGTGTCTTTTATCATAAAAGGAGATTTCGCCATCCGGCTTCACAAAATACATTCTGTTGTAGAAATTACAGTTTTGTTCTACCGGAGCACTCCCGCAGAATGCTGCATTTTTCTCTTTTGAGATCTTTTTCAAAAATTCCAGTGATTCATTATTCCTGTCTGATACTTCGGAAGCATCCATACAGAAACCTGTTGAAAACATTTCAGGAAGAAGAAACAGATCTGCCTCCACATTCAGCAGTTCACTTTCTATCCGTGCAAAATTCTCAGCTTTATTTTTCCAGATGATATCTAAATTAAGCCCTGCAACTTTCATCTTTTATTCTTTTAAATTATTTCAAATATGAAGTATAAAAATACAGCTTTTATCTTTACAAAAGGAGAATTAAATGGTTGAAAAAGTAGTTTTCCACACAAAAATCGGGCACTATTTCTTAATAATGTATTAAAGTCAACCGTTTTTATCATATTGCCGTTCTTTCGGTTTCATTTTTGATAGAAATATTTTTTATTATTATCCTTAAAATTAAAAATTTATGAAGAAATTGTTTTTTATGGTGGTGATCTTCTTTTTTGGTGCTATGGCTAATGCTCAGGCCTGGACAGGAAAGGGAGATCAGAAAATACAACTGGGGCTGAGCGCCTGGGGATATGGAACCGGAATTACGGGAACTTACGACTATGGACTCAACAAACTTATTTCAGTGGGTGCCGGGATCAATGGGTATTTTGACAATTACAAAGACAACGATAAGGATAATCGTGTTTTTGTTTTCGGAAGACTGAACTTTCATTTGCAGGAAGCCCTGAATCTTCCTTCAAAATGGGATATTTATCCTGGCGTAGACCTTGGAGTGCTTGGAAGAGACTTTGGAGTAGGCGCTCACATCGGAGCCCGTTATTTCTTCACAGAGAAAATTGGGGTTTTTGCAGAAGTAGGTAACAATGGCAGTCTTGGCGTTTCTTTCAATTTATAATCAAATCGTCTTTAAATATGACAAAGCTTCTCGTTTCGGGGAGCTTTTTTATTTGGCATAGTTTTGATAATTGTTACCTTTGCAATTTAAAATCTAAAATTTATTAATGGAAATAGCAATCAAACTTTTTCAGTTCATTCTGAGCATCTCTATACTTGTGCTTCTTCATGAGCTTGGGCATTTTTTACCGGCAATATGGTTCAAGACCAGAGCAGAGAAGTTTTTCCTGTTTTTTGATCCTTACTTCTCCATATTCTCCATGAAGAAAATCAACGGAAAATGGCAGTATAAATTTTTATCCAAGAATCTGCCGGATTCTGAAGTAATAGAGGTTAACGGAAAGAAGGAAGAAGTTCCTATCGATATATCAAAACTTCCGGACAACGACTGGAGAAAACACCCTGAACAAACAAAATACGGAATCGGATGGCTTCCTTTTGGAGGATACGTGAAGATTGCAGGAATGGTGGACGAAAGTATGGATACTGCCCAGATGAAAAAACCGGCAGAACCTTGGGAGTTCAGATCAAAACCAGCGTGGCAGAGACTTATCATTATGCTGGGGGGAGTTACCGTTAACTTTTTTCTTGCGTGGTTAATCTACAGCTGTTTATCATTCTTCAACGGAGAAACTTATACAGATATTACAAAATTTAAAAATGGTATTGAAGCCACTTCTGCAGGAAAGAAAATGGGTTTCCAGAATGGTGACAAAATCATTAGTGTAGACGGAAAACCGGCAGAAAGACTTGAAAATACTTCCATCAATATTCTTTTGGGAGATCATGTTACCGTAAACAGAAACGGACAGGAAGTTACTTTCCCTGTCAATGCAGACGGTGTTGCAGATGTTCTTAAGCAGAAAGAAGCAAAACTATACATCTCTCCAAGGGTATCTATGGTTATTGATTCGTTGGCTACTCCTTCTTCCCAGGCATCCGGACTGGCAAAAGGTGATAAAATTGTAGGAATCAACGGTAAGAAAGCGGCATTCTTTGATGAAGTAAGCACTCTTTTAAGTGAAAATAAAGGAAAAACAGTTTCTGTGGATGTTGAAAGAAACGGAGCTGTACAGACATTACCTGCTGTTTCTGTGGACAAAAACGGAAAACTGGGGATCGCCATCGATACCAAAAGCATAGCAAAAGATATTGTAACGAATAAAAAATATTCTTTCGGAGAAGCTATTCCAAGAGGATTTACAAGAACAATCGAAGCATTGACTACTCAGGTAAAGCAGTTCAAAATCATGTTTAACTCTAAAGTTCAGGGGTATAAGAACGTCGGAGGGCCTATTGCTATTGTAAAAAATATGCCTGTGGATAAAGATGCGGATGGAAGCGTTAAAATCAACTGGGTGGCTTTCTGGAGCTTTACAGCGATGTTCTCTGTATGGCTGGCATTCCTGAACCTTATTCCTATTCCTGGACTTGATGGTGGCCACGTTTTATTTACTTTATATGAAATTATTGTAGGAAAACCTGTTCCGCAGAAAGTTTTGGAAAACGCCCAGATGATCGGAGTTATCTTCCTGTTAGGATTGATGTTACTGATCTTTGGAAGCGACATCTTCAAAGTATTTATGGGTAAATTATAATTTTTTTAAAATTTTTCTTAAAAATATTTGTAGGGTATAAATATTCGTCCTATATTTGCACCACTTAAAACAAAGGACATTCCTCCTTAGCTCAGTTGGTTAGAGCATCTGACTGTTAATCAGAGGGTCGCTGGTTCGAGCCCAGCAGGAGGAGCAGAAAGACTTACAGAAATGTAGGTCTTTTTTTGTGCCTTAAACTGAACCAATTCTTAACTACACCTAATCCTGCTTTTCTTCAACTTATATTTAACACAAAGGCTTAGTATCTGACAGTTCACTTTTAAGAAAGCAAAGACAGGAATCAACAAAGTTGATTCTTTCGAAGCGTACGCATAACCGCTTAGCTTCATCAGCGACATTAGCTTTCTTAACAATAAGATAAATGAATATAATCTTTGCGTTTTTACCATAATTAAGATTAATACCTAAAAAAGATCGATATTTTCAAATTACCTTCCGTTTTCATGAAATATTGATCTATTTCATTGAATTTTATCAGCCTTCAAAGCATTTTACCTGTAACTATTTCGCCAATACTCCGACTATTCTTTTTTAGAGTAATTTATATTGAGAAAATTCTCAGAATACAACTACTTCTCTACAACAACAAAGAATAATAAAATCAATATACCGTATTGTATAAATACCTAATTGTACCATGAAGAAAACTATTATTTCGTTATTAACAGCATTTTCTATTACCGGAATTTCGGCACAGGAAAAGTCTTATTTTTTATCAGGTCCCTCATTAAGTCCGGATGGAAAAACAGCTTACTTTGCATATGACGGCGATATCTGGAAAGCAGATTCCAATGGAGGAAACGCTTCAAGAATTACCGCTCTGGACGGAGAGGAAATTAATCCCCGCCTTTCCCCGGATGGAAAATGGCTTGCATTCAGTTCTAATCAATATGGAAATTATGATGTGTATGTAATGCCCGCAGGAGGAGGAACTATCAAGCAGTTAACCTTCCATACCGGAAGGGATGAAATGGAAAGCTGGGCGTGGGACAGCAAAACGATTTATTTTACTTCCAACAGAAATAATAATTTCGGCAGCTTTAAAACTACAATTGAGGGAAAAACCCCACAAAAGCTTTTCAACAATTATTTTAACAACACCAATGGTCTTGTAGAAACTCCTTCAGGAGAATATCTTTTCACAAGTTCTTCGGAAAGCGCCCAGCAGGTACAGCGTAAGCGTTATAAAGGAGAAAATAATCCTGATATTCTGGGGTACAACCCCAAAAACAATTCTTTCAAACAGTACACCAACTATGAAGGGAAAGATTTTAACCCAAGTGTAGATAAAAATGGTATTATCTATTTTATTTCTGATGAGAATAATGGAGAATACAATCTTTATAAAATCGAAAATGGTAAAAAGAATGCCTTAACAAAATTTGAGACTTCCATTAAAAAACCGTTTGTTTCAGCAGATGGCTCCAAAGTTATTTTTGAAAAGGATTACCAGCTTTATACTTATGATGTAGCCTCAAAAAACACAACTCCTCTCAACATCAGCCTGAATACCAACAAAACATTGGAAAAAGCTCAGAATTTCAATGTGGAAAATAATATTTCCTATTATGATGTATCTCCTGACGGTAAAAAAATGGCATTCATAAGCCGTGGTATCATATTCGTTTCTGATATTGAAGGAAAATTTGCCCAGCAGGTATCTGATGGAAAAGAACGCGCCATGGAAGTGAAATGGCTGAAAGATAACCGCACCCTTCTTTACAACCAGACTTACAACGGATATCAAAATTGGTTTACGATTCCGGCAGACGGAAAAGGCCAGCCAAAGCAATTAACAGAAGATTCAAGGAATAACCGCAGCATTACGCTGAATAGCGACCTTTCAAAAGCAGTATATTTAAGCGGAAGAGATGAAGTACGATTATTGGATTTAAAAAGTTTTACATCTACAACTATTGTAAAAGATGAGATCTGGGCATTCCAAAACTCAAGACCTTCTTTCTCTCCTAATAACGAATATGTATTATTCTCGGCAAAAAGAAACTTCGAGCTCGACATTTTCATCTATAACATCAAAAAAGGACAGACTTTAAACCTTACCAATACAGGCGTTTCTGAAGAAGATCCCGTGTGGTCTCCGAACGGAAAATATATTTATTTCGCCAGCGACAGGACTAATCCGTCTTATCCTTTAGGCATGCAGAAATCTAACATTTACCGTATGGCTTTAGATTGGTTTGACGAACCTTTTAAGTCTGAAAAATTCGACAATCTCTTCACTGAAGAAAAGAAGGAAGAAAAATCTTCAGATAAAGAAAAAGACAAGAAGGATAAGAAAGACCAAGACAAGGATAAAAAGGAAGAAAAAGAGCCGGTAATCAAAGAACTGAAGGTTAATCCTGATGACACTCTGGACAGAATTGAACTGGTTACCGACCGATACGGATACCAGGATGATCCAGCTGTTTTCGCTGATGATAAAAAAGAAATTCTTCTTTTCAATTCTAATCAGGATAACGGAAAAAGACAGTTGTTCAAAAAGGTATTCACAGATTTTGAGCCTGCCAAATCTGAAAAAGTTTTCGATAAAGCAGCTTATTATATCACCAAAAATGATAAAAACCTGTTTGCCCTGATAGAAGGTAATATTTACAAAACAACTGTAGCGGCATTAAAGCCTGAAAAAATCAATATCCAATACAGTTTTGATAAAGATCTGGCCTCAGAATTTACCCAGATGTACGCTGAAGCATGGACAGGTGTGGAAGAAAATTTCTACGATGAAAAATTCCATGGTATCGACTGGAAAGCCAAAAGGGAGCAATACGCCAAGTATCTTCCGTATGTACATAACAGGAATGATCTCAGAATATTGTTGAATGATCTTTTAGGAGAACTTAATTCTTCACACACCGGATTTTCTTCTACAGGAAAGGAAGAAACCATGTTCCTGAACTATTTTACGAACGAAACAGGAATTATCTTTAAAAAAGACCAGCCCTACACGGTAGAGAGCATTCTGAGAAAATCTCCGGCCTACCGCTCAGGAGTTGATATCAAACCTGGAGATCAGCTTACTTCTGTAAACGGCAAAAAGATTGATCTGAATGAAAATATCGAAACGTATTTCACAAGCCCTAAAAAACAGGAAGAGCTGGTTCTTACCTTTAATCGTGATGGTAAAACGATAACTACCAAAGTACATCCGATTTCTAATGGAGAATTAAAAGGGTTGCTTTACGAAGATTGGATCTACAATAATCATCAGCGTGTAGATAAGCTTAGCAACAACCGTATTGCCTACTCCTGCATGAAAAATATGTCTACTGATGAGCTGGATCGTTTTCTTCTGGACATGGTAGAACAGGAAAACAGAAAAGATGCTGTTATTCTTGACTTACGTTACAATACCGGTGGAAATGTGCATGATAAAGTATTGAATTTCCTTTCTCAAAGACCTTATTTACAATGGAAATACCGTGAAGGAAAAATAACAACCCAACCCAACTTTGCTCCTTCCGGAAAACCTATCATCCTTTTGATTAATGAAGCTTCATTGAGTGATGCCGAAATGACTGCAGCCGGGTTCAAAGCACTGAAACTGGGGAAAATCATCGGTCAGGATACTTACAGATGGATTATTTTCACTTCAGCCAAAGGATTGGTAGACGGATCTTCTTACAGACTTCCTGCATGGGGAACCTACACCTTGGACGGACAGAATCTTGAAAAAACAGGGGTAAAACCAGATATTTATGTTAAAAACACTTTTATGGACCGTCTTCAGAATAACGATCCTCAGTTGGAAAGGGCTGTTCAGGAAATTCTTAAAGATTTAAAGAAGTAAAAATTTCAGAACCATAAAAAGTAAAAAGACTTACATTTCTGTAGGTCTTTTTTATTTCTTTAAAAAAAACAGGTCTAAAAATTCCATTGCTTACAGCTTAGAATTTATACCATTCCGAATAACGTCTGTTCATCACAAAAAATATTTAAAATTTAATTTATTGAAAAATAAACCAATAGCTTTTTTCATTCAATATTCAAGAATAAAAACTTGCTTGGTACAGATATTCCTATTATATTTGCACCACTTAAAACAAAGGAAATTCCTCCTTAGCTCAGTTGGTTAGAGCATCTGACTGTTAATCAGAGGGTCGCTGGTTCGAGCCCAGCAGGAGGAGCAAAAGACTTACAGAAATGTAGGTCTTTTTTCATTTGATAGGCTTCACAAAAAGCACCGAAATGATCTTTAAAAATTTTCACTTTCACTTTCTTTTAATCCTCTGATTATTATATTTTAAGCATAAAAAATTCGCGGTTAATTTTTAATCAATACATATATTATTTTCGCTACTTTTGTCGTTTTATAGGATAGAATAAAAATATTTTATTTTTTTACCTGTTTTTTAATTAAACTGCATGCTTTTTGTTTATGCTAAATGCCTGAAGAAACAAATGATGTTAAACAATAACTCCCAAAAACACTATCTTTTATTTTTTTTCCTGATTCTCGCCGGTTCCGTATGTGCTCAAAACAAGGCCAGCGGCAAGGTGGTTGACGAAAAGAACAATAAAGAACTGAATAACGTTGATATTTTTATCAACAATGATAAAACACCTGCCTTGACGACAACTTCGGGCAGTTTCATTGTTCAGTCAGACAGCATCATTCATCAGTTAAGATTTTCCAGAAAAAATTATACCACAGAAACCCTTGATATCACCCCTGAAAATGCTGACAATATTTTCGTACAGCTATCACAGGCTAAAGTAAGCGATATTCAGGAGATTGTTCTTCAAAGCGGAAAAACAAAATATAAAAACAAGAAAGAAAATCCGGCTTATGCAATTATGCAGAAAGTGTGGGCGCAAAAAAGAAATAACGGACTGGAAAAATTCGATACTTATTCATATAAAGAATACGAAAAAACACAGTTTGACCTGAATAATCTTGACAGTGCCTTCATGAAGAAAAAGATTTTCAATAAACTGGATTTCATTTTCAGTTATGCAGATTCTACTGCGAGCGGAAGACTTGGCCTTCCTATCTTCCTGAATGAAGCCGTTTATGAAAATTATGGTAAAAACAGGCCGGACAAGGACAGTAAAAGAACACTGGTTGCCCAAAAGACCTCAGGTTTCCAGGACAATCAGGTCATAACGGTTTCTGCTAAAAACTTATACCGTGATATCAATATCTACGACAATACACTGAATTATTTCGATATCGGATTCCAGAGTCCTGTTGGAAGTGACGGCTTCAATACTTACGATTATAGTCTTATGGACACCATTACGATTCGTGGGGAAAAAGCCTTCCAGATAAGATACCAGCCAAAGAGAAAAGATGTCCTTGCATTTCAGGGAAACCTTTACATTGATACAGATACTTATGCCGTTTTAGGAGCAACATTAAAGTCAACACAGAAGATTAACGTCAACTTTGTCAACAGTGTGTATACTCAGGTAGAATATGACAATCCTGATGATGCTACGTTTCTTCCCAAAAAACTGGTGACAGAATTTGAAATGAGCCCTTTCTCAAAGAAGAAAGGCGCCAAAAGTATCATCGCCAAAAGATCGGTAGATTACTCCGATTATCAGTTCAATAAACCTCTTGATCCGAAAGTATTCAAACGTACCGAAGAAGAATACGAAGATAAATTTACCAATAAAGATGATGCTTACTGGACAAAAGTCAGACCTGACACCTTATCCAAAGCAGAACAGGGCGTTTATAACATGCTTGATCAGCTTCAGCAGACGCCGAAATTCAACCGGATGGTAAAACTGTTTGAAACGCTTGGCTCACGTTATTATAATGCCTTCAAAGGGATTGATATTGGTCCTATTTTCTCAATTTACGGAAGAAATGAAGTAGAAGGAGACAGAATAAGATTGGGAGCAAGAACCTATTTCGGATTGAATGATACCTGGAGAGCGCAGTTTTATACAGCTTATGGTTTCAAGGATCAACAGTTTAAATATGGCGTAGAAGCAAGATATATGTTCAATAAGCTTAACCGCTTTATGATTGGAGCCGGAACCAGCAGGGATATTGTTCAGCTTGGGGGACAGCTTACATCAGGTGATGGAGTTACGCCGCAATCCTCATCTACCAGTACCTTTTTTGCAAGAGGAGAAAATATTTCCTTAAGTTCTGTAAATAAAACAAGTGTTTTTGCAGCTATCGAGCCATGGAAAAACTTTCAGATAAGAATAGATGGAGTGATGCAGAGTATTAAATCTGCTATTCCTGAGAAATTCAATCTGATGTATTATAAAGACGGGCAGTTAAGACAGACAGTTAATGACTCACACGTTACCATCAGTTTAATTGCCAAACCTGGTGCAAAATTCTCACAAACCGGAATTGACCGTTATCAGGCGAGAAACCTGGCACCAACCATCGTTTTAAGATACACGCGAGGTATTGAAGGATTATTCAATGCTGACTTCAATTATGACAAGCTTCAATTCATGCTATACAAGCCGTTTTTGATTGGAAGTATGGGAAAACTAGTGGTTAATTTTGAAGCTGGAAAGAATTTCAATACAGTTCCATTGGCACTGCAAAATATTATTCCAGCCAACCTTTCTTATGGTTTAGTACCAAACACATTCTCTCAGCTTAATTATTATGAGTTTGTGACGGATGCCTACACTACACTTCAGCTTGAGCATCATTTTAACGGTAAAATACTTTCTTATATTCCATTGATTAAAAAGCTGAAATTGAGAGAAGTTGCATTTATCAGAGGAGCATATGGTACATTAAGTGACGCCTCCAAAGCGATCAATGTAGAAGGTTTTAAATATTCTGCACCAAGCGAACATATCTATTATGAATATGGATTCGGAATTGAAAATATAGGAATCGGAAACCTGAGAATCTTCAGAGTAGATTTCAACTGGAGAGGAAATTATCTGGACAGACCGGATATTTCTAAATTCGGGGTTAAAGCAGGATTCCAGGTAGGATTTTAAACAGAATATTATATAAAACAGATTCGGCGGCTTCTTTGAAGCCGCCGAACTTTATTGTAAAGCTTTATAGTCAGAAATGATTAAAAACATTCGCAAGGTTCTTCTACATTAAGCAGGCAACGCATTTTCTGCTCCTTTGTCAAGCCACACCATGTACTACATGAAGTAATTGGTTTTGGTGGACACCATACTGTACCCACACCTCCGTTAATTTCTTTCAGATTCTTTCTGGTTAATTTTCTTACATTTTTCATGATTGTTTAGTTTTATTTACTGCCTACTCTATTTGCTTTTCGGCTTCCGCAACTGTTTTAAAGCATGTCAGTTATCAAATATAAACATATTTCACAAACAAATGAATTTTATGAAAACCAGTA
>NZ_JCAKRV010000029.1:0-52118 GCF_059515165.1 Chryseobacterium sp. CS3K3.1 | reverse complement strand
GGTAATGAGTAATACATCGATTATTCATCATTCATCAACTATGATTGATCATCCATCACTTATCATTCATCATTGATCAATTATCAATGGTAACCGGACAGTACACCCTCCAATGGTCACTCCACAGGAGTCTCAACAAAGTATTATCAAATAATTTACAGTATTAAATCGTCTGGATTAAAGGAATCATAAAGACTCTAATAAAGTAGGCTGGATTCCTGCGGAATGACACAGTGGAAAGAAACGGAGCAAATGAAAAAGAGAGACGCCATAGGAATTAATTAAATTACTCCATTTGGAAAAGATAACCACGGAACCCGTATCCCGAATTCGTCACATTATTTATAACGTATCATTGATCGTTCGTTCACTATCATAGCCCCGATAGGAATGGTTACCCCGCAGCTTGGGTTGGAGTGAATGTGGTGGAGCGTGGGAGTGTATGGGCGCGAGGAGTATGAATGGATAGCGGGAAACAGCTCCTGAAATCTCAAGTGATGTTAAGTAAACTATTTCCTTCTATTACCCCGTTTTCCTCGAATAAATTCAATAAGTTTGTAGTAGTTTTCCAAAAATAATTATAATGTCAGGAAATATTCTGATCATCGATGATGAGATCAAACTCCTTAAATTACTAGGAATGATCCTTTCCCAAGAGAATTTTAATGTAAAAGAAGCTTCTACAGCACGTTCGGCAATGACGATGCTGGAGCAATATGAATTTGATGTTGTTCTGAGCGATGTTCGTCTGCCTGATGCTTTTGGAGTAGAGCTAGTAAAGTCTATCAAGACCAAATATCCACAGCTTGAAATTATCCTGATGACGGCATTCGGGAATATTACGGATGCTGTACAGGCTATGAAGAATGGCGCTTATGATTATCTGGTGAAAGGAGATGATAATGAGAAAATAATCCCATTGGTGTATAAGGCTCTTGATAAGGTAAAAGACAATAAATCGAGGGTTGTTCAGCAGGTTGTGACGAAAGGATTTGATCAGATTATTGGTAAGTCACCACTTATTTTGCAGGCTAAGAAGTTGGCTGAGAAAGTCGCTTTAACGGATGCTGCTGTGCTTCTTACAGGAGAAACCGGAACGGGTAAAGAAGTTTTTGCGAGTGCTATTCATGAAGGGAGTGACAGGAAGAAAAACAGTTTTGTAGCGATCAACTGTTCAGCATTCAGTAAAGAAATTCTGGAAAGCGAGCTTTTTGGTCATAAACAAGGTGCTTTTACTGGAGCTTTGAAAGATAAGAAAGGATTGATTGAAGAAGCTAACGGAGGAACTCTGTTTTTAGATGAAATCGGTGAGATGCCTATAGAGCTTCAGGCAAAACTGCTCAGGGTTTTGGAAACCAGGGAATTTATCAAAATGGGTGAAACCAAAGTTTCTAAATCTGACTTCAGATTGATTGCAGCGACTAACAGAGATCTGGAAAATGAAATAAAGCAGGGGAATTTTAGAGAAGACCTTTATTTCAGGCTGAATGTCTTTGAGATCACGCTTCCGCCATTAAGAGAACGAAAAGAAGATCTGAAAGCTATTGCCAATCATTTTATAGATATTTTTTCTCATAAACTTCATCTTACAGCGGTTCAGGTAAATCCTGATTACTATAAAGTACTGGAACGAAACGACTGGAAAGGAAATATCCGTGAGTTGAGGAACGCTGTAGAGCGCAGTTTGATTTTAATGGATGACAATATTCTTGACGCAGAAAGTCTTCCCCATTATTCGGAAAAAGCTGTTCCTGAAAGTGATTCTTTAAGTATCAGATCACTGGAAAAAATACACATACAGAAAGTTTTACAGTATACAAAAGGTAACAAGGCAGAAGCTGCCCGTTTACTGGAAATCGGTATTGCCACATTGTACCGTAAACTTGAAGAATACGGATTAAAATAAACCTTTTATCATTTTAATAAAGAGCCTATCATTTTGATAGGCTTTTCTGTTTTTATATAGTTTTGTGTTTTGTTATAATATATTGTTAATCAATTAAGTAAATGTTTGATTTTCAAAATGGAATTTCTTTTGGCATATAGTCTTCGAATAAAATATTTAAAAATGACAATTTCAAGAAAAACGTTTAAAAAACGGGAGCACTCGACTTTTAGTCTGCTGATTGTATCGTACGTATTGTTGACCCTTTTAACCCTAATGATTAAAATATGATGCTCATAAGTTTAATTCTGCTTTTTGCAGTATTGTTTTGGCTTTTGTATAAATCAGTTGAATTTTTTGATAGAATATAAATTATGTGGAGTTTATTTTTCCTCTCAATACTTGCCTTCGTGTATATCTGTTATGTTTTAATGAAACCTGAAAAATTTTAATTAGTCATGAATACAGAGATTTTAGGCATTATAGCAATGTTTGCTATCACATTAGTTATCGGAATATTTTTAGGGAAATATATAGCTAATGTGTACGGATACAAAAAGACTTTTCTGGATCCGGTTTTTGAACCCATTGAAAAGTTAATTTATAAAGTTTCGGGAATTAATCCTGCCCGCCAGATGAACTGGAAACAGAATATGTATGCCATGCTGGCGATCAATCTGGTTTGGTTCATCATAGGTTTCCTTCTTTTAATGAATCAGGCGTGGCTTCCTTTAAATCCTGATGGAAACCCGAATATGTCACCCGATCTGGCTTTTAATACTACCATTTCATTCTTAGTAAACTGTAATTTACAGCATTATTCAGGAGAAACAGGAGTAAGTTATCTGAGCCAGCTTTATCTGATGTTTTTACAGTTTGTTACGGCTGCAACGGGAATGGCGGCAATGGCTGTCCTTTTCAAGGCTTTTAAAGAAAAAACAAGTACCGAACTTGGGAACTTCTACGATTTTTTCACCAAATCAATGGTCAGAATCCTGGTTCCGGTAAGTGTAATTGTTGCTTTAGTACTTTCTATTAACGGAAGTCCGATGACATTCGAAGGAAAAGATCATATTATAACACTGGAAGGCCAGAAAGCAGATGTCTCCAGAGGTCCGGTATCAGCATTTGTTGCGATCAAACACTTAGGAACTAACGGAGGTGGATTTTTCGGAGCCAACTCTGCGCACCCACTTGAAAATCCGAATTATATGACCAATATGACAGAGATGATCGCTCAGATGATCATTCCGTTTGCGTTGGTATTTGCACTGGGATTTTATCTGAATAAAAGAAAACTTTCATGGGTAATCTTTACGGTAATGACGGTCGGTTTTCTGGCACTTACCATTCCGAATATAGTGAATGAAACAGGAGGAAATCCTTTGATCACAAAAATGGGAACAGATAACAGCCTGGGAGCTATGGAAGGTAAAGAAATCCGTTTCGGAAGTGCAGCGTCAGGCTACTGGAGTATTGCTACAACGGTAATTTCAACAGGATCAGTGAACTCAATGCATGACAGTACAATGCCTCTTTCGGGAATGAATGAATTGCTTGCGATGATGATCAATTGCTTCTACGGAGGCTGTGGAGTCGGAATTCTGAACTATTTTATCTTTATCATTCTGTCCGTGTTTATCAGTGGTCTGATGGTAGGACGAACGCCGGAATTTATGGGTAAAAAGATTGAAGCGAAGGAAATGAAAATTGCTATGATCGTCGCTTTATTCCATCCTTTCCTGATTCTTGCAGGAACCGCTTTAACGGCTTATCTCCCGGAATTTGGGGCAAAAACATTGAATAACCCAGGTTTCCATGGTTTCAGTGAAATGCTGTATGAGTTTACTTCTTCCGCAGCGAATAACGGATCCGGATTTGAAGGGTTGGGAGACAATACACCCTGGTGGAATATCTCAACGGGAATTGTACTGTTACTCTCGAGATTTATCCCGATTATTGGACCAGTAGCCATTGCAGGTCTGTTGGCACAGAAGAAATATATCCCTGAAAGTTCAGGAACACTGAAAACAGATACGGCAACTTTCGGATTCATGACTCTGGCAGTGATTTTACTGATTGCAGCGTTGTCTTTCTTCCCTGCATTGACTCTAGGGCCTATTGCAGAACAGATTCAGTATTTCTCAAAATAAATGTGAACATTAAAAATTAAAATCAATATTCAACCATTAAGGAAGCCGAAAAGTTAGGAAGCTAGTCTGACACTTACTGAAACGTTCACTTAATATTATCCATATCTATCCTCATTATCTGGCAAACCTTGATGGTTACTATTGATTTACAATGATATAAATTCTTTCAAAAAAATGAAAAATCAGTCACAAACATTGTTTCAAAAAGATTTGGTCAACGAAGCGATAAAACAGTCCTTCGTAAAGCTGAATCCGAAGATTATGTTTAAAAATCCGGTAATGTTCCTGGTGGAGATCGGAACCATTGTCATGTTTATCGTAAGCATGTTCAGCCTTACCGGTGATAAAACCCAAGGAAGCTTTTCCTATAACTTTTTAGTATTTATTATTTTATTTTTCACCGTTCTGTTTGCCAACTTTGCAGAAGCTATTGCAGAGGCAAGGGGAAAAGCGCAGGCTGATACCCTCAGAAAAACAAGGGAAGAGACTCCGGCCAAACTGGTACTTGATAACAAGCCGGGATTCCAGGTAGAAACAAGACTGAAAATGTCTGCTGAAATGACCTTAGGTGATATTTTCCTTTGTGAAGCCGGAGATCAGATTCCGATGGATGGTGAGATTATTGAAGGTCTTGCTACCATTGATGAGTCTGCTATTACCGGAGAAAGTGCACCTGTCATCCGTGAAGCGGGTGGAGACAAAAGTTCTGTAACAGGAGGAACGAAAGTATTATCAGACAGAATTAAAGTAAGAGTAACCACAAAACCCGGAGAATCCTTCTTAGATAAAATGATTGCTCTTGTAGAAGGAGCGTCAAGACAGAAAACACCCAACGAAATCGCATTAACCATACTTTTAGCAGGATTCACGCTTACATTTATTATTGTTACCCTCACTTTAAAACCTTTTGCAGACTATGCGCAGACTCCGATTACCATAGCGGCATTTATATCTCTTTTCGTTTGTCTTATTCCGACAACCATCGGAGGTCTGCTTTCTGCAATCGGGATTGCTGGGATGGACAGAGCATTAAGAGCAAATGTGATTACCAAAAGCGGAAAAGCAGTGGAAACTGCAGGAGATATTGATGTATTGCTATTGGATAAAACCGGAACAATTACCATCGGAAACAGAAAAGCAACTCAATTTCACCCTGCGAATGGAATTCAGCTTGAAGAATTTATTAAAGCATCAGCATTAAGTTCTGTAGCGGATGAAACACCGGAAGGGAAATCTATTATTGAACTAAGTGCTTTAAAACCTGAAGATTTATTGGTTTCCAATCCTACGTATATCGATTTTACTGCAGAAACAAGAACTTCAGGAATCGATTTTGACGAAACAAGAATCCGTAAAGGAGCTTACGATACGATAAAAAAACTGACTGAAAAAGCCGGGAATATCTTCCCGCAGCAGACCCAGGATGCAGTAACTAAAATTTCTGAAAACGGAGGCACTCCTTTGGTAGTAGCCGTTAATGAAAAAGTATGGGGCGTTATTGAACTTCAGGATATCATCAAAACCGGAATCCAGGAACGTTTCCAGAGACTGAGAAAAATGGGGGTGAAAACGGTAATGGTAACTGGTGACAACCCTCTGACGGCAAAATTCATTGCAGAAAAAGCCGGAGTAGACGATTTTATCGCTGAAGCTAAACCTGAAGATAAGATGAATTACATCAAAAAGGAACAGCAGGAAGGTAAACTGGTGGCCATGATGGGAGACGGAACCAATGATGCTCCGGCACTGGCACAAGCCGATGTTGGGGTAGCGATGAACAGTGGAACTCAAGCCGCAAAAGAAGCCGGTAACATGGTAGACCTGGATAATGACCCTACAAAATTGATCGAAATTGTGGAAATAGGAAAGCAGCTGTTGATGACCAGAGGAACATTGACTACTTTCAGTATTGCGAATGACGTAGCGAAGTATTTTGCCATTATTCCGGCACTCTTTATCACTTTTATTCCTTCTCTGCAGAAACTGAATATTATGAACCTTCACAGTCCTGAAACAGCCATATTATCAGCAGTTATTTTCAACGCGGTGATTATTCCGTTCCTGATTCCACTGGCGTTGAAAGGTGTAGCTTATAAGCCGATTGGTGCCAGTGCATTATTAAGAAGAAACCTTTTGATCTATGGGCTAGGCGGAGTAATCGTTCCGTTCATCGGGATCAAAATCATTGATCTGGTAATCAGTTTATTTTATTAAAATTTAAAAAATGAAAAATCATATTGTTTCAGCATTCAGATTAACTCTTGTCATGTTGATCGTTACAGGTCTTTATCTGGCAGTGGTTTATGGAGGTTCTAAAATACTTCCTAACAAAGGAAACGGAGAAGTTATTTACAACAAAGGGCAGAAGTTTTATGCCAATATCGGACAGGAATTCAAATCTGAAAAATATTTCCACGGCCGTCCTTCTTCAGTCAATTATAACGCAGCAGGAAGCGGAGGAAGCAATAAAGGCCCAAGCAATAAAGAATATCTGGAAATTGTACAGAAAAGAATTGATACTTTGAAAATGGATAACCCTGAAATGGGTAATGCAAAAGTTCCTGTAGAGCTTGTTACCGCAAGTGGAAGCGGACTGGATCCGGATATTTCTGTAGAAGGAGCTTTATACCAGGCAAAAAGAATTGCAAAAGTGAGAAATATTTCAGAAGAGCAAGTTAAAAGCTTAATTAATAATCAAACGGAAAAGCCGTTGTTAGGACTTTTCGGACCCACAAAAATAAATGTTCTGAAGCTTAACATTGCTTTGGATCAATTAAAATAATAAATTTAATAACCGATAATCATGTCTAGGTTTTAAACCTTGACATGATTCATACACCATACAACTAAAGTGAAAAAATATCTAGTTATAAGTGCACTATCAGGGCTGTTTTTAGCCAAAGCACAATCATCAGATTCATTAAAAACAAGTAATAAAGTGACATTTTCCGCTTATGCAGAACTCTTTTATACCTATGATTTTAATGAGCCTGGAAATCATATTCGTCAAAACTTTTTGTATTCCTATAACAGGCACAATGAAATGAACCTTAACCTGGGATTGGTTAAAGCCAATTATCAGAGCGAAAATATCCGTGCTAATGTAGCTTTAATGGCCGGAACCTATGCCCAGGATAATATGGCAGCAGAACAAAATGCATTACGGTACGTGAATGAAGCCAATGTAGGAATCAGACTATCAAAGAATAAAAACTTATGGATTGATGCGGGGATTATGCCTTCCCATATTGGATGGGAAAGTGCCATAGGAAAGGATAATGTGAACCTGACAAGAAGCTTAGCTGCAGAGAACTCTCCGTATTTTGAAACCGGAGCCAAAATTTCCTACACTTCAGATAATGGGAAATGGTTTTTAAGTGGATTGGTATTGAACGGATGGCAGCGTATCGCAAAGGCTGAGGGAAATCAGAGTATTTCTTTTGGTCACCAGGTAACCTATAAACCAACTGATAAAATTACCCTGAACAGCAGCTCATTCATAGGGAATGATAAAGCAAAAGAGGACAAAAGGATGCGTTACTTCCATGATTTGTATGGAAGCTTTCAGATAACGGATCAGTTTTCTGCTATATTGGGATTTGATATCGGTGCTGAGCAGAAATCAAAAGGAAGCGAGCAGTATAATATCTGGTATAGCCCGAATGTTCAGATGAAATATCAATTGGACAGCAAATGGGCATTAGCGGGAAGACTGGAATATTATAATGATAAAAATGGGGTGATCATCAGCACAGATACGCCTAATGGATTTCAAACTTTCGGATATTCTCTTAATGTAGATTATGCTGTTTTCAAAAATGTAGTTTTCCGTACAGAAGCGCGAGGTTTTACTTCAAAAGACGCCATTTTTGCTAAAAATGATGAATTTAAAAAAGGAAATTTCTTTATAACGTCAAGCTTAGCGGTTTGGTTTTAAAAAAGAATTTAGCCACAGGAAAGTGCTTAAAGTAAAATTAAAAAGAATAAAATCAATGTCATCAGCAAAAGATTTTTTAGAACTGATTCAAAAATCCCGTAAAGGAAAATTCAAAATTTATATCGGGATGAGTGCAGGGGTAGGAAAAAGTTTCCGTATGCTTCAGGAAGCTCATTCCCTTTTGCGAAATGGCATTGATGTAAAGATTGGCTATATTGAAACGCATGGCCGTGAAGAAACTGAAGCTCTTGTAGAAGGAATTCCTCAAATTGAAAGGAAATCAGTTTTTTATAAAGGAAAGAACCTTGAGGAGATGGATCTTCAGGCCATTATCAATGAACATCCTGAAGTAGTGTTAGTGGACGAACTTGCCCATACCAACGTAGAAGGTTCCAAAAATAAAAAAAGATGGCAGGATGTGCTGGAAATTCTTGATAACGGAATCAACGTCATCAGTGCCATGAATATCCAGCATATCGAAAGCCTGAATGAAGAGGTAAAGAAAATTACCGGAGTAGAAGTAACAGAGCGGGTTCCGGATAAAATTCTTGCATTGGCGGATGAAGTCGTGAATATTGACCTTACCGCAGATGAGCTGCTGACCCGATTGAAAGAAGGGAAAATCTATAAAAAAGAAAAAATTCAGACGGCACTGAGTAATTTCTTCCAGAGCGGACATATTCTCCAGCTTCGTGAGCTGGCTTTAAAAGAAGTGGCCACCCACGTGGAAAGAAAGGTGGAAACAGAGATCAAAACCGAAAATTTTAAGCCCATAAAATTCCTGGCCTGCATCAGCAGCAATGAGAAAATTGCCAAAACAATTATTCGTAAAACCGCCAGATTAGCCAGCTATTATAACAGTCCATGGACTGTTTTGTACGTTCAGAAGCCTTCTGAAAATCCGGAAAAAATTGCATTGGATAAACAGCGGTATTTAATTAATAATTTTAATTTAGCACAGGAATTAGGCGCCAAAGTAGTCCGCATCAAAGAAAGCAGTGTTCACAACGGAATTCTGGAATATGTAATTGCCCATAATATCACGACGGTCTGCATTGGAAAGCCCCATGCCAGTTTCTGGCAGCGAATGTTGGGGTACAGCTGGATCTATACCCTTATGAACAGGCTGAATGAAAGACAGATAGATATTATTATTTTATCTTAAAAGTAATGAAACTTAAAACGAAACTTACCTTAGGCGTGGGCCTTTTATTTCTACTGATCGTTCTGCTTTCAGTGATAGGTTCTGTATACATCAATAAATTAAAATCCGATACTGAAAAGATCCTTACGGCCAATTACAACAGCCTGGAATTTTCCAAAAATATGCTTTTGGCGTTGGATAATATCAGTACAGACAGTACCGTTGCCATAGCAGATTTTCGAAAAAATAATAAGCTTCAGGAAAAGAACCTTACAGAATTTGGAGAAAAAGAAGCCACGCAGAATCTGAATCTCCATTTCAACAGCTACCTTAAAGCTCCCGATATCCATAAAGAAAAGCTTATCCGTGAAGATCTTTCGAAGATCATGTCTTTGAATATGAAAGGGATAGAACGAAAAAGTGATATTGCGATTATTACAGCAGAAAATGCCACTTTTTGGATCGTAAGTTTAGGAACCGTATGTTTTCTGATTGCTTTTATCCTGCTTTTCAATTTACCACAAACCATCGCAGAGCCTATCAATCAATTGACCTTCAGTATTAAACAGATTGCCGATAAAAACTATAGTGAGAGGGTTCATTTTAAAGGAAGTGAAGAATTCAACAGTCTGGCAGACTCCTTCAACAGTATGGCGGAAAAGCTTCAGGAGTACGAAAGCAGCACGCTTTCCAAGCAGCTGATGGATAAAAAACGGATCGAAACGCTGGTTAACAATATGCATGATGCCGTGATTGGTCTGGATGAGAATCATTTTATCTATATGATCAATGATGAAGCTTTAAAGATCACCAATCTCCATAAAGAAGATATTATTGGAAAAACGGCTCATGAAGTAGCCATCAATAATGATCTGATGCGTGAACTGCTGAAAAATATCGACCATCCGGTAAAAGATCCGATTAAGATTGTCCGTGATAACAAGGAAAATTATTTCGAACAGGATATTATACCGATCAATATTGTAAAAACAGGGGAAAAAGAAAAAAAGAATATCGGAAAGGTAATCCTGCTAAGAAATATTACCCCTTTTAAAGAACTGGATTTTGCCAAAACCAATTTTATTGCGACCATTTCCCATGAACTGAAAACTCCGATTTCTGCGATCAAAATGGGTGTTCAGCTTCTTGGAAACCAAAAGTTCGGAGAACTGAACGAGCAGCAGCAGGAATTGTTGAAGAGCATCAATGAAGACGGACAGCGTTTATTGGATATCACAGGAGAATTGCTTAATCTTTCCCAGGTAGAATCCGGAAATATCAGACTGACCGTAGAAAAATGTTCCCCCAAAGAAATTGTACAGACTGCTGTAAAGAATGTTGAAAAGCTTGCCGAGCAGAAAAACATTTCCATCAGCACAGAATATTTTCTCGAAGACAATGATGCAGTGACTGCAGATTTTGATAAAACCGTCTGGGTGATGAATAATTTCCTGACTAACGCGGTAAAGCACTCTTTTCAGGACGAAAATATTAAGATTGTAGTAGAAAAGCTGGATTCATTCATTCAGTTCAGTATTATTGATACCGGAAGCGGGATAGATGAAAAATACCACCGCCAGATCTTTGACCGCTATTTCCAGGTTCCCGGCGAACATCAGAATGGAACTGGCTTAGGCTTGGCAATTTCAAAGAATTTTATTGAGAAACAGCATGGAGAAATAGGAGTGAAGAGTTCCCTGAATAATGGAAGTACGTTTTATTTCAGACTGCCGGTTTCATAAGAGTTATTGTTATATCTTTGAATAAGAAAATATTTGATTTTTCTTATTTAAAAATTTGTAATTCTATCCTTTTAAATTCATGGATCCTTTTTTCTATTTGCCATTGGCAGGTGTAGTATTTTTTATCATTTCAAGAATTTTCTTTTATAGCCAGAAAAATAAAATTATCGAAAAATATAAACAGCCGGATGCGGTAGTTTTTAAAAATATCAATGGTACCATTGTTTCAGTAACTAAAGGAGGTCTTCGCTATAGTAAAAGATTTCAATGGTGCAGTTTTGAAATTTTCATGAATCAGAATTCTATGTTTTTGTTTCCTAAAGATTTTTACATTGTTCCCGGTAAGTGTATTAATCTGAGATTTGGATCAGATCGAAGAAATACAAGAAACCCGGAAGTTCTGAGAGAATTTCATATATATGACAATCATGTAGAACTGATTCTTTATCCTGACTGGATGGCCAATACAAAACGCACAATTTCTTTGAAAGGATTAAACAAGGAAGAAATTTTACTGTTCCGGAAAGCGTTACTTAAAGAAGCATGAAGCATAAACCGTTATTCTTATATTTGTGATAAAAATAACAATGAGAAAAGCTTTAGGGCTCTTATTATTTTCAGTTGTATTGAGTATTCAGGTCTCTGCACAGACATTCACATTAGAACAGCTTAACAGTTTCAACAAACTTACGATGGATGAGTTTAAAAAGGAAATGAAACAGCTTCAGTTCAAATTTTATGACAGAACAGATGGCTTAAGCTTCCTTTTAACCGAATATGAAACTCCAGACTATAGCTCGAAAATCGGAAAGTTTGAATATAAAGAAGAAAAATCTGAAGACAGAATCGAGTTTGAGTTTAGGGACAAAAAAGAATATGAGCAGTATCTTAAACTGATATTAGCAGCAGGATATAAGGAAACTGAGAAAGGAAAGATTATCACCAAAGAGCTTTATGTAGATTACTACAAGAATAAGGAACATATCAGGATGATTCTGCCAAAATCAGGAGAAAACGCTCCGTATACTATTATTGTTTTTAAGTAAACAAGATTATATATATTCCGAAGATAGCTGCAAATATTGATTCTTAATAACAAAGAAGGCTGTGATAGATTTCACAGCCTTCTTTGTTATTCATTTTATAAATTTAATCCTTAATAAACTTCTGTACAAGTACTTTGTCCTTGGTGAAAGCTTTTAGAATATAGTTTCCTTTAGAAAGTTCAGAAACAGAAATTGAGTTTCCTGTTACACTTAATGAGCTGATAATTCTTCCAGTCGCATCATAGATTTCAGCTTTGATGATTTCCTGCTTGGATCTGATATTTAAAACATCTTTTGCAGGATTAGGATAAACAGAAATACTCTGGTTTTCCTTATCAATTTCTGCTGTTGCCAATACATTTTGAACGCTTGTCGTATAAGTATTGGTAATAATCGGATGGTTGTAATCGAAATAGATTTTGGCTGTATTACTGAAGCTGTTCCCGATATTTAAGGTCGATTTTGTTTTAATCTTAAATGAAACATATCCGTCATTATTGGCATCATCAAAAGGGAGTTGGATGTTTTCAAAGATGAATTCTACGGTATTCGGATTGGTAATTCTTGTCACAAAATTGTGGCTTCCGTTTAACGCTACCAGGGAAGAAATATCAAATTTAGTAATGTCAATTTCATCTTTTACCACAATGTTCTGTGCATTGGCTGTTCCTGTATTTTCAAATCTGATCAGGTAATGTACATAGTCTCCCACCTGGGTTTGCGCAATAGTAGTTCCTTCAAGACAAGTCTTATCATTCGGGTCAAAAGAATTAACAACCGTTTGGTTCAATGTGAAGGTATTGTCAGCAGGTGTTTCGTCTGTAGCTCCATTGATTTGTGCGGTGTAATGTAAAATATCACCTCCATTTAGCGGTGGAGCCTGTGTTGGTGTATTTAATTTCATCGTTACAGTAATTTCTTTGGTTTCAAAAGGAAGAAGATTCGTGAAATTCCAGTTCATTGTTCCGGAAGATTGAGAGCTTGGAGATGTCGTTGCAGACTGATAGCCCATTCGGGTATGATCAAAATTAAAAGCTATATTTCCGGATTGTGTTCCTGTTCCTTTATTTTTATAAAAGATTTTATATTGAGTAACAAATCCCGGAACTGCTGCCTGCATAGGAATTATAACAATCTCCAGATCATTATGGGTACCATTCGCTGTTAAACAAAAGTTCTGTGTATAAGGACTTACCTGTGTTGGGAAATTGGTAGTGAATGAAGGGGGCGTAATATTAAAATAAGAAGGATTTTCCAACACAGGAGAGATAGTGTTAGTTCCGTATGTCAGAGGGAAAGAATAAGATCCGAACGCATTTGAAATGGCCATGTTTTGCCCTAAAATATTGAATTTTTGAAAAGGTTTTATCATGTCATTAATGTCGCATCCATTTGTGTTCATGTCATATCTTGTTTTACCCTGAAGGATAAAATAAGAAGAGCCTCCTGGTGTGAAAGAACAATAAGAATTTACAACAGCATTGGGTTGATTATAGGATGCTAATTGCGATATTACATAGTCAGTTTCTATAGGGTCAGTGCATACATATTGCAGCTGTGGTGTATTTGAAAATCCAATGCCAAGATAATTATGCTTTCCGTTTTTAAGATTTAAAGTCTGTAAAGTAAGATTATTATCAAGATCAGCAATATCCAGAATAGTCTGCTTTGATAGATCAATATTCGTAAGCGAATTATTCATTACCTGAATACCTTTTAAGCCTTTTGCCTGATCAAATGCAATATTGGTTATATGATTATTATTAGCATACAAATAACCTAAAATTGGATTATTATTAAGTGTTAATGTGGTAAGCTGATTATTGTAAATATAAAGCATTCCAATCAGAGGGCTTGAACTAAAGTCCAGACTTGTGATTTGGTTGTCGTTAGCAAGAAACATTACCAATCCGGTATAAGGGGTTACGTCAAAAGTCTGGAAAAGATTGAAGCTTATACTTAAATAGTTTACTAAAGAAGGATTAGGAATCGAAAGACTGCTTAGTTTATTACGAAATAATTCTAGTTTTTTCAAAGCTGTATCTCCTGCAAAATTAATACTTGTTAGAAATTGGTTTTCACTAACATTTACTTCTTCCAACGCAGGGAGATTACTTAAATTTAAAGAAGTCATCGCTGAATTCTCCAATGATAATTTTGTAAGATTAGGAAGTCCGGAAATATTAAACCCACTAATGTTGGAAACAGAAATTTCTTGTAGCGAAGTGTTCTGGATATTTATAACGTTTCCCGCGCTGCCAAATTGTGCGGTATTTATAGCATTGCAGTTTTCAATCGTTACGTTACCTACTGTTCCGCCTGAAAAAATTATTTTTTGAAGGTTAGTATAATTACTGAAAATCAGATTAGAGGATATATCAGGATTTGTTAGTTTTAGCTCAGTTAAATTCGGAAATTCAGTAAGTACGGATAAACCTGTAATAGCATTTGAAAGATCAGATAGATTTATTTTATAAACCAGCGAAGCTTCCGATAGTTGAATCTGTCCATCATTATTTGTATCCAGAGTAATAACGTTTCCAGTAGAATCCCTTGTTGCTCCGTACGTAAACAATTTTGTTTTCAAATAGGTATCGACATTTAACGTCTGAGCCTGAAACTGTGCAAACAGAATCATCAAAATGATTAAGTAGATTTTTTTCATGGATTAGTTTGTTATTTTTTTTATTCTTTTATAGAATTGATTGCAAAAATAAACCATTAAGACAATATCTTAATGGTTTATTTAATATTATTTTGATTTTATTACTGTTTCTCAATCAAATCCAGAAACTGCTGCTCATCCAGGATTTCAATTGTTCCGATATCCTGAGCTTTTTTCAGCTTACTTCCTGCTTTTTCACCTACTACAAGATAGTTGAGGTTTTTTGAAACTGCAGAAATATTTTTTCCGCCATGCTTTTCTACCATTTCTTCTGCAGATTCTCTGGTGAATAATGACAATTTTCCGGTGAACAGGAACGTTTTTCCTTCCAGAACATTGGATAGAACCTCATTGGTACTTTCTCCTTTTTCAAGCTGTACTCCGTAAGATTTTAAGCGCTCGATCATCAACAGGTTTTCAGAATTCTGGAAGAAATCGACAATACTTACTGCAATTTTAGCTCCGATGTCTTCTACCTGACAAAGCTCTTCTACAGTAGCATTTTTCAGTTCTTCAATAGTCGGGAAGTTTTTAACCAGTTTCTTAGCCACTGTTTCGCCCACATGCTTAATCCCGATCCCATACAATACCTTTTCAAAAGGAATCTCTTTGGATTTTTCAATTCCTGTGATGATATTCTGGGCAGATTTTTCAGCCATTCTTTCCAGGGGAAGAAGCTGTTCTTTTGTTAAAACATAGAAGTCAGCAGGATTTTCAATCAGTTTTTCTCTGTACAGCTGTTCAATCGTTTCACTTCCAAGGTTGTCAATATTCAACGCTTTTCTGGAAACATAGTGAATCATTCTTCCTACTACCTGTGGCGGGCAGTGAAGCTCGTTCGGGCAGAAATGGATGGCCTGATCCTCAATTTTTACCAGTTCAGTGCCACATTCAGGGCAATGTTTGATATATTCAATTTCTTTGCTTTCTTCCGTTCTTTTATCTGTGTTTACCCCTACGATTTTCGGAATAATTTCACCTCCTTTTTCTACATACACGAAATCATGTTCATGAAGATCCAGCTTTTTGATGATATCTTCATTGTGCAGAGAAGCTCTTTTCACAATGGTTCCGGCCAGTAAAACAGGTTTAAGATTAGCAACTGGAGTAATAGCTCCCGTTCTTCCCACCTGATAAGAGACACTTTGAAGTTCTGTTTCTACTTTTTCTGCTTTAAATTTATAAGCCATAGCCCAACGCGGAGATTTGGCCGTATAGCCAAGTTGTCTCTGTTGTTGTAATGAGTTGACCTTTAAAACAATACCATCAATTTCAAATGGCAGATTATGACGTTCTGTGTCCCAGAAAGTGATAAACTCCTGTACCTCGGCCATCGTTTTACATAATTTGGCCTGCTGGGAGGTTTTGAAGCCCCAGCTCTGAGCTTTCTGAAGCAGTTCCCAATGAGTTTCCGCAGGAACTTCATCAGAAATAAACTGGTATAATACGGAAGAAAGTCCACGCTTTCTTACCTCAGCGCTGTCCTGCATTTTCAGACTTCCGCTGGCCGTATTTCTTGGATTCATGAAGGGATCAAGGCCTTCTTCCTCACGAAGTTTATTGATTTTATCAAAGTTTTTTCTGGTCAGATAAATTTCGCCACGCATGAAAAAATGAGTTGGGAAATCCCCTTTTAAAGTCAGAGGAATATCTGAAATGGTTCTTACATTCGGGGTAATCTCATCACCCTGGAAACCATCACCACGGGTAACCGCCTGAGACAGTTTTCCGTTTTCATAAAGGATAGAAATTGATGCACCATCATACTTCAGCTCAGCAACAAATTCTACAGGATCTTCAATCGTTTTGATGATTCGTTTTTCCCAGTCTTCCAGATCGTCAAAATCATAGGAATTGTCCAGAGAATACATTCTGAATTTATGCTGAATCGTGGGGAAGACCTTGGTAACACCACCACCTACACGAACTGTAGGAGAATTTTCATCATAAAACTCCGGGTATCTGGCCTCCAGATCCTGTAGCTCCTCCAGAAGCATGTCAAATTCATAATCTGTAATGGTAGGAGTATCCAGTTGGTAGTAGTTTTCGTTATGCTGGTGAAGCTCTTTGCGGAGCTGTTCTATCTTTTGTTGAATGTTTTCAGACATTGGGTTTCTATCTTTTGAGCAAAAATAACTAAAGTAATTGCATTTAAAAAATAACAGAATAAAATAGTACGGGAAAATTAAAAATGCTTAATATGTGTTAACCTACTGGTTTTACAGAAAATAAAACACGTGTTTAAAGTAATTTAACATAACGTTCTGATTTAATTAAAAGAATGTTAAAACTTTCTTAAACACCCCGCTCTTAAAGTCAAAATACCTTTGCACATCTGATTGAAAGAAACCTCTGAATGATCTATCATTGTGAAAATCAAAGAGGTTTCCGGGCTAACATCAAAAAATTAATAATATAGATCTTCGGAAGAAATGAAAAAAGTAAAGATTGTACTGGGATTATTGTTTTTAGGGCTTGGGACAATGGCTTATGCACAGACCACGCAGGCTTCTATTGTAGGGAAAGTTACCGGACCGGGAAGTACGGCTCAGGAAAAAGTGAAAGTAACGATCGTGAATGAGTCTACAGGATTCAGAACGGAAACGGAAACCAACTCAAAAGGGGAATATATTTTTAAGGAAATTCCTCTTGGAGGGCCTTACACGGTCATTGTGAATGACGATAAAAAAGAAGGTTATAATGTCAACTTCGGAGATCAGGTGACCGTGAATATGGATCTGGGGAACGAAAAGACAATTGAGGAAGTAAAAATTACAGGAAACCTTAAAAATAAGATCGGAAACCTGGGAGCAGCTACCGCAATTTCTGCGAAAAACATCAGCATGCTTCCGGTGAACGGACGAAACTTCACCAATCTTACGGAACTATCTCCGTTAAGTGGAAAAGGAGGAAACCTTTCCGGTCAGCTTGGATCTTCCACCAACTTTACGATTGACGGGATGACAGCAAAAAATCCTACTTCTGCAGGATCAACAACGAGCCGAAGCGGTGCACCATTCTCCATCTCCATTGAAGCGGTCCGTGAATTCAAAATCACTACCAACCAATATGATGTTACATTGGGAAGAAGTGGAGGAGGGACAGTAAGTGCTGTTACCAAATCAGGAACCAATAAATTTTCCGGAAGTGCCTGGGAATATTTAAGAACAAACTGGCTTTCCAGCCCTTATGATATCAGAGGAAACAAAAGAAATAATGATTTCTCCACTTCCCAGTTCGGGTTTTCATTAGGCGGACCAATCATTAAAAATAAATTACATTTCTTCGTAGCATGGGATCATCAGCTGGATTCAAGACCTTTAGTGATTGCTGATATCAAATCTCCGGATGATGAGAAGAGGTTCAACACAACCACGCAGACCCTTAATCAGTTTCTGGATATTGCAAGAGCAAAATATGGAGTAGGAAGCAGCCCGCAATTCGGAACTTTTGATAAAGTGAGAAACTCTGATGCCGGTTTCTTACGTCTAGACTGGCAGATCAATGAAAAGAACTTATTAACCCTCAGAAATAACTTTACTTACGATCTTAACAAAAACGGATTAGGTGATAATACCAATATCAATTTTTTTGAGTCGTACGGAAATGACAAAAACCTTGATAACAGTTTATTATTGACTTTAAGATCAAATCTGAGACCTAACTTAACCAACGAATTAAAGGCGCAGTATCTTTATACTTTCCAGGACAGTTACCAGAACAACCAATTAGGAAAACCTGTACCGAGAGCTATTGTTGAAGGAGTCTCTTCAAGTGCGGGATCTACGAATATTCAGATCGGCGGACACCGCTTTGCTCAGGAAAGCTTCAGAAATAATGTGTTCCAGATCGTAGATAACCTATACTATAATACAGATAAGGTAAAATATACGTTTGGGGCAGATCTTATGTATACAACAGCAAAATCGGTATACGGAAGTGAGGTGAACGGAAGATTCCATTTCCAGGGAATGAGCAATTTTGAGACCATGACACCTTACCGATTCTATAGAGAAGTTCCTTTGGTGGCCGATCCGTCTGTCAGGTCAAATATCTGGAACATCGGTCTCTATGGGCAATTCCAGACCAAAGTAGCTAAAGGACTTGATTTAATGGCTGGTTTGAGATTAGATTACAGTGGTTATCCGAAAGCAGAATTCAACCAGAAACTGTTTGATGAAATGGGAATCAGAACCGATAATCAGATCAAATCATTTGTCATCCAGCCAAGATTCCAGTTTGACTGGAACATCAATGAAGGAAATAAAGACTTCCTGAAGTTCGGTGCCGGAATTTTCTCTTCCGATATCAACAATTATATGATCATCAACAACCTTGTATTTGACGGAAAGCATCTGGCTACTGTGGATGTAACGGGTAAAGATGTTCCGTTCCCGGATTTCAACAGCTATAGAGATGATTACAATACGGTTCCGTCACTTTCTCAGAAGCAGATTCCAACGATCAACTATACCGGTAAGGATGCAAAGATCCCGATCGTTTATAAAGCCAATATTTCTTATACCCACTTCTTCAATGAAAGGTTCAGAGCAGGAATTGCAGGATATATGGCTTTAGGTAGAAACAATTACTATTATTACGACAGAAACATGGTGGCCAATCCTTTCTTTACACTGGCTAATGAAGGCGGAAGAGGAGTATTTATCCCTACAGGAGCTATTACCAATAATGCCAATAACAGTGTAAGTTTCGACTGGAAACAGGGAAGAATCAATAATAATTTCGGAAGAGTACTGGAATTGGTAAGTGATGGTAAAGTAAACCAGTTCTCATTCGTATTGGATACAAGTTACCGTTACTGGAAAGATGGGGAAATCACCGCAAGTTATACATGGTCTGATATCAAAGACAATACTTCATACAACGGAAACGTAGCGAACTCTGCAACATTGTCTACGATGATTCAGAGTGATCCGAGAGATTTAAGAATGACGTATTCAGACAACCAGTTCCGTAATAAAGTCGTTATTTATGGTAACTCGCCTACGATTGCAGGATTTACTTTAGGAATCAGATACTCAGGGATTGGAGGAACCCGTTTCTCTGCAACAACAGGGGGAAATATCAACGGAGACTTCGTAGATTCCAACGACCTTGCTTTTATCTTCCCGAATCTTACCCAATCTATTTTGGATGATCCACAGGTAGGACAGGCTCTGAAAGATTATATCACTGAATACAACGGAAAAATTGCAGAACGTAATGGTGGTAAAAACGGTTTCTACGGTGTTTGGGACGTACGTGTTGCCAAGAAAATTAAATTCGATAAAGTGGGAGCTTTCGAACTTTCCGTAGATATTTTTAATGTAGCCAACCTTCTGAACAAAGAATGGGGTGTAAACAAATCATACGGAAATACTTCTCTGTATAAAGTGACGAAGTTTAATAAAGATACGATGCAGTACGAATACACCAAAAACGTAAGTGGAGGCGGTTTGGTTCCTCTGACAGGAAATCCTTACCAGATCCAGATCGGTGCGAAATACAGTTTCTAACTTTTACCTTTCTTAACCACTGAAGACATAAAAGAAATTGAGCCGGCTATGGTAAATCTCACTTAGCTTTAATCAGTAAATCTTTTATGTCTTTTTGGTTTTTATTTTGTAATAACTACCTTTATCAGGAAGTTTCACGACTTTATTTTAATAATTTAAAATTATATTATGAAAAATTTTATCTTAGGGTTAGCAGTTTTAAGTACAGTTATGATGAAAGCACAAACCCAGATTATTGCCCATAGAGGATATTTCCAGGCTCAGCCTCCAACAACAGAGAATTCAATTCAATCATTGGAAAATGCCCAGAAATTAAAAATATATGGGTCGGAATTTGATGTAAGAATGACAAAAGACGGTGTATTGGTGATCAATCATGATGAACACCATGGTAAAATGGAAATTTCAGAAACTCCTTTCAAAGAACTGGAAGCATTGAAATTATCCAACGGAGAAAAATTCCCGACCTTAAAAGATTATTTGAAGCAGGGGAAAAAAGACAAATCTCTGAAGCTGATCGTTGAGATCAAGCCAGCGAAAACTCCGGAAATAGAAAATGAAATCACAGAGAAAACGATCAAAATGATTAAAGATATGAAGCTGGAATCTCAAAGTGAATTTATTTCTTTCAGTCTTAATATCTGCAAAGAGATCAAAAAACTGGCTCCTGCCTTTAAAGTTCAGTATCTGAACGGTGAGTTGTCTCCTGAGCAGATCAAACAAGAAGGATTAGACGGAATGGATTACCACTACAGTGTCTTCCAGAAAAACCCTACCTGGATTGCCGATGCAAAAGCATTAGGATTAATTACCAATTCATGGACCGTAAATGACGTTGCTGTTTACGAAGAATTGAAAAAACAGGGAATCGGGTTCGTAACAACCAATATTCCTGATCAGTTGAAGAATAAATAGATTTAAAATCTTCAGAAATATAACAACTGAAGGACCTCCGCCGGAGGAGTGTCAAAAAATCAAAGAATTTTTGACGAGGTGGTTTACAACAATGCCCAATAATAAACAAATTACAAAGTCTGCCCCTTTTTAAAGAGGCAGACTTTTCATTTTTAAGAATTATCCAGTAATTACTTCAGAGATTAAAAAGAGATATTGAAAATCGATGGTTTTTAATATGTTTTAAATCAGTTGATTATATGTATTGCGTGGTATTATCTCAAAGCAAGACAATAAAGATACATAAATACAGCCTTACCACCGTATTAAAAATACTTAATTGCTTAAGTGTTTGTTTATTAGTTGTTTAAATATTGTTGTTAAGACTTGATTAACATATGGTTTAATAAATTTTTAAGAAACGTTAAAGTCATGTTAAGATCATCCTGGTAATGTCGTTCTAATTTTGCGCAAACAAAAAGGAAATGCGTAAAGAGACACAAAAACTGTTGGTTTTGTCGCTGTTAGGATTCGTCAGTGTCAATCTGGCAGCTCAGCAGAAAACTAAAAAGGATACCATTAAAGGAATTGATGAAGTAGTTGTAACTGCTTTGGGAATCAAGAGGCACGACAGAGCTTTAGGGTATGTTGCCGAAAAAGTAGATGCCAAAACATTTGAGGAAACCCAGAACAACAACTGGGCGCAATCCATGGAAGGGAAAGTGGCAGGCCTTAAAATCCAGACCGCCGGAGCAGGGCCGTTGGGAACTTCCAGAATTACTTTGAGAGGGGAAAAATCCATTATGATGGATCACAACTATGCTCTTATTGTAGTGGATGGAGTGCCATTGGGAAATTCCACCACAGGTTCCGGTACAGCAGCCTATGGAGCTGGTTCCGGAGGTGATGTTCCCATCGATCTTGGAAATGGATTGAACAGCATCAATCCGGATGATATTGAATCCGTAACGGTATTGAAAGGAGCTTCCGCAGCCGCACTATACGGATCACGCGCTGCCAACGGAGCTTTAATGATCACCACAAAATCCGGAAAAACAAAAAACGGAAAACTAAGAGTAACTTTCAATTCTTCCTCAAGCTTTGATTCCGTCTTGAAATGGCCGGACTGGCAATACGAATACGGACAAGGAACACTGGCCACCAATACAGCAGGAAACTTTTACTACTCTTATGGCCTTTCCCCGGACGGGCCAAGTACAGGTGGTACAAGTAGTGCTTTCGGACCAAAATTTGCCGGACAATATTATTTCCAATACGATCCTAATGTAATGGGACAGAGCAAGGAAAGACAATTATGGAGACCTTATGAAAATAATATTAAAGGTTTCTGGAGAACAGGTTCTACTTACTCGAACAGTATCTCAGTAGAAAGCTCCAATGAGAAAACCAGCTTCAGATCTTCACTTACCTATCTTAATAACGAATGGATGATGCCGAATACAGGCTTCGACAGATTCAATTTTGCGTTGTCATTTGCCCATCAGCTTACCCAAAAATTAAAAATATCAACAAAATTTGCTTATAACACTACTACCAGTGACAACCTTCCTGCGACGGGATACAACAATCAGTCGATTTCCTATTTCATGATCTTCCAGAATCCCAATGTAGATCTGGAGTGGTATAAGCCGATCTGGAAGCCGGGGCAGGAACAGGTTGATCAGATCCATCCGTTCAGTTCTTACATAGACAATCCTTATATGATTGCTTACGAAATGCTGAATGGAGTCAGAAAGAAGACCATTACAGGGAATATCACGGCAGATTATCAGTTTAATAAAAATTTCAGCTTAATGTTGAGGTCAGGAATTGAAATCCTGAACGAAAAAAGAACGACCAAAAGACCATGGAGTTCTGCCAATTACCTGAAAGGTTTCTATAGAGAGCAGTTTATCAAAAACCAGGAATATAATAACGACCTTCTATTCTCTTACAAAGCAGACTGGAATAAATTCAGCATTTCAGCGTCAGCAGGGGGAAGTATCCGTTATAATGAATACCTGCTTAATGATTATCAGGCCATCGGACTGAAAACAGCAGGAGAATACAGCCTTACCAACGCACTTTCTATTCCGGTTAAATATCCGGCACCCAGAGATAAACATGTAGACAGTGTTTACGGTTTGCTTACCTTGGGATATGACAATAAAGTATTTGTAGACATTACCGGAAGAAACGACTGGAGCTCTACGCTTCCGAAGCAAAACAGATCTTTCTTTTATCCTTCGGTGAGTACCAGTTTCATTTTATCAGATATTTTTAATCTGAAAAGCAATAATCTGAACTTGTGGAAACTGAGAGCTTCATGGGCAAAAGTAGGGATTGACAGTGATCCTTATCTTTTGGACAATTATTATACAGCAAGCAACATTACAGGAAGTGTAGTAGCACCTACCACTTTTAATAATCCTACCCTTAAACCTGAGAAAAATACCAATATAGAAGCCGGTATGGATTTCAGCCTTTTCAAAAACAGATTGAACCTGAATCTTACTGCCTATCAGAATTTCAGTGAAAACCAGATTATCCCTGTATCGTTACCCACCGAAGCAGGATATTCCAAAAGGATCATTAATGCGGGAAAAATCCGAAACAGAGGTCTTGAACTTTCTGCCGATATCTTAGCTGTAAAAGGCAAAGATTTCTCATGGAAAGTAGGTGGAAACTGGTCTACGAACGAAAACAGGGTGATGACCTTACCTGAAGGCTTTGATGGCATTGTTTCCAACGTAGGAGATGTAGTATTCTATAAAATGGAAGTAGGAGGTTCGTTGGGAGATATGTATGGATTTAAATTATTAAGAAACCCGGACGGAAAAGTAATTTACGGAGACAACGGGCTTCCTGCAAGACCCGCAGATATTGAAAAAGTGGGAAATGCGTTTCCGAAATGGAGAGCCGGTCTTCAGAATGATTTCAAAATCAAAAACTTTACGATCAGTTTCTCATTTGACGGTCAGTATGGTGGTATTGCATATTCTCAGTCACATCATAAAATGTCTGAACAAGGTAAGCTGAAATCGACCCTTCCGGGAAGAGACAACCCTGGCGGAATGATTGTAGGAGACGGAGTAGTTCAGAACCCTGATGGCTCCTTCAGTCCCAACACAAAAGGAGTACTGGTATCTTCTTATTACGGAGATTATTACAGGAGAGCCAATGTGGAGACCAACAGCTTCAGCACAGATTTTATTAAGCTGAGAGACGCAAGAATTGCCTATTCCTTCCCGAAAGAAACCATAAAATCTATAGGTCTGGATGATCTTACCATTGCCATTTTCGGAAAGAACTTATGGATGTGGACCAAGTTCCCGATGTTTGACCCTGAAGTGGCTACACTGGACAATGCAACCATCACTCCGGGAGTGGAAATGGGACAGCTTCCGACAGCAAGAACAGTTGGTTTTCAGTTAAATCTTAAATTCTAAAATTTTAAAAATGAAAAAAATAATCATACATCTGACATTGGTAGTTTCTGTTTTCATGCTTCAATCCTGTGACAGAACCTTTGATGAAATGAATACAGATACCAGTAAAGTGAAAGACCCTTCAGTTGGCAGTCTTCTCGCTCCGATCCAGTATGAAATGGGAAGTTATGGCTATAACAGGGCAGATGATTTCACCTTTGATATCATGCAGGTCGCTTTAGATTTTCCCAATGAAGGAAATTCCTACAGCAGATATTATATGGATGAAAAAAGTGGTAACGGATACTGGAATACTTCTTACAGATGGCTTAAGCAGGTAAGCGATCTTAGAAAATATGCAACAAAAGAACAAAATAATAATTATCTGGCTATTTCAATGGTCCTGAACGCATGGATTGCTTCCAATCTTACTGATGCTTTTGGGGATATCCCTTTATCTGAAGCATTAAGAGTTGAAGAAAATATTTTAAAACCAAAATATGATAAGCAGAAAGATGTCTATATCCAGCTGTTAAATGACCTGAAAACAGCCAACTCGTTATTCAATACTAATCAGGCATTAACGGAAACAGATCTGTTTTATAACGCCAATACAAATAGTCAGACCGGAATTTTAGGATGGAAAAAATTCTGTAACTCCCTGTCATTAAGATTACTGACCAGAATTTTAAGCCGGAACGGAGAAGTGAATGTGTATGAAAGAATTCAGGAAATTATCAACAATCCGGCACAATACCCAATTTTCCAGAACAATACAGACAGCGCAGTTCTGCCACTTTCCGGAATATCTCCTTACTTACCGCCGATCGCCCGTCCACAGGATTTTACAGCGTACAGGGCAGCAGGTGAATTCTTTGTGAATGCCATGAAAGATAACAATGATCCAAGACTGAGTATGTTTTTCACAAAAGCTAAAGCAACATCAGGAGAAGATCTTGGTTATAAAGGAGCTCCATCAGGATATGCGTTGGGAACATCTTTCAACTATCAGCCTTCCAACCTGAACCAGAACCTGGCGAAAGCACCTTTAAAGATTTTAATCATGACCTATTCTGAAGTACAGTTTATCCTGGCAGAATTGGTTAATAAAGGAATTATTGCAGGAAATCAGCAGACCTATTACGAAACCGGGGTGAAATCTATTATTGAACAGTGGGGAGCAACAGTTCCTGCCAATTACTTCAGTAATCCTAAAGTGGCGTATGACGGTTCTCTGGAAAAAATTATGCTTCAGAAATACATTTCCCTGTTTTTTGTTGATCATCAGCAATGGTATGAGTACAGACGTACGAAACTTCCGGTACTTCCAAATAACGGCGGACTTCAGAACGGCGGACAGATGCCTGTGAGATTCATGTATCCTACCGCTACAAAAGTAATGAATGCGGATAACTATGATGCAGCCGTACAATCCATGGGTGGAGATAATATCAATGTGAAAATGTGGTGGAATAAATAGTAATTTCAATTGAAAGATTTAAAAATAATTTAAAGATTTAAAAAATTATGAGTATCAATATAAAATGTATTATGCCTTGCATGCTGGTTTCAGCAATGGCCTTCTCACAGGCTTCTGTTGCCGGATATGTATTCGAAGACAGTAACAAAAATCAAAAGAAAGAAAACCGCGAAAAAGGAATTGAAGGAGTAGCCGTTTCTAATGGGGTTCAGGTAGTTATTACCGATAAAAACGGAAGATACAGCCTTCCGGTTCAGGAAGATCAGACTGTTTTTGTTATCAAACCTTCAGGATATCAGACTGCTTTAAATGCAAACAATCTTCCACAGTTTTATTATCATCATAAACCAAAAGGGTCTCCGGCAGAGTTTAAATACAAAGGAGTTGCGCCCACAGGAGAACTTCCCAAAGAACTGAACTTCCCGCTCTATAAGCAAAACGAGAACAAAAATTTTGACATCCTTGTTTTCGGTGATCCTCAGCCTTACACAGAAAAAGAACTGGATTACTTCAAAAGAGGAATCGTAAACGAAGTGAAAAATACTAAGAAAAATGCAGTACTGGGAATCAGTCTGGGAGATTTGGTAGGTGATAATCTAAGCCTTCAGAAACCTTATGCAGACGTTATGAAAGAAGTTGGACTGCCTTGGTATAATGTGATGGGAAATCATGATATGAATTATGATGCAAAAGAAGACAAGCTTTCCGATGAAACATTTGAATCGAACTTTGGTCCGGCCAATTACGCTTTCAACTATGGTAATGTACATTTCATCATTCTGGATGATATTCTTTACCCGGATCCGAGAGACGGTAAAGGATATTGGGGCGGATTCCGTGAAGACCAGCTTCAGTTTATTGAAAACGATCTGAAACTGGTTGATAAGAACAAACTGATCGTCATTTCTTTCCATATTCCGTTGGAACATAACAATGAAGACAATTTTAGAAATGCCGACCGTCAGAAGTTATTTGATTTCTTAAATCCTTTCCAGAATGTATTGCTTTTATCAGCACATACCCATATCCAGCAGCAGATTTTCTACGGCAAAAAAGCAGGCTGGAACGGAATCAAAGAACTGCACGAATATAACGTAGGAACTACCTGCGGCGACTGGTATTCAGGAACACCGGATGATGCCGGACTTCCTACCTCAACCATGAGAGACGGAACGGCAAAAGGATATTCTTTTATCAGCTTTACAGACAATCAGTATAAAGTGAAATACAGAACTGCCGGAAAACCGGAAGATTATCAGATCAAATTATATGTTCCGAAAGTAATTCCTTCCTCAAGAACTTCTGCCAAAGTACTGGCCAATTTCTTCATGGGAAGCAAAAAAGACAAAGTAGAATACAGAATAGACGGTGGAAAATGGGAAGAAATGACATATGATGAAACCATCGACCCGAATTTTGCTCTTTCTGTTTTCAAATGGGATTCTACAGAGAAAATTCTTCCGGGAAGAAGACCTTCTAATCCTGAAATGTCAAAACATATCTGGGAAGCAGATTTTCCTAAGAAATTAGCATTAGGAAAACACAAAGTTGAGGTGAAAGCTGTAGACATGTATGGAAATGAATTCTCAGCTTCAGAAGAATTTGAAGTTCAGAACGCTATCCAGATTCCTTAAGCTTTTTATTTTTTTTACTATACCTTTTTTTAGATTTGAAACCGGTTCTTATGAGCCGGTTTTAATTTTTATCGAGGTTGATATAAACTATAAAAGTCACAAAAGTTTTTAAGCTATACTTTGGATATAAGAAGTGCACTTAAGTTTTATAAAAATCTAAGTTTTCATCTTATGTTAACTCTTATACAGGATGATTGTAACTTTTAAATATCCTCAATAGTAATCATCTTTTGTGACTTTTGTGGTTGTATAAAATATAAGTTAAATCTGCGTTTTCACCGCCTCATAAAAATGTTCTTTCGTAACTTTGTATCAAGAAAAGATCATTACTATGAATATAAACGGAAAAAATGCCATTGTAACAGGTGGTGGAAGAGGACTAGGAAAAGCCGTAGCATTAGCTTTAGCCAATGAAGGAGTAAACGTTGCCATTACAGGAAGAAACGAAGAGAACCTTAAAATGACGGTTGAAGAAATCAAAAAATTAGGAGTACATTCAGCTTATGCAGTATTTTCTGTAGACAATGAAATTCAGGTAAAAGCTGGAATAGAATCTTTAGCAGAGCAATTGGGAGGTATTGATATCCTGATCAACAACGCAGGAATCGGAGACTTTGGTTCTATCGAAGAAATGCCTTCAGAAACTTGGGAACAGGTGATTAAAACCAATCTTTTCGGGGTGTACTATGCAGCTAAGGCGGCTTATCCATTTATGAAAGCTAAAGGAGAAGGTGATATCGTGAACGTAGCTTCTACTGCAGGTCTGAAAGGAGGACCGAATATGTCTGCATATGCCGCTTCAAAAGCAGCAGTAGTATCTCTTTCTCAATCCATGATGGCAGAATGGAGAAAACAAAATATCCGTGTCATTACGCTGACTCCAAGTACTATTGCTTCTGATATGAGCATCCAGGGCGGTCTTACAGATGGAAATCCTGATAAAGTATTACAACCGGAAGATTTTGCAGAATGGGTAAGAGATATCCTGAAAATGAACAGAAGAGCGCTGATCGCAAACGGTTCTATATTCTCAACAAATCCTTAATAAGGTTTTAAAATTTAAAGTTCAAGGTTTAGTTTAATGTTTACAGCTTTTACAAAGAACCATTTTAATCTAGCTTGAATGATAAAATTCAATAGGAGCGGGCTTTAGCCCGCTTTATTTTTTATGTTTCTATTTAAGTTTTGGCTGAATCCAAGGGAAATTTGTCATGATTTTTAAGACGGGCTAAAGCCCATCCCTATTGAATATATTATACGCAGTCATCTGTGGCCTCACTGCCATCCGTGGGATAAAAATTTCACAAATAAACCTTCCCGTCTTATTTATTCAAAAAATTGACTTTTATCCACTAAAAAAATATAAAAATCCCCGGTTTCAGCCAAAATTTACTCCATCATTTTTTTAACCGTGATAACATTAGTATTTTTGCAGCAAATTATTCACATGCAAAATTATTTAGAATTCAATTTCAAAATTTCTCCATTACAACCCTGGAATGAGATATTAATGGCAGAGCTTATAGAAATAGGCTTCGACAGCTTTACAGAAGAAATTGACGGAATTTTAGGATATATCCAGACAGATTTGTTTCACGAAGATCAGCTGAAAGCACTTCCGATCTTTGAAAACGAAAACGTAAAAATCGAATATTCTTTCGAAGAAATGCCAAACATCAACTGGAACGAAGAATGGGAAAAGAATTTTTCTCCAATTAATATCGATGATAAAGTATTGATCAGAGCAGAGTTCCATGAATCTGTAGCGGGAATGCATGAAATTATTATTCAGCCAAAAATGTCTTTCGGAACAGGACATCACCCTACAACCCATTTGATGATCCAGCAAATGATGGATATTGATTTCAAGGGTAAAAAAGTATTGGATATGGGATGCGGAACTTCCGTATTAGCCATTTATGCAAAACAGCAGGGAGCTGGAGATACAAAAGCAATCGATATTGATGAATGGTCAGTAGAAAACTCAAAAGAAAATGCAGTAAGAAATAATGTAGAACTGGATATCGAACAGGGAACTGCAGAAAATTTAGGGAAAGAGAATTACGATATCATTTTAGCCAATATCAACAGAAATATCCTGATCTCAGATATCCCAACCTATGTTTCGGTATTGAATGACGGTGGAAAATTATTACTTTCAGGCCTTTGCTTCTTTGATGTAGATGATATTCTGGAAGTATGTAAAGAGAGCGGGCTAGAGCTTAAAAAGAAGTTGCAGCGTGAAGAATGGGTAAGCCTTCTGCTTGAAAAATAACACACAAAAAAACAAAATACGAATATGAAAACTTTATGGACAGCTTTACTTTTACTGATGCTGCAGTTTTTTACGGCTCAGGAAAGTGAAGTATATGCAGATGGTATCTTTGGTTTCGAAGAAAATAAAGCACAGAAGATCTTTACAGATTGGACCCGTGTAAGACTGGATCCGGGAGTGAATGCCAGAATTGTAGATTCACTTCATACCAATCAGCAGATAATGATTCTTAAAAAAGAAGAAGGCGTTCTGAAATTGGGAGAAAGAGCTGCCAACTGGTACAAAATCTCCTATCAGAAAGGAGAAAATACAGTAGAAGGATATATCTGGGGTGGTAATCTTTGTGTAGGATACCGCAATAAAAACGGGTACGATTTCCTTTTTGGGCTTTCCAAAACAATTGACAGGAAGAACAAAGAATTCAATGAGACTGAAAAGCAGAATATTGCCGGAATCAAAGTGATGGAAGGAAGTACACTTATGGATGAGGTATATTTTGATACCGGAAAAGGAGAGGAGCTTAGTTTCGGATCTTTCAATATAGAAAGCGGTCACAAGCTTCAAAATGTTGAATTTACTCTTAAAGCTTCAGTTTCCGGAGAAGCGTGTGGAATAGCCGGCTATGATCAGTATGTTCTTTTTAAAGATAAAAAACTGATTGCCCTTCCGCAATTGATGAATGTGGGTGATGCCGGTGCTTTTTATCACAGTGAAGAATATATTTTTCCAAATGATAAAGGAGGAATTCCCAATGCATTTATCTTAAAAGTGGAAGATATGGAAGTAGACGAGAAAGACAGAGAGAAGAAAAAACATTCTTCCAAAACTTACCTTTGGAATGGAAATACATACAGACTGAAATAAAATCAGAATGTAAGCAATAAAAATCCCTCAACTGTAATTGAGGGATTTTTAGTATAATGTCATGATGAAACCCGTTTACAGATAATCACTATCGTATTTATGAGTTAATGAAAACAGCTGTTTGTGTTCCATTAAAATTATTCGGTTTCAGATATTGATTTGAGAGATTGATAGAGATCACTTTCTGCATCAAGGTATAATTTTTTGCGTAGACGGTATTTCTTTGTTTGTACAGATCTGTGCTCCATTGAAGAATATTGTGCAATTTCTTTTGAAGAGAATCCTAACCATATCATAGCGCAGAAAGATAAATCAGAATGAGAAAGACGAGGATTGATTTTTAAAAGCTGCTGACAGACTTCAGGATAAGTTTTCTGAAATAGTGATAAAAAGCCAACACTGTTTTTCTTTGCCAGCTGGAGGATCTGCTCATGATTTTCACTGAGTTTTCTCTTTAGAGTTTTTGTTTCTTCTTCCTGCTGAAGGATGATCTTTTTGCTTTCTACAAGCTTTTTTTTCTTTCTTCTAATCTGCAGATAAAAATAAAGAGACAATACAATAACGATTACCGATGAGCCCCCTCCATACCACAAAGCAGCTTGATGTTTTGTTTTCTTTTTTTCTTCCTCATCTTCTTTAGTTATTTTATTAAAAGATAATGTAATAGCGCTGCTTAAGTTATTGTCTATACTATCATTTAGTGAGGATGCTTTGTTTAAATACTCAACTTCTTTGTCAGTTTTTTTTAGTGCTTTGTACACTGAGGCAAGCGATCTGTAATCATTTAAAACCAGCTGAGGCCTGTCGACTTCTTTTGCCAGTTTAACAGATTGTGTGAAAGCATCAATAGCCTCGTTATTTTTTTTCTGTACCTGCATAAAAATGCCATAATCATATAAGGTTGCTGCTCTTTGGTACTTATTATGCTTAAACCGTTGGGTTTCTAACAGGTCAAAGGCTTTTTTAAAATAAGAGTTGGCCGAATCTGGATTCCAGTTGTATTTGGTATAATGACTGGCTATGTGGGATACATCTAAAGGATTAGGGTCTATTTTCATCGCTTTGTGAAGATAGGCGAATGATGAATCGTGCTGTTTAATTCCGTCGAAATAGACCGATCGGGTTGAATAGACATACCGTAAAAAAAAACGGCAGTCCTGATTATCTTTTTTTAATCTTAAAGCATATTTCATGGCTTTCAAATTATAATCTAAAGCCATTTTGGGGAGATTCATTCTGTTGTATACCTGTGAATATTCCTGAATAATTTTACCCGTAAGAAAGTCGTCATTAAGCTTTTTTGATTTTTCCTCGGCATAATTCAGATATTCTATGGCCTTTTTAAATTCTCCTATCAGCCAGAGACGATTCGCAATATTGGCATAACCCCAGGCTTCTCCTTTAGGATATTTATTCTGAATGGCTGATTTTATAATTTTTTGATTCCAGATGATAAGATCCTTGTTAGACAATCTCGTTCTGAGTTCTTCATTGGTTTTTATAAGTAAAGTATCTATTTGCTGTGCATTATAGTGCTGTGGAAACAGTTTTGAACAACAAAATGTAAAAATCAGGCAATAGATTATTCTATCAAAGTTTTTCAATGTGTTCATGGTTGTAGAATTAAAGATAATACAGGAATGAGATGGATACAAGATAAAATGAATTCATTAGGATATAATCTGCAGTGCATTGATTATTGTCATTCAGCATAATGCCATTTAAAAAAACGGGTGGGACTATTAATCCCACCTGTTGGCATCATAAAGGTTTTTTGATCTATTTGTGTTTTAGAATCAGTAATTTGTCTGCAATTTCAAAAAAAAAAACAAACAGGAAGAATAATTGAATACATCATAAATACATCATTTTTGTTTTTTGCTATATGTAGGGTTGCTTATTATGTTGTATGCATGATGTATGTCCATAGTGTGTAAGTACTGTAGATAGGCTTTGTTATGTTGTGGCTGCTGTGTTTGCTTTTGCGCAAGGATGTCATCAAGAAATAGAAAATAATTTATTAATAAGGGTGAGTCATTCTTTCCCTGTGTTTTTTACTAAGAATTAACACTGCAAATCCTACTTTATAGTAGATATAAAATAGATCTACTGATGAAAAATCAACATTATATCAAATACATCAGATATCAGATAGGATTACAATGAGATGTTTTATACAAACTATACATTGATTTTTTTCAAAAGGAAGAATAAGCTATCCGGGTAATAAACTTATTATTTTCAATACATAATGATGAAATCGGGATTGTCTGTTTCTTTTTTTCGGTTGTAATAATTGTGGGTATTAAAACAAAAAAGACTCACTGTTTCCAGTAAGTCTTTAAGTGAGCGCGAAAGGATTCGAAGTTTTGTCGTCCCGATTGAAATCGGGATGCTCTATTCAGTAATTATTGATTGTTTGAGGGAATAAAAAAAAGACTCACTGTTTCCAATAAGTCTTTAAGTAAGCGCGAAAGGATTCGAAGTTTTGCTATGCTTAGAAGGTAAATACTACCATATTATATGGATTTCTTATTTTTGGAACGGGATTGATAAAAAGGAAAATGTATATAATAGCTTAATGAGTTTTTAACTTAACTTAAAGGTTTTAATACTCAAAAATATCCAAATTCAAATGTTTTTATTCATCTTTAAGTCTTTAATTAGAAATTATATTTGATCCCCCCAAGTATATATCCATGTAAGGAAGTTGTTGACACCTCTTCAATACCTAACTGACTTGTATAGTTATTAATATATTCAAATGAATTTAAGTTTAAAATATTATTAAATTGTAAATTATATTCAAAATCTGATTTTCCCTTTCTATAAGAGACTTGACCTCCTATTAAAAAATCACGGAGTGTATTCTGTTCTGTTTTTTGAATTAAATATTCACCTAGTACATTGCCAATCCACTCTTTTCTAATATTTGCCCTTATTCCAAATGATAGTTTTAAATTATCTTGCTTTGAGGTAGTATTATAAAAACTTTGTTCAAAACTCCCTTTACTGAAAGTATATCCCAAATCAAATTGCAATGGCTTATTTTTAAAGTTTGTAGACAGTTTTTGAGATAATTCAAAATTCTTAACAATAGAAATATTTTCTTTACTATTAATAAAGTTTACCTCCTCAGTTTTAACACCAGTTAGTTTTGTTTTCAATACATAGTTTGTGTTAAATCTTTGGTCATTAGATAAAAGAAATATTAATCGATTTTTATATTTGCCAATAACATTGTCAATCTCTGAAAATGTCCCATAATTTATTAGGTTTGTTGTATAGCTTGGTTTTGTTTTGTTGTACATCAACATAAAAAAAAGATTACTTCCTTTTTCAAAATAAGTTCTATGCCAAGATAATTTATAACTGTCTACTTTACTTAGTAAATCAGGAGTTATATTAAAATTTTTAAAAAATGACAAATTCCGAGTGTATAATGGGTTATATTGTAAGAGTTTTAAATTTGGTATTTCAAATCTTGAGCTATATTCAATTCCAAATTCATTAATTGCTTTTGTAAGTGGGCTGTATCTTAGACCTATTTTCTTTTCAAAATAATGCTCATTAAATTTATTAATCTTTAAAAAATTAGAACTAACTGAGGCAGATAAATCAAACCTTCCCAACTGCTTATAAAGATTTAAATCATTTATATAATGATAAATATTTAAAACTCTATTTTCAGGCACCTCTTCTGATAGTTCTATAAGTTCAGAATCATCCTTTTTAAACGAAAATCCAGAATGAAAATTAACATTTACAACCTTATTCTTATTCTTTAAATAAAAATCCAGTCCATATTTATTTGAATTCATTGAAAACTGCTGAGATAGAGCGTTGGTATCCCCTAAAAACAATTTATTATTTGAACCAATATCCAAGTATCCTTTATAAGATTCATTCAATTGATTAAAAGCAAGTATTAATTTAATTCCGGAAACATCTTTATTCCATGAAAGATAATTGCTTATACTTTTATTAATTATTTTGTTCTGGATATCAAAAAAGTAGGGTTCGGAAGACGTTCTACTTATTTTTTGACTGAAGTTATCTTCAGTTGGATTATACCCGAAATTATAATAAAGAAAACTATTATCAGAAAAAATTTTTTTGAACTTTATTTGTGTAGTTCCAAAGAGCCCTTTATTATTCTCTGTCTTTTGTTCTGAAAAATTAAAATTCAATGGTTGTCCATCAAACACTATTCTTTGCGAGGATGAGGATTTATTTAATTGAGCATTGTTTAAAATAGAAAACGCTGTTATACTAAAATCTTTTTTTGATTTAGAATACTGTAAGGCTCCAAATTGATTATCCTTAGATTTAACTTTACCATCGTTATTTAAAAAGCTAGGAATATCAATATTACTTTTTGTATCTGAATTATCTATATCCTCCTGGGTATTCATCTCATAAAAATCCATAAAGTTTATAGGGTCTTTTGCAATATTATTAGCATCAGCTATAAATGCTAAATTTCCCATCTTATCAAACTTAAACAGATTTGTGTGACCTAAATATGAATTTTTAGTACCGTAATTACTCTCGGTATTGCCTGTTATCTTTCTTTTATACTCTTCTTTTAGTCTTAAATTAAGAGCTTTTGACCTATTTCCATTTATTGTAGTGAAGTTCTGCCAAAGGTCAATACTTTCAACCATATCAGCAGAAATATTTTGTGTTGCCATTTTGTGGTTTTTCCCAAAAAACTCATTTCCTTCTATAAGAACTTGCCCGATAGCATTTCCTTTATAGGTTACTTTTCCACTCTCATTAATATCTAATCCAGGAAGCTTTTTTATCAAATCTTCCGTGGTTCTTTCGGTGCCATCCTTTATTGCTTTTAAATTGAATGTAATGGTGTCTTCTTTAGCGCTTGCTATTTTGGGTCTTGATTTAATTTCTACTTCTTGAATTACTGTTATTTGAGATTCCAAAGAAACATCAAAATTTAACTTTTCACGGGTATCAATATTGACAATTTTTGTCTTGTAAAATATAGAAGTGAATTTTAATGAAAAAACTCCTATTTCAGGGAGCTGAAAAATACAGTTACCCGTTTTATCTGTTTTTTGAAAAGATAATGTTTTCTCTCCTTTTAAAAGCTGCACATTAGCCTCTTCTACAGCTTTTCCATTACTGTTTTTTACATTAATACTAATGTTTTGTGAAAAAGAAAAACTAAACAACAATGAAAAAGCAATTATTAAATATTTGGAATTCATTATAAATGAACATCTTTTTCAGTCTTTTTAACCTTTTTACTTTCTTCAATATATTCTTCTTTTTTCTTAAAAAATTCATCATCATTTAAAACCTTTAATTTAGGATTTATTGATTCAAAATCCTCTTTGGTTGCATTGTTACTTATTTTTGTTGCATAGACTAACTGGGTTGCAGTTTCAACCTTTAATACTAAGCCAGGCAGATTATTATACACAAACGGACCTGCACTTGTCGGAATATCCTCTGTATACCATACTTTAATTATTTGTCCTTTATCAGTTAATAGTTCTGCTAATTTACATTTATATTTTTCAATATATTCAACCTCATCTTTGTAATCAATCTTTTCAAATTTGGGAATAGAGTAATGGTAAAATTCTTCATCCCCCATCTTTTGATATTGGTAAAATCCTTTATCTCCTCTTTTATGATAAATCTTGATTTTAGGAAATGAAAAACTTTCTTTTTTTCTCATAGTAGTATATTCATCAACTTTTTTTTTATCTCCATCAATAGTTATGTCTTCTTTTAAAATATTTTTGAAAAAAGTATCTCCATCGAAGAAATATAAAATTTCTTTTTGTGGCTTTTTTAACTCTTCATCAACTTTATTTTTAAATGCTTGTGACGTATTGACATCCAATGTGCGAAGTTTAATTATTGCATCATATTCAACTTTTAAATTTTGTGCACTCATAAAATTCAAAAGGAATACTGAAATAAAAGGGATATATTTCATATGATCATTTTTTAATTAAAAGGGGCTGCCTAATAGTTAAACAGCCCTTTAGATTAAATTATTATTTGCTTAACAGCCATACCAATAAGTAGTCACATCCCAATAATACTCTGTCACCTCCCACACATTCCCCATCATATCGGTTTCAGTGTAAGTTGTACTACCTGGTGTAATTACAGTTGTATGACAAATACCATAGATTTTTTGAGCTTCTTCAAGGGAGTTTAGTCTAACAGTTGCTGTTTTCAAGGATAATAGCTCTTTACTGTTGGAAGAAATATTAAACTTTTCAACGTTGCCTTTAGCAAATCCTAATGTTGTTCCAGCTAATAATACTGCTGTAAATAAAATTTTTTTCATAATTGTGTAAAGTTGAATTAATTGCTTTGTTTATTTGTAATAACATCACAAATGTATTAATTTATTTATAATATCAAAAAAATATATTAGAAAAAATATTAATTCTGTTTTATTGAAATTTAATATTTAAATGAAATAATTGATTTAAATTATATTAGTTTTAAGAATGTATAATTTGCATTTAGCTATTTCATATTTTCTAGCTTAAACATTAAATTAATTTTTTTATTATTAGATAATATTGATGAAACTTTGGTTTCATCCAGAATGTGAAGCTCCATTTAACAGTTAAATCAGCTTTATAACTACTTATGAACAACAAGCCCTCCCTTTGTTTCAGTTTGGCAATGCTTCGTCTTTGAAATAGGATTTATCTCTATTTTTAGGAAAAAGATAAAATACTTTTAGTTTGGGGCAAAGTAAATTTTGATTTTTTTATACTGTTTACTGATTTTGAGAAATAATAAAAACAAAAAAGACTCACTGTTTCCAATAAGCCTTTATGTGGGCGCGAAAGGATTCGAAGTTTTGCCGTCCCGATTGAAATCGGGATGCTCTATCCTGTTTGATTCATTAAAATTGTTGGATTGTAAAATAAAATTGTAAACAAAAAACCTCACAATAAAAATTGTGAGGTTTTTGTGAGCGCGAAAGGATTCGAACCTTTGACCGTCTGCTTAGAAGGCAGATGCTCTATCCAGCTGAGCTACGCACCCTAAATTTTTTAAGTCGGGGCGGCAGGATTCGAACCTGCGACCTCCTGGTCCCAAACCAGGCGCGATGACCGGACTACGCTACGCCCCGAGGGTGTCATCAGTAACGAATTTTACTTCGTTTTTGCGGTTGCAAAGGTACAATACTTTTTGGAATAAAAAAATAAAATCAGGAATAATTTTTAATTAATTTTTCATGACTGCTTCTCGATTAATTGTACATATTTAAAAATCATAGCCTTAGGCTGTTTTTTATAGTTCGATGCTAAAACGGTTTATTTTACCCGGATCTGAGGAGAAATAAAAAGACTCAATATTTCCGCTAAGTCTTTATGTGGGCACGAAAGGATTCGAAATTTTGCCGTTCTGATTGAAACCGGGATGCTCTATTTTCTTTTTTTGTTTGTAATAATTATGGGTAGTAAAAAAAAAGACTCACTGTTTCCAGTAAGTCTTTAAGTGAGCGCGAAAGGATTCGAAGTTTTGCCGTCCCGATTACAAATCGGGATGCTCTATTGAGTATGGTTAATCATTGATTGTTTGAGGGAATAAAAAAAGACTCACTGTTTCCAGTAAGTCTTTATGTGAGCGCGAAAGGATTCGAACCTTTGACCGTCTGCTTAGAAGGCAGATGCTCTATCCAGCTGAGCTACGCACCCTAAATTTTTTTAAGTCGGGGCGGCAGGATTCGAACCTGCGACCTCCTGGTCCCAAACCAGGCGCGATGACCGGACTACGCTACGCCCCGAGAGTGTTATTAATAACGAATTTACATCGTTTTTAGGGCTGCAAAGTTGCAATTCTTTTTGGAATAAAAAAAGAAAATGAAGAATATTTTTTAATTAATTTTCCTGATTTCTTTTTTATTACCTTTACCGGGTTAATAACCATAGACTTATCTTGTTTTAAAAAGTTTAATTTTTTTTTCCTCTTTTGGGATCTGCAATCATCTGTCCATGGTATTTTATTTTTTAATCTAAAATGGAAACAAATATTTTTATAAGATTATATTCAGTTAAATTTTTATGACATCCTATATAGATTCCAATAATTATTATCTGTCAAAATTTTTTAATTGTGAATTCCTCAATTACGATAGCTTTTGGTTATTTTATAGTCAAAGAAATGGAATTCGAATGGCCGATCTTTTTTCTAATCAAAAAATTTATTCTTTTCTGTGGGAATATGCTGATGTAGGCATTTTATTAAGGATAGATGAATGGAAAAGAGCTTTCAGGAGAAGTAATATTGACGTTTTACCAGATGCTAAGCTGCATACCCGAAATTACCTATCAGGAGGGCGAAAAGTATATCTGGATTGCTTGGAAACCAGTCCTGTAATTGCACATAAAAAATTTAAAAACCTAACCGCATACGATATCGGACAACGTTTTGTTCAGATCGTTACTGATGAAAATATATCTTATACTGATATCAATTTAAGTTTTCTGGAATTAACTGACAATATTGATAAATTTAAAGCGTTTATCAGGATTTTAGACACCAATGGTATTCATGCATTAATTTTAAATGGTTATCATCATCGAGGAGAACTGCTTAAAGTATGTATAGTTAAAAATAGTGAAATGAATTTAAAAACAGAAGAAACTTTACCTTTAAATGTTTTTGAAAATACTTATGTCTCAATGCCTTTTAACTGGTAAAATTATTAGAATCCCGCTCCGCAAAGTCTCCCGACTTTGAGGTGAAAAAACAAATAACTCAATTCAATATTAAAAACCTCGCAAAACGCGAGGTTTTTTCATTAAACAAGCCCCACTAATCCCTATATTTGCCTCATGAAACGATTAATGCTGCTGTACATACTTTTCCCTGTATTTCTATTCTCACAGACGACCGGAAAAGTGATTAAAATTTCAGACGGAGATACCATTACTTTACTGTTAAAAGGCAACCAGCAAAAAAAACTGAGATTGGCTGAAGTCGATTGTCCGGAAAATGGGCAGGCGTTCGGTAAAAATGCAAAACAGTTTACTTCTGCTCAGGTATTCGGGAAAACGGTAAGCTTTGTTGAAACCAATACAGACCGCTATGGAAGATCCATTGCGAAAGTATACTATGACGATGGAAAATATCTTTCCAGAGAGCTTATCAAAGCCGGATTGGGATGGTGGTATTTTTCTTATTCCAAAGATGCCTCTTTGGGTAAGATCCAGGAAAATGCTAAGAATAAAAAGATAGGCCTTTGGCAGGATATCAATGCGGTTGCTCCCTGGGACTACCGCAAAATGAAACGTGAGCTTAGGAATAATAAGAAAATGGAAGCTGCTAAGAATGGAGCAAAAATAAAAGGTGCAGCATAAATATCAGATTATTATCCAATCTGATGAATGGTGAAAAATAAAACTGTCTCAAAAAATGAGACAGTCTTTTAAACAAAAAATAGTACAATCCTGATCTGGAAATTAATTTCTGTTTTTTACCAGAATCCATCCGGTGTAGGAAACCAGTTTTTGGGTATCCGGATCAGTCCATTTTATTTCATACCAATAGGTGCCGCTGTTTACCGGAGTACCTCCGATGGTGCCATCCCATTTTAAGTTATTATTTTTATCGGATGAATGAATAAGCTGTCCGTATCGGTTGAAAATATCAAACTTCAGATCTTTCAAAAATCCAAGCTCTGAATAATCCAGAGTATCATTGATGCCGTCACTGTTTGGTGTAATGGCATTGATAAGATTTGGAACCAGAATCTGTACTTCTACAGGGTGGCAGTTGCTGGAGTCTTTCACATAAAAAATATTTTTACCTCTTGGAAGGCCTGTAAAGACATTAGAATCCTGCCATATCATTCCATCCCTTGAATATTGGTAAGGAGGTGTACCGCCTTCTACAGTAAGTGTAACCGTATTTCCTGTAGTTTCTATCTTTTTAATTTTTGGAACAGGAACAGATAGTACTTTTACAAACTGTTTCGTTTCACATCCATTGGAAGTCAGGATTACCCAATAATTACCTATGGAAGCGGTGATAGATGGAGTAGTTGCTCCTGTGTTCCATAAATAAGAGGTATAGCCCGGCCCGGCATCCAATGTAACGCGTGCATCCGGACATATGTACCGATCCACCAGAAGAGCAGAAGGCTTGGGTGGAATCACAGTTAAAGTAATTTGGGCAAAATCAAAACAACCATTGCCTGTAATTATCTTTACGTAAACTGTTGTGTTTGAAGAAATATAAGCGGTAGGAGTAGTTATTTCATTCGTTCCATTGGTGGCATCTGCGAGAGTTGGATAATATCTCTTTGTCACTGGAGCCGTGGTCGTAACAAGAGCTGTAGTTAAATCGAAAGTTCCCGTATTAGGATTGCCTGGAACAAAGCATCCGTTAAGATTTGCATTCTGCACATTCGGAGCAGGATAAAATTGAAGAGTAATTCTAGCATTAGCAGTACAGCCTTCTACTGTAGTTACTTTTACGAATACTGTCGCAGGAGCAGCTGATGGATATGCATTGGCAGGAATAATTTCATTGGTTCCTGCATTTAAGTCAGCCATGGTAGGATAATATTTTCTGATGGCATTGGTTGGTCCTCCTACAGGAGCTGTAGTAAGATCAAAAATACCAGTTCCGTTGGTCTCGCAGGTTTTTACAGTCGTATCCGTTAAAATCAGAGGCTGTACTGTTATATTGACTTTTACCTGTTCACAATCTGTAAAATCCGGGTCGTTTCCACAGAATTTATAAGTGAAAGTATCCGTGGTTGTTCCTGCATTGGCAGTATAAGTAAGAATTCCTGTTGCAGGATTTACTGTTAAAGTCCCGTTCACCGGAGGAGCAATGATCTGTACTGTTCCTGGTACGGGAGTCTGTGTAGAATTGGAGAATGCAGGAGTGATGGCGGTAGGAGTTCCGGCGCTGCAGACATTCATTGATTTTACAGTATTGACAATGCAGGTGTATACTTTGTAGGGATATGTTGTGAGAGGATTACAGGTGCTTTTAGTAATTGATACGGTATAATTTCCTGCTTGGGTAGGAGTATAGGTATTATTGTTCGCACCCTGAATAGGAGTGCCGTTAAGATTCCATTGATAATGGTCAAAACCGCTTTCTACTTCTAAAACAATTCCCGGAACACATTCTCCGGCGGATTTACTGATTACCGGAATGGAATTGAAACCTGCAAAATATCCTCCGTAGCCAAGATTTCCGCTGCCTCCAATAATCCCGGCTGTAACCGCTTTGTTGGAAGTTACCGTAACATTTCCGGATATATTGGGAATAGAGTAAGAAACCCAGTCTGAAGTTCCGGTTACGGGAAAAGGTCCCTGTGCCGCTGCAGGTGTTACCCCATTTACTGCCACTCCGGCGCCTGCCTGTGTCAGGATATTGAGCTTTACAGAAAGTGGCGGGTTGAATGTCGTATAGTAGGGCATTTCTCCAATTTTTCCAATTTCATCAATAACAGTGGGAAGAAAACAATTCAAAGGAGGAATGTAATTAAAACCTTCTGTGGCGTCATTATCTGCAATGCCTGAAAGAAGCTGATAAACATACACATTTTTTGATGCTTTGACATACATATTGAGATGGGATGGCCCGTTAACGATATAATTCATTGCACTGACACGGTAATATTGTCCTTCGTTCAGAGTAGCAACCGGAGTAGGGTTGTTGTTCAGTCTGATTTCCGTATTATTTTCAGTAGCAACAATGATAGCGCCTTCGATTTCTGGAAGAAGGTTGCCCATTCCTTTAATAAGAACAAACTCCTGACCAAGGCGTTCTACAGGAACAGACTGATCCATCACAATGTCCTCTCCGTTATAAGGGGGAGCCAGCCCAAACTGACCGTGGTAATTTCCGTTGGTTACTGATACCGGTTTTGTAGATTCTATTTTAGCTCCGATAAAACCATCTTTATTTCCGGGTTTATTGGCATAACCTGCCAATATATAAGACTGCCCTTTGTTCAAAGTAATTGTAATACTCGGATGGGTAAGTCCGTTGAAATTATTATAAAACCAGGTAGTCATGGCATATCCGGAAACTTTAACCTGGGTATTGTCCTCTGTTGCCAGAATACCACAAGTGAAGTTCTGACTGATCTGATTGTTCATCAATGGTGAATACACTGCATAAAACTTCGTTCCGATTCCAGCTTTTCCCTTTGATGTTAAGATTTCCCCGTGATTGATTTCTGAAAATCTGTAGGTAGCAAAGAAAGGTAAATCACCGTGAAGATAGAGGCCTCTTGTTTTTACACTCATGGCATCCGTTGTATTCTGGCCTGTCATCAGATTCCAGGGTACATCAAAGGTCTGTGGATTTCCTTTGCTGATAGTAACCGTTCCAATAACGGTGTTATTATTGTAAATGGTGACGGGAAAAGGAGTTATATTATCTGTGGAAAGATAAAGTGCCTGTTTCGGCGACCCGTTGGAAGAACTTACCACCATGGGAGCAAACCAGTGGTCTGTATCCCGCTGTGCATAAGCAATTGAAGATAAGAATAACAGTATAAAAATAAATATGATCCTTTTCATAAAATTGTAGGGAAGATTAAATTAAATTGAACTCGACAGTGGCTGTGCGCCTTTGAATTAATCTTTATTTTTCAACAAGATCCATCCGGTGTATTTAATGATGGCATCCTGCAGAGCTGGCTCTTTCCAGGTGATGCTGTACCAGTAAGTTCCGGTAAACAGTTTTTTATTACTGAACATACCGTCCCATGTGTAATTGTTAAAGCGTGTCCCGGTAAAAACATTGTTGCCATATCTGTCGTACACCGTAAAAGACAGATCTTTTTTATAAGCAAAATCTGCATACGAAATTGTGTCATTAATATTATCACCATTAGGCGTAATAGCGCTGATCAGATTAATAACTGTTAATTCTACTTTTAAAGGTTCACAGTTATAAGAATCTTTTACGTAAAATTTGTTCTGTCCGTTCGGGAGGTTAATGAAAATATTTGAGCTTTGCCAGCTGGCACCATCAAGAGAGTATAGATAAGGAGGCTGTCCGCCGGTTACGGTAAGAGTAGCTTTATTATTTTCAATATCAATATTTTTGATAACAGGTTGGGGAGCGGCCTTTATCGTAATATTCTGTTTGGTAAAGCAATGATCATGTTCCAGAATCACCCAGTAATTTCCCACTCCTGCATCGGAGATTGATGAGGTAGTAGCGCCTGTGCTCCATTCATATGACTGATATCCCGTTCCTGCATCCAGTGTGGTTGTAGAATTAAAACAGATAAACTGATCTTTAAGCAAAGGAGAAGGATGAGGCAGGGTAACGGTAAGAGTTACCGTTGCAATAGTATAACAACCATTAGCATTAATTACTTTAATGTATATTGTTCCGCTGGTCGAAATGAAGGCATTAGGGTTTTGAATAGCATTGATTCCGGCTACAGCATCCTGTATCGTTTTATAATATTCTTTTGTAACACCTGTTTCATTGGTAACCAAAATCTGTGTAAGATTAAAACTTCCTTTATCCGGAGCTGAATCCATATAACATGACGTTAAAGAAGCATTCTGAACCTGTGGGGAAAGACTGAACAAAAGACTGATTTTTGCCTGGGCAGAACATCCTTCAGGAGTTGAAACTTTTACATAAATATCTTTAGGAATAGCAGATACATAAGCATTAGCCTGTATAATTTCATTGATTCCGGCCGTCAGATCTGCTAAGGTTGGGTAATACTTTTTTATACTTCCCGACGGACCTCCCACATTGGCGGAAGTAAGATCAAAAATTCCTGTTCCGTTATTATTGCAGGCCTTGATTGTAGTATTGAAAACACTCACTGATTGTACGGTAATGTTTACCTTTACTTCTTCACAATCGGTAAATTCGGGAATGTTACCACAGAATTTATAAGTGAATGTATCGGCTGCGGCCCCTGTATTAGCTGTATAAGTAAGCAGTCCCGTTGTAGGGTTTACATGGAGCGTACCATTGGCTGGCGGAGTGATGATCTGTACAGTACCCGGAACCGGAGTTTGGGAAGAATTAGTAAAAGCTGGGGTTATAGTCAAAGGGGTGCCTGTCGAGCATACTGTCAGCGCTTTTGTTGTATGTACCAGACAGGAAAATGCTTTATAAACAGGAGTTGTCGCAGGCGGACAGCTTCCTCCCACTGATACAATCACTGTATAATTTCCCGGCTGGGTAGGAGTGTAAGTATTGCTGTTTGCTCCCGGAATAGCTGTTCCATTTAAATTCCACTGATAGGAAGAATAACTGTCATCTACCTCCAGGGTCATACCGGGAATACAGGTTCCGTTTTTCCTTGCAATAACAGGTATAGAAGAGAATCCGGCGAAATAACCACCGTAGCCGACAGCATCATATCCAGCTACAATTCCTGCTGTAACAGCTTTGGTTGATTGAACTGTGACATTTCCTGTAACGTTTTCCACAGAATAGGTTTGCCAGTTTGTATTTCCTGTAACGGGATAAGGTCCCTGAATACCTGATAAATTATTTCCATTTACAGATACGGTTGCTCCGGATTCAGTAATGATCTGTAATCTTACAGTAGGAGTCATGGGTGTGAAATAGGGAAGAATATTAATCATCCCGATCTCATCAATTTTCTTTGGTAAAAAACAGTTTAGCGGTGGAATATAATTGGCTCCACCTGTATTGTAATATGTTCCGGAAGTCCCGCCGGACATTAGCTGATAAACATATATTTTCTTAGTAGAACGGATGCGCATATTGTAATGCCCGCTGAAATTCTGGCTGATATATCCCGTTGCGCCTATTCTGTAGAACTGCCCCTCATTTAATGTTGCTTTTGGAACTGTTTCATCATTCAGGTAGACTTGTGTGTTATTTTCAGTAGCTACAACAATCGCTCCTTCAAGTTCATAAGCTAGAGGAGATGTACCTTTCATTAATACAAATTCATCTCCAAGACGTTCCACAGGTACGGATTGATCCATAAAGATATCGCTTCCTCCTGCTCCGTTACCAATCAGTGTCTGCTGTCCGTTAAAATTACCATTAGTAACTGTGATCGGTTTGTTTGATTCAATTTTAGCTCCGATGAAACCGGTAAGATTCCCTGCTGAGGAGCCCTTTCCATCAATAGTATAAGATTGCCCTTTATTTAAAATAATGGTCATGGAAGGAGTAGTTGCCCCTGTGTTTCCGTTGGAGAACTGCACCGCTGGATTATAACCTGACACAGTAACTGTAGTATTATCTTCCGTTGCTAAAATACTACAGGTGAAATTATAAGTAGGATCAGGCTGTGGTAAGTTGACATGGGCAACATAGAATTTTGTTCCGATGCCTGCCTTTCCTTTAGACGTAAGTATTTCTCCATGTTTGTCTATTGAAAATCTGAAAGTACAGAAAAAAGGTTTCTCTCCTTTTACATAAAGTCCCCGGGTCGTGTTTGTAAATACCTGCGACTGGGATTCGGTAATCATATAATCTTTAAGAATATCAAAAGACTGAGGATTTCCTTTACTGATAATTACAGTTCCTATAACGGTATTATTGTTATAGATTGTAACAGGAAATGGAGTAGTAGAATCTGTAGACAAAAACAATGCCTGTTTATTGGTGTTGTTTGTAAATCCCTGTTTTATCGGAGCAAACCAATGTTCTGTATCTCTTTGGGAAAAAAGCATATTGCTTGCAAAATGTAAAATAAGCACTGCAAGAAAAAGCTTTCTGACCAGTAGAAGCCAGTGCTTTACTATTTCGGAAGCAGGCTTGTAAACGAAGTAAAAGTCTTTCATTGAATAAGTTTAGAGGGAGAAAAAAACTGCCATAAAAGCGACAGATCAATTCCAGCCGCTTTTTATGGCAGAGACAACATTTATTTCTTTATAACTTTTACGGTATGGAAAGTACCGTCTTTCTTTTGCATTCTTGCTACATATACTCCTGATGCCAGATCCTTTAATGAAATGGTATTTTCAAAATTTCTGATCTCAGTGATGAATTGCCCGGAGGTACTATAAATTCTGACTGACTTTAGATTTTTGCTTTCAGTAAAAGTAATTACATCAGTGAAAGGATTAGGATAGATGCCGGTTTTTGTTTGGGTTGTATTCTCATGTACATTCATAGTCTGGCTAGGAGCCCATGAAATATTATCCCAGTAATATTGTGCATTCCCTGAAAGAGCATACGTATTGCGTATGGCCAGTCTTGCTCCTGCAGGAACGGTATTGGGAATCGTAACAGTGTAATCACTGCTTCCTGTAGCTGGAGTGTAGGATGTATTTGTGATATCCAGCTGCTGGATCAGCGTGAAACTGGCAGCATCCGCAGGATTGGTCATATATCCGACTTCTAATTTTCCCGTACTGGCACTGCAATAAGCATTGAATTTTAAAGAATGAGTTCCGGCATTAATATTGGTAAACACAGGTAATATGGCAATGGATACATCTCCTGCAGAAATACTGCGTTGTAATATATGTCTTGTTCCGGAGAGAGCTCCGTTTCCATTAATGTTTACGCTAGCGATTCCTGTTACAATTCTTCCCCAGCATGGAGCATTGGTTAGCAGCCCTGTAGCATAAGAGTCAAAATTCTCGGATAAACCAGCCACAGGTGCGCAGAGAGTCAGGACAGAAGCAATATTACTCCATGCACTCTGATCAGAGGTGCTGCATCTTGATCTCACCCAGACATAATATGTTGTTGCAGAATTTAATCCCTGTATCGTATAAGGATTTGCCGTTACACCTGTTATACTAGGTGCAGTAGATGAGGTTGGAGCAATGTTGTTTGTACTGTAGTAGATATCATATCCCATTGCTGGTGCAGGAGAGGGTGCAGTCCATGTAATATTCGCTGTTGCACTGGTAGCATTGGATAATACAATATTTGTTGGAGCAAAGCAAGTTGGTTTAGGCTCCCAATATACATTATCCCAGTAAATACTCACAGAAGGAATTCCTCCATGTCTTATGGCCAGCCTTGCATTGGCAGGAACGGTATTGGGCACTACAACACTGTATTCATAACCGTCAAAAACTGTACTGCTGATATTCACAGATTGAATATTCACAAAAGAAGAAGCATCAGTATCACTGGTAACATAGCCAATGTCTAATACTCCGGCTGTACCGCTTACTTTGGCTTTAAATCTCAACCAATGGGTTCCTGCATTTACATTGCTGAACATTGGAAGTACGGCGATGGTTGTATTGGCAGCCCCATTAGCACTTTGATACATGGCTTTACTGTTATTCACACCACTACCGGAAGCAATAGTCTGATATCCTGTTCCCAAAATAATTCTGTCCCAGCAATCAGCGTTACTAGGCCCGCTTACAGCATTTTCGAAATCTTCAAACATTGAAGTTTTAGCATCGCACTTGGTTTTAAATATCCCCCTTAAAGACCATGCACTTTTAGATGTACCGCAAACTGATCTCACATAAAAATAGTAAGTCGTAAAAGGCAAAAGTCCGCTGATTGGTGCTGAGACTGTATTACTGGCTCCCGATATCGGAGTAGAGGCATCCGGAATAGTAGTGGAAGAAGTATAATAATATTCATAGCTTCCTGGTGCTGTCGTTGGAGCGGTCCAGGAAATAATTGCAGAATTGTTGGTAATACCGGAAGAAGTAAGAGCTGTTGGAACAAAACAGGCCGGGGAAGCATCTATCTTCAAGCTGAAATCTGCAAAATTACCGTAATTGTTAGGTCCGCACGGATTTACCGGATTGGGGAATGAAGTTCCGCTCTGTACCCTGATTCTATATATTCCCAATGCCTGGGAAGGCGGAATAAAAAACTGATCATCAACAACCGAATAACTTGAAGGGCCTAGTGGATTCTCATAAAAATCATCAAAATCCCCGTCACTATTCCAGTCGATCCAGATATAGGATTTTACTCCTGATCCGGCAAAATCCAGATGAACGTTCACTGTTCCTCCAGGATAGGAAGTTACGATCTGACTGGAAGAATTATCTGCATAAGTCTGATATGCGGTGGCTGTATAATATAAACCTCCCTGATCAGAAAAAACAGCATTTTTTAAATAATTGTTCTGGCTTGAAGCTCCGGCAGTAGGAACACAATAAGCCTGCGCATTCAGTTGGTAAACTGAGAGGAAGAAAATCATCCATAATAAGTAGTGTTTTCTCATTTTATTTCTATTTTTTTTAAGATTAGATACTACCTTTATTGTCTGCATCTTTATTTCTTTTCTATATCAATGAATACAGATGATTGATTGATGTCTTAAAAAATCATATATTAGATGATAGTGATATTCTCTTTAATTTCTTTTAATAATAATGGTTAATAGGTGTGATGGCTACATTGAAATTTGAGAATAAGTCTAATATTTTGAATCGACTTAAAGGTTTGAACAATATTAGCGTTATATTTGCCCCTCATCAAGGAATATGCTTGCATAATTCGCTGAATTTACAAGGGTTTAAAATTTAAAACACTGTAAATCAGCAATATGTGATTTTATGGTTTAAAAGGACTAATGATAGAAATATCAGTTAATAATAGCGGGAAAATGATCCTCATGGTAAGAAAAATACTGGAAAGTAATATGACAATATTGTTTTTCATTCTGTGGTGCCCGGTTTTTATAAATGGGCAGCCGGCTCCGGATTTCAGTATTTTAACCGATAAAGCATTTCAGAAATTATATCAGAATCCTGAAGAGTGTATCAGCTATTCACAAAGTCTTCTGATTAGTGATAAAAATATAGAACATAAAGTCATTCTCCGGAATATTATTTCCCAGGCTTATGCCTTACAGGGAAACTATGTGCAATCCGTAAGTATTTCCAATCAGAAGGAAGAAGATGATAAAAGAGGGAATCTTTCACAATTCATCCAATTGTTTGATGATTATAATCTGGCAGATCAGTATCAGAATTTAGGATTGTATGGGCAGTCAAAAAAAATCATTGCAGGTATTTTAAAAGATCCGGATCTGCTAAAGAGCCAGAATCCAAAGGAACGTATGGTTCTCGCCAAGCTATTTCAGCTTCAGGCTATCAATGCAGGGATGGTAAGAGACTATGAGTCTGCTGTGTTGAATATGGATAAGAGTGATTCTTATCTCACTGGTACAAATGAAGAAAACAGAATTATCAGATGGGAAAATAGCATTTTCAGGTCTACTTTTCTCTTACGTCAGAACAAACTGGAAGAATCAAAAAAATTGTTTGATAGTGTCATTGCGGATATTGAAAAGCATGGAAATAATGCCTTTATCTCTGCATTTGCTTATGAAAGTCTTTCCCGATACTATTTTATGAAAGGAGACTATAATGCAGCCATCCAAAAGCTGGAAAAAGGATTCTCTGAAATCGAAAATCTTCCTTATAACGATCTGAAAATTATTTTTTACGAATTGTTTGCCCGCAACTATCTGGCTCTTAATAATGATGAAAAATATTACTACTACAATAAATTATATACGGATCTTAAAGCAAAGCTGGATTCCAATAAAAAAGAAGGGATTCAGTATGTTGTAAAGCTGCTTGAAACGTACCATAATAAAAATCTTGAATTTCAGAAGCAAAATAAGGTAAGCCAGCTTCGGATAGCAGGAAGTATTATGTTAATTCTTATCCTGATAACAACTGCTTATTTCCTGATTGAATCCGCAAGATCCAAAGACCTTAAGAAACAGCTTGTTTTTTTTGAAAAACTGAAATTTAAAGAAGAAATAGCAGGAGGGGCAGCTGAAAGATCAATCGAAATTTTAAAAGAAAATAAAGCCCAGGAAAAAGATCTCTCTAAAATTTCAAAAGAAAAAGAAGAAGAAATTCTACAGAAGCTCAAAGACTGGGAAAAGTCTGACAGTTACCTGAACAAGAACATGTCATTGGCGATCTTATCTGCTCAGACAGGAATAAATACCAAGTATTTGTCGGAAGTGATCAACAATAACAAAGGAAAAAATTTTAACGGCTATATCAATGAGCTCAGAATTGATCACATTGCACGTCTTCTGAAAACAGATCCTGCCTATCTGAATTATAAAGTAAGCTATCTGGCGGAATACGCAGGGTTTTCATCTCACGGAGCATTTACAAATGTGTTTAAATCGATCACGGGAATGTCTCCAAATACCTACATTCAGGAAATTATAAAAAATAAATGCTGATGAAATTCTTTATCCATATCATTTTACTGAGTGTTTTGCTTTTCCAGACAACTCTTTCAGGACAGAAAATTTCTGATGATTCCCTGATGAAGCTTGCCAACCGTGAGATTTATAACAATCCGGATTATGCTACCAGTATTGGAAAAAAACTGCTTAGAAAAGAAAACGGACTTGAGAAATCCATTAAAATTTATCTGATTTTGTCCACAGCGGGAATTGCCAAAAGAAACTTTGATGAATCTCTGCAATATATTCTAAAAGCAAGAGAGTTGCTTCAGAAAACGAATGACCCTAAAATTCACACCAGTTTTTTGATTGCGGCTGCCGTGCAGTATCAGCAAATGGAACTCTTCAGTAAAAGTCTTGAAACACTGGACGAAGCTGATGAATATCTTACAAAACTTCCGGAAGATTCTTATCTGAGATATTTTGAAACGGCGAGAAGTTATGCATTAAGAGGAATGATTTATAAAAGTCAGTCGAATCCGGAAATAGCTCTTCAGGAATTTTTAATTGCCATCAGAAATTTTGAAAAAGTAAAAGAGCAGGAGAAAACATATTTTAACCAAAGCATCATTTATTACAATATAGGGAACTGTTATCTCAATCTGAACCAGCCTGACAATGCCGGAACAGCTTTTATGAAATCTATGAATCTGGCAAGCTTAATCAAAGCGAAAAGTCTGGAGGCATTTGCTTTAAAAGGCCTTGCGGAGATGAATAAACAAAAACATCAGAATCAGGAAGCCCTTACACTGTTGATAAAAGCTGAAGAACTGGGTAGGGAAGCAGGAGACCTGACTCTTAATGAAGGAATTTATATGGAAATGGCGGATAATTATCTGGCAATGGGAAATCCTGATCTTTACCAGGTGTACAGCAAGAAATATTTTGAGACGAAATTCAAAAGAGAGCAGAGTGAATTAAGCTCTATCAATCACGCTATTGATGTTCATAATATAGAGACCCGGAAAAAAAGTGAAAAGCTAGCCACCCGATATAATTATTTTATGGCTGGGATGATGATTCTTGGACTTTTTATACTAAGTATCTTTTCCTATTTTGTTATAAAAATCAGAAAGCAGAATAGAAAATATCAGGACGAAATTAAACAGCTTATCAGGGATTAAACAGAGATTATCCGGCTTTCTGTGAAATAGGCTTTAGCTCAAACTTAATTATCAAAAAGTTCAAGATTTTTGATGAAAATAAATCGTGGAGATCAATTTGTATGAAGGTAATAAAAACAAAAAACCTCACAATAGAAATTGTGAGGTTTTTTGTGAGCGCGAAAGGATTCGAACCTTTG
>NZ_JCAKRV010000028.1:0-61775 GCF_059515165.1 Chryseobacterium sp. CS3K3.1 | reverse complement strand
GAGTAGTGCATGTATTTTTTTACCCCACGCTGATTTTACAGATAGCGCCGATCATAAAATCTGTGCAATTCGTGTGATCTGTGGGAATATTTTAATAAAAATGAGGCTCCATTCTTCCTGAAAATCTAATATTGAGCGAGTCGAAATGTTCTTGGGCCTTTGCGCTTTACAACCCAATAAGACTTTAATGAAAATTTGAACCTTTGGTAATGGCAAGATAATCTTCCAGTACTTTCATCTGATCTTTGTTTCCTCTTTTTATTCTGGCATTGCGGCTTACAAGGCTGTCATAAATTGTGTTGAAAAATATTTTCGATTTTGGGAACAGATTTCTGAAAGGAACTTCCGGAATTTGTAATCTTTTACACACTTCGTCATCCAGAAGAAACCACGTACAGCAGACGTGTAGATATTTTAAATTTTTTCTCTGAAATTCAAATTTTAAAATAGGATTTTCCAATGATTCATCCAAAAGAGAATGAGCCAGAAGAACAGAATCTTTATCCGAAGGGGGCTGAACGGAAGTCCATAAATAAAAATATTCCGTTGCCTGTTTCTTATCATCAGGAAGAAGCTGTTCCGGAATTCCCAAAAGGTAACCCACGTATTTCCAAAGATGGAAAATTCCCTGTTCTTCTTCAACAGAAAAACGATTTCCCAGCTTTTTAAGGCTATGGAGAAATACCAGACTGAACCCGATATACGTGGCCATCATATCCCATGAATTGATGGGTTCTCCCCAGTTTTCGGTATCCCAGTCTTTATAATGTTTTTTAATGGAAAGTCTTGCATAGGAGTGGATCAAACGGGTTTTTATGGCAAATTCATATCCTTTTGCATGAATTTCCAATGCGTTGTATCGGGTAGCATTTACCCAGAAATCCAATGTTTCCGAAAGCCTTTTTACAGCTCCTTTCTTCAAAGCTTCTGTAACGATTAAAGGTTTGTTGAGGTAGGCATAATCATAACCGCCAATCAGACAGTAATCCCTTAATGAAATTAATGAATCAAGATTGCTTCTCATGCAGAGTTCAGCACCGCTTTTGAGCAGATTATAATCCAGCCAGTCCGGAACTTTTTGAGTTTGGCTGAACATTTTTTTTACACTTTCAGGAACATCATCAGTTTCTGAAACTCCGTTTCTGATGTAATGTTCAATTTCCCTGGAAGCTTCATGGAATTTTTTAGTGAAATAAACATCTTTTACCACCTCGTCACCGATCTCATCCGTATGATGGAAATAGGGAGCAAATTTTTCAAAGTTTTTAAAACTCACTTCAGCTCCGGAAAATTCAATAAGCTGTTTTCCGTTGCCATGTTCCCAAAAGTTCCTGAAATGGGGAGCGTCTTTAAAACGGGGTTGTATCATGTTCATTCCTTTACCTATAAAAGTACAAGTTTTATGCTGAAATATTCTGGTGAGATTTGTCAGCTATCCAGGAAAAACTTTTATGAAAAATACCACAAACGGGTAATTTACTTGTGTTTATATAATTTGAAACTTTGTGTAAAACAAAACTAATAACCATGAAAACTCAATTATAAAAACATTTCGTTTCTCTACAATGATTAACTAATTCTCAAATTCAAAAAAACTTAGCCACAAAAATAAAAATCATGAAAACAAAAATTGTATTACTGTTTCTGCTCGGTTGGGCGGGGATGGCGTTTGGACAAAAAAAAGACAAAATAGACTCAATTACAACTCAATTGACAATACCTGAAATTGAGACTTTATTATCTAAGGATGAATTTAAAAAAATTGTTAATAAAGAATTTAATTCTGTTATGAATAGTAGTGGTAAAACTACAATTGGGAATTATGCTGCGGCAGATATCAACGATGGGCGTTTGGTTTTTAATGCAACAAAGAATTTTAAAAATGGAGATATGCTTTCAGTAAATGCAAGTGGAAGTGTTACAGATGGTTTTTTTGCAATATTTAATCAATCAAAAATAAATAGCAATGTCGGTGTCAATTTCAAATACAATATGAGATTAAAATCATCTTCTATTTTATTTCATGAAAGAGAAATCAAAAATTTATCTAAGAAAAAATCTATTGCTACATCACAAGCTAATGTCACAAAATCATTATACATAAAAGATTCAATATTACTATTTTCAAAATTGAAGCTATTAAGGTCAGAAATCTCTGACATTCAGGAAAGACTGAAAGCAGCCAATTTAGATCCTACTGCAAAGGCAAGGTATGAGTATCAAATAGCTTTGAAAAATATGCAGACCGATTCTCTTTTATTAAAGAAAGAGTCACTTCCGTCTTTAAAAGAAATAGAAACCTTAAGTATATCTAAGGAAAAAGACGGTGTAGCTAATGCCATTGATAACTTTAATTATACTGGTATCTTCTTTCATTGGATAAGCTTAGGAGCAGGATTTCAGAATAATAATTTCAACTATTTTACCCCATCTTTATCTTACGAAAATCAAATAACTAAAAAGAATTATGTGGGTTGGAAAGGTTCAATTGAATACAATTATTATGAATGGAATCAGTACAGCAAACCAACTCATTATTTGTTGATAGGCTTTTCAGGAGGGATTGATGATAATTTTTCTGATTTGTCTAAAACTGAAATTAATGAATCTTACAATTATGGGGAAACTTCATCAGGACAAAGAACCTCAACCAAAAAATTTAATGCTTATCAAGGAACATACAAAACAAATCTATCATATAGCAAGTTGTATATTGATTATTACAGGTTTATTTTAGAAAATACAATGGCATTACACATTTATCCACAAAGTACATTTAAAGAAGAAAGTAAACCACAATATGATGCAGGAATAGGGTTACTATACTCATTTAAGGATTTGAAAAAAGATAAATCTAAGCTGCATGTAGAACTTTATTTCAATCTTATTGATCTAACTAATTCCAACGATTCAGAGTTAGCTTTTTTAAAGCGAAACGAAATTGGGCTAAGGTTATCAATTCCAGTAGCATTTCTTAATTTTTAAAATATTTTATTATGGCAAAAACGACAAAAAACAAACGGAAAGACAGAATCCTTTATCGTGCTGACTGTCTTGATTGTCGCAAGTATGTAGGGAAAAAAACGACACGCATACAAGCGGAGGAAGATAGGGATCATCACAAAAGTGAACCTAATAACGAAAATCATAACGTAGAAATCGAAGTTATACAACATTCCTATTTGAAATAACTAATTTTGATAGCATTGTATGATTTGAAATATTAAAAATCAGTTTTAACTGATTTTTTCTTTCTACGTTTGTAAGAGGCTAAAATAGAAAATGATAAGGATACAATAAAAGAGGAAATTCTATATTTAAAATAAAAATACAAAGCCAAAACAAAAAACCTTCCCATCGGGAAGGTTTTATATTACTTATTGCTTATCGCTCATTATTGATTATAAAGAAGCCGCGTGTACAAGCATATCTACTAACTTGTTAGAGTAACCCATTTCGTTGTCATACCAAGAAACAAGTTTCACGAAGTTAGGAGAAAGCATGATACCAGCATCTTTGTCGAAGATAGAAGTTCTCTTATCTCCTACGAAGTCCTGAGATACTACAGCCTCTTCAGTATATCCTAAGATACCTTTCAATTCACCTTCAGAAGCAGCTTTGATAACTGAACAGATTTCTTCATAAGAAGCCGCTTTTTCAATTCTCACTGTTAAGTCTACTACAGAAACGTCAACAGTTGGTACTCTGAAAGACATACCTGTTAATTTTCCGTTTAGTGAAGGGATTACTTTTCCTACTGCTTTAGCAGCACCTGTAGAAGAAGGGATGATGTTATTCAGAGCAGCTCTACCACCTCTCCAGTCTTTCATTGAAGGACCGTCAACAGTTTTCTGAGTAGCTGTTGTAGCGTGTACAGTAGTCATCAAACCTTCTACGATTCCGAAGTTATCGTGGATTACTTTAGCTAAAGGAGCTAAACAGTTTGTAGTACAAGAAGCATTTGATAAGATTTTGATATCATCAGTAAGCTCCTTGTGGTTTACTCCCATTACGAACATTGGAGTGTCATCTTTAGAAGGAGCAGAAAGGATTACTTTCTTAGCACCTGCAGCAAGGTGTTTTGCAGCGCTGTCTTTATCAAGGAATAAACCGGTAGATTCTACTACGTAATCTGCACCGATTTCGTTCCATTTTAGGTTACTTGGATCTTTTTCAGCAGTTACTCTGATTTTTTTCCCGTTTACTACAAGATCATTTCCTTCTACAGAAACTTCACCTGGGAAAATACCGTGTACAGAGTCATATTTTAACATGTAAGCCATGTATTCTGCATTGATTAGGTCATTGATTCCTACAACTTCAATGTTGTCTCTTTCAGTCATTGCTCTGAAAACAAGACGTCCAATTCTACCAAAACCGTTGATACCTACTTTAATTGTTGACATAATAGTTTGTTTTTATTAGATTATAAAAATAATTAGATTGCTAAAATTTCTGAAATCAGTAAAAGATCTTTATTGATTTCATTATGTTTTTTAATGGCTTCTTCAATTGGCGTATACGTCAGATCGTTGGAACGCATCCCTGCCATTACATTGGTTTGTCCTTCCATTAATCCGGTTACGGCTCCATAGCCCAGTCGGCTTGCCAAAACTCTGTCTGCACAGCTTGGAGAACCACCTCTCTGCATATGTCCCAAAATCGCTACACGAATGTCATAATCAGGGAAGGTCTGTTTGGTTTTTTCTGCAAGTTCGTACACATTGGCTAGTTTTTCACCCTCTGCAACAACCACAATACTTGATGCCTTTCCGGTTTTTTCCGCATCTCTGAATTTCGTGAAAAGCTCATCAATACTGTCTTTTTTCTCAGGAATTAAAATATCCAGAGCTCCAGTTGCCAATCCGCTGTTTAAAGCAATAAAACCAGCATCACGACCCATAACTTCCACAAAGAAAACCCTGTTGTGGGAAGTTGCCGTGTCACGGATTTTGTCAATGGCATCCATTGCCGTATTCAATGCAGTGTCGTATCCGATCGTATTATCAGTTCCGAAAATATCGTTGTCGATCGTTCCCGGGATACCGATTACTCTGATTCCGAACTCTTCATTAAAGATTTTGGCACCGGTAAATGTTCCGTCACCTCCGATACATACCAATCCGTCAATTCCCAGCTTTATACAGTTGTCGTAAGCTTTCTGACGGCCTTCTTTAGTTCTGAACTCAGCAGATCTGGCAGATTTTAGAATGGTTCCGCCCTGGTTGATTATATTTTTTACGGAACGGGCTCCCATTTTCAGGAAATCATTATTGATAAGGCCGTTGTAACCTTCCCTCACTCCGTAGCATTCGATATTATAGTAATTGGCGGTTCTTACTACCGCTCTTAACGCCGCATTCATACCCGGAGAGTCACCTCCTGAAGTAAGAACTGCAATTTTTTTTACAGCACTCTCTTTCATCAAGTAAAAAATTTCGAAAACAAATTTACAAAAACAAGTTCAGATTATCGTAGTAAGTTTCCAATAGTTTTGAATATAAATTATTAAAAGCTTCTGAAGTTTGTAGGTTTAAAAAAATACCGTGCAGTTTTCGTCTCCTCAGCATGGATGTCAAGGTCGTACCAGGGCGTAAAATAGGGATTAAACGGATTTGAAAGTACATGAACCGATTGCGCCGGGGTGAATCCTTCACTTAATAAGAATAATCTTTTTCCTTCCTTATTCCGGCAGACACCGGAAATAAAAACAATGTGTCCGGGACTTCCCGGTGTGATCAGGATATCTCCGGTTTTCAGATCTGAATTTTTATTGACCGCTTTTGTTTCTTTATTTAATGAAATCGTTCCTGCATAATTAAAAATGACATCCAGATAATTTCTGAAACTCTGATAAGAATCATCAAAAGACGCAGCTCTTCTGAAGTTGACAGAATTTCCGCTGACAAAAGCTCTCGTTCCGTTTTTATAATCATTCCAGCTGAAAAGATCACCGCTTGTAAAATGAAATTTAATTTCGTTAAATTTTTTAGCCTTATAAAGATATTCAGCTCTCATTCTGATGACTGCATCAGCACATTGCTGAAGGTCCTTATTTCCGGTATCAATATCAAAAACCGCTTCATGAAGATGCTGGGTAGAAATGGGTTTTCCGTCATATTTTACAATCTGGCTGCCGTAAGGTTTGAGTTTGAAGTTTTCAATAAAATATCCGAAAGAACCAGGTTTTTCTTCTATCCAATCATATCCTTCCGGAGGAGAAAATCTTTCCCTGATAGTATTTTTACCTTTATTGATTTTTAAAGCATTTTCAGCAATTAAACGCTCATTTTGATCCGGTTCAGGTAATAAACGGTCTGATATTTTTTCTTTTGTACAGCCGGTGTAAATGAGAATAACAATGATTCCTGTGATAACTTTTTTCATGCGTTTTAGTGAACACAAATATCATTTTTTTTCACCTATCTGCCAATATCTTATTTGAAAATTTAGCGGTTCAGCGACTCCTCTTTTTCAGGGATCAATAATTTTCCCCAATCATTCAGCTGCCAGAGGATTTCCACCAGTTTTTCCCCAAGCTCTGTCAAAGTATATTCTACTCTTGGAGGAAGTTCATTGAAAGACTGTTTCGTTAAAATACCGTCTTCCACCATTTCACTCAGCTGCTGATTGAGAACCCTGCGGTCCACTTTAGCTATACCTCGCAAAAATTCACTGGGACGTTTTTTCCCTTCATTGATCTGCCAGACAATAGGAATTTTCCATTTTCCACTGATGGTATTGACAGCAACTTCCAACGGACATATTTTATTTTCTTCAGCTCTTCCCTTTGTTTCCATAAAATTGACTTTTTTATCCCTATGGGTGAAAAATGTGCGGTATTGTTTTTCTCCGCCCACTTTCAGACTTTTGTAAAGGTAATCATTAAATAGTATGACAGAAAAAAGAACAGGAGCCCGTTCCATCAAAGAGATTCCACCGGATATTTTGGATCAGCTGAACAGAGGAGAAATTGAAACCGCCAACCTTACAGAATGGCTGGCCGTAGATCAAAGGTTGCTGCTGGAAAACCTGCTTTTACAGAATGATCGTACAGGATATCTTATACCTGTTTTAGAAAATGTAAATCAGCTGAAAAAGCAGACTGTCAATACCATTAATGAAACAATTGGTGTTGGGCTTCTTAATCTGGCTTTGAAAAATAAGGATGACGAATTTCTTTTTAAATTGTCAGTTCATCCCGCAGATTTGGTACGGTGTTGGGCAGCTTATACGATTGGAAGAAACAACGATTTAAAACTCAGAGAAAAATTAGAAAAAATTCAGCCTTTCGCTGCTGACTCTCATTTTGGGGTAAGGGAAATCTGCTGGATGACAGTGCGTCCGGATATTTCCAGAAACCTGGAAGAAAGTGTATCCATATTATCAACGTGGACCATACATGATAATGAGAACGTAAGACGTTTTGCCAGTGAATCTACAAGACCGAGAGGTGTTTGGTGTGAACATATCGATGCTTTAAAACAAAATCCGGGACTTGGACTGGAAATTCTGGAACCTTTACGATCAGATTCCTCCAGATATGTACAGGACAGCGTAGGCAACTGGCTGAATGATGCCAGCAAATCACAACCCGAATTTGTAGTGGAAATCTGTGATGAATGGCTTCGGGAAAGTCCGACAAAAGAAACGCAGTATATTGTAAAAAAAGCGTTACGGACCATCACAAAGTGAGAGTTATCCACAAACTGGAAATGTTGATTTGGTTTTTGAATCTGTAGGTTACAGATTTACATGGGTTTATAATATATTTTTATATTCCTTTACTTCCTGGAACTGGCTTTATTTACTCCATTTTTATAAGAAAATTGATGTTGAACTATTTTCAATGTTAACGGTATGTTAACTCAAAAAAGTTATCCACAATATGGGTTTTCTATTAATGTGGATTCTATCTTCCGTAAAATGAACAGATTAAAAAATATGGGTCAAAAAATAATTTGAAATCGCAGCTTTTATCACCCAAATAAAAAGTTATCCACAATATGGAATTACGGCTACCATTTTTCAGTCAGATATTTCCAGTATCTTTTGGGAACATGCTGAATATGGAGTTTCATGTTTTTTCTTTCCACGATATTGGTTTTTGTGAAATATCGCTGCCAGAGTATCTGATAATTGTTTTCTTCATCATGAAATTTCTGCTGATAATTATGGAGATTAATTTTTTCATCAGGATAGAAAAACTCACAATCGTTCAGATCATACAGAAGTCCATAGTTTCTCCGGAGATCGTAGATCATCCATTTCTGATCCTGGTATCGGTCGTGAAAATGTTTTCTGATTAAAGGAAGAACATTGAAGTCAGGATCTATTTTGGAGAAAAAAACACCATCCTGCATTTTTTCGAATCGGACAAAAGCCGTCATTCTGTGTCTTTCCCGGTCTACTGATTTACAGATTTTTGAAATTTTTAAAACATCATTATCGGCAAAGTTTTCAAGAATATTATTTTCTGGATTCTTCACCGACTGTCTTACCGCAGATAAGATGAGGTTTTCCAGCTCCGGATCCTCAGATAAAAAAACTTTCAAAAGTTTGTAAACTCCCTGTTTCCCAATATTCTGCTCCAATTTGTTGAGAACCCGCTCAGACTTTTCTGTCTGAGTAATAACTTCATGAATTTCTGCAAAAATATTTTCCTGATGAAACCTTTCCCTGCTTATGATTTCTACATCTTTATAACGATATTCGAAAACTTCAAATACTGCTGTGAAAAGACCGTCAAAACTTCCATCGTAGAGTAGGGTTGTCATGGGTTGAGTTTAATAATTTATAGTTTAGTTGGGGTGTCATTCTGAACACAGACTGAAAGTCTGCGAACGAAGTTCATAAATGAAGTGAAGAATCTGTTTTAAAGGAGAGATTCTTCCTTCGTCAGAATGACAGTCGTGGTGTATTATAAATTAGTGTTCATTTGTGAAAATATTGATGTCATTTGTGTTTAAAATCAAAACAAAGTCAGCTGTTGCGAAAACTGGTTATGGAATTTGGATGAACTTCCGCCTATCAGCAATTTCCTGAAATTTTTATCCGTTAAGTATTTCAGGTAGGCATTCCCAGCATTAAAATCAATAAAATATTTTGCCCGGTTGACAGCTGCTCCGAGTTTTTTCAAATGATCCATCGTTAAAATCTGAAAACGTCTTGCACTTACAATTTTCTGAGCTGTTTTAACACCAATTCCGGGAATTCTTAAAATCGTCCGGTATTCGGCAGTCTGGAGATTCACCGGGAACTGATCCAGATTCCGTAATGCCCAGCTTAATTTCGGATCCATTTCCAGGTCGAGAAAAGGAACATTCGGATCTAAAATTTCTTCCGCTTTAAAACCATAAAATCTCATCAGCCAGTCCGACTGATACAATCGGTTTTCACGAAGCATAGGTACTTCTGTGGTTAAAGAGGGTAATCTCTGGTCTTCCAGAACCGGAACATACCCGGAGTAATAAACTCTTTTCAGATTAAAATTTTTATAAAAATGATCGGCCACTTTAATGATCTGTAAATCGTTTTCATTGGTTGCTCCCACAATCATTTGTGTAGACTGTCCGGCCGGAGCAAACTTCGGAACCTTCTTAAGAATTTTCTTTTCATCTTTATATTGAATAATTCCTTTTTGGATATACCGCATCGGACTGATCATATCCTGCCTGTTTTTTTCAGGAGCCAATAATTTTAATCCGCTTTCTGTAGGAATTTCAATATTTACCGATAACCGGTCTGCATACAACGCAGCTTCCTGCATCAGATCATCACTTGCCCCCGGAATAGATTTCAAATGAATATATCCGTTAAAATTTTCTTCCAGACGCAGCTTTTTGGCCACTCTTACAAGCCTTTCCATTGTGGTATCAGCATTTTTAAAAATTCCTGAGCTTAGAAACAAACCTTCAATATAATTCCTGCGGTAAAAATTGATGGTAAGATCTACCACTTCTTCTACCGTAAAAGCAGCTCTTTTGATATCATTGGAACTTCTGGAAACGCAGTAAGCACAATCATAAATACAGTGGTTGGTCAACAGAACTTTAAGCAGAGAAACACATCTTCCGTCTTCTGTATAGGTATGACAAATTCCGCTTGCAGAACTGTCTCCTAAAGCTCCTTTTTTATTCTTCCTCGTGCCTCCGCTTGATGAACAGGAAACATCATATTTCGCTGCATCAGCAAGGATTTCAAGCTTTTCTTTAAGGCGGTCAAAATTCATATTGTAAAATGATTGATCTGTTTTGTATCAATGATGTATTTTAATTTTGTTCAAATTTAGTTCCAAAATTGATAAAAGTCAATCTTTTTTCATACAAGTTATCAACAAAAAAGAGTCTCAAAATCATTATATTTACGGCTCATTAAAGTTTATATCATGAATCATAAACCAATCGAAGGTTTTTCCAAGCTGCCAAAGCAGGGGAAAATCGAATGGCTCGTAAACGAATATCTTGAAGGAAACCAGGAATATCAAAATATATTAAAACAATACTGGAATGATGATGCAGATCTTCAGAAGCTTCACGAAGAATTTTCTGAAAACACCATCTCTAATTTCTATATGCCTTACGGAATTGCTCCGAACTTTTTAATCGATGGAAAACTGTTGGCGCTTCCAATGGCAGTTGAAGAAAGTTCAGTAGTAGCGGCTGCTTCCAAAGCTGCCAAATTCTGGATCGATAAAGGAGGTTTTAAAACAACGATTATCAATACTGAAAAACTGGGGCATACCCACTTTATTTTTAATGTAGAACCTCACAAATTATTACATTTCTTTAATTTCAGCCTGAAGAAAAAATTATTTGAAGCTACAGAAGATATCACGGCGAATATGAGAAAACGCGGCGGCGGTATTTTAAATATCAGCCTGGTGGATAAAACAGCAGAAATGCCGAATTACTACCAGTTGAAAGCAAGCTTTGATACTGTGGATTCAATGGGAGCGAACTTTATCAACTCATGTCTTGAGCAGTTTGGAAAAACATTGAGACAGGAAGTGGCTACCAGCGAAGATTTTACTCAGGAAGAAAAGAATTCACTACAGATTGTGATGAATATTCTTTCCAACTTTACCCCTGACTGTATCGTGAGAGCTGAGGTTTCGTGCAAAATGGAAGATTTAAAAGATGACAGTGGAATTTCTCCTGAAGAATTTGCTTCTAAATTCAAACAGGCCGTTACCATTGCAGAAATAGAACCTTACCGTGCGACTACTCATAATAAAGGAGTAATGAATGGAGTAGATGCCGTTGTAATCGCTACCGGAAATGATTTCAGAGCTACGGAAGCCTGTGCGCATGCGTATGCTGCAAGAGACGGGCAATACAGATCTTTGACTCACTGTACAACAGATAACGGAATTTTCAGATTCTGGATTGATCTTCCTATTTCCGTTGGAGTTGTGGGAGGACTTACCAATCTTCACCCTCTGGTAAAATTCTCTTTAGCGCTACTGGGTAAACCTTCTGCACAGGAACTGATGAGCATCCTGGCAGTTTCAGGTCTTGCTCAGAATTTTGGAGCATTGCGCTCTTTGGTAACCACAGGAATCCAGAAAGGACATATGAAAATGCACTTATTGAATATTCTGAATCAGTTGGGTGCTACTGAAGAAGAAAAACAACATTTTGTAACGTATTTTAAAGATAAGACGGTGAGCCACCACGAGGTGATCAATGAGTTTAACAGAATGAGAGGAAACTAATGCTACAGATCATCTTGCCTATCGTATTCCTTCTTTTTGGATTTTTTCTGAAGAAAACAAACAATGAAGGTTTCAGAAGTTCCAAGAAATTCGCCAATATGTTTATCATACTGGGGATTTCTACACTGGTTGCCAAGTTCATTTTAATGTACTTAAAATCAAAATAGTGAAAAAGGGTATTGTATTTTTCTTACTGATTTCCGGATTAAGTTTTTCGCAGCAGCAAAAAGTGAAAGTCAGTAATCTGCAGCCTAAAACTGAAGATACCGTTTTTCCGGTTGTTTCCTATCCTGAAAATCCACGGGTAGAAAATAAAATCAATACATTTCTGCAGGTGGATCAGCTGGAATATGTTCCCGGATCTGGCGGAAATCCTTTTAAACTGGCTTCTACAGCAACCAATTCCTATTCCAACTATCTTTATTTTTATAGTTGGGATAAAATTGAAACTCCTGAGAATATTCTGAGTATTGCCATAGACGGCGAAGCTTCCGGTGCTTATCCGGAAGGGTTTTTAATCTGGAAAAATTTTGATCTGAGGACAGGAAACTATATCAATGCTGAAGATTTATTTCAACCTAATTCTGTGAAAATGGTTGAAAGTATCATTCAGAAAAGGGTAAAGAAAAGAATTGCCGACTTTCTGGTCAAGCTGAAAGTAGAAAAAAATCCACCTGAGGAAACTGAAGATCAGATTGCAATGTATGAAGACTGCTTTACAGAACATACATTGGAAGATATCAGATATTTCTTTGGAAAAGATAAACTGACATTTGTTGCCGGAAGATGTTCCAATCATGCCATGAGAGCTCTGGATGATCTTGACAGCCATGAAATAGAATTTTCTTATAAGGAGTTGGAAAAATACTGGAGTCCTTACGCGAGAAATTTAATTTCAGGTTCTGAAAAAACAGAAAAAACCAGTTTCAGAAATAAGCTGTACAAAGGGAAAATAGATGGAAAATATCCTGTCACTGTTTTTATCAGCCGTTTATATAAAGGAGAAAGTGAAAACGATACAAGCTCCTTTACTGCATTGTATTGGTATGATAAAAATAAAAAACTAATCCCATGGGACGGTAAAATGAAAGGAAATCATATTTCCATTACTGAGAATGATCATTATGATGAAGCTGCCGGCAAATGGATTCCAAGAGCTTTTGTAGAAGCAGATATGAAAGGAAATACAATTTCAGGAACATGGCAGGATGATAAAACAAAAAAATATTTAACCCTAGAATTAGAAGAGTTATAAAATGAAAACAATCACATTAATTTTTGGAGCAGTTTACGGAATGGTTTCTGTAATCCTGGGTGCTTTTGGAGCACACGCTTTAAAGAAAATATTAGCTGTGGAAAGACTGGAAAGTTTTGAAACAGGAGTAAGATACCAGATGTATGCAGCTTTTTTCCTGCTGATCATCGGATATATCTTAAAATTTGAAACTTCCGCTGAAAAATGGACTTCCATTTTAATGATTGCAGGAACATTTTTATTCTCTGTAAGCATTTATTTCCTGAGCATGCAGGATTATTGGGGAATGAATCTTAAATTCTTAGGCCCTATCACTCCGCTTGGAGGTCTGATGATGATCTTAAGCTGGGGAATGCTGATCTTATATTTTGCTAAAAATAGAATTTAGGGAATAAAAACTAACAGAAGAAGGCGGCTCATACGAACATTCAACCTCTTCAATCTGAGAAATTAGCGGAAGAATAAGGGAAAACAGGAAGATATGTTAAAAATCAAGTCGGTCAGACTTTAATTTTTAAGTCAATAAACTTGGACTTCCGTGTCTTTTTAGTAAATTTGTCAACCTTTAAATATTAAAATAAAATAATAAAAATAATATGAATCTTCACGAGTATCAATCAAAAGAGATTTTATCAAAGTATGGAGTAGCTATCCAACGTGGTTTCGTTGCAAACAACGTAGATGAAGCTGTAGCTGCTGCTGAAAAACTAACTGCTGAAACTGGCGCTCAAGGGTGGGTAGTAAAAGCTCAGATCCACGCAGGTGGTCGTGGTAAAGGTGGTGGTGTAAAGTTCTCTCCAAACATGGATAAGCTTAAAGAAAACGCTCAGAACATCATCGGAATGCAGTTGATTACTCCACAAACTTCTGCTGAAGGTAAAAAAGTAAATTCTGTTTTGGTTGCAGAGGATGTATATTATCCAGGTGAGTCAGAAACTAAAGAATTTTATGTTTCTATTCTATTAGACAGAGCTGAAGGTAAAAATACAATCGTATATTCTACTGAAGGTGGTATGGATATTGAGCACGTTGCTGAAGTAACTCCTCATTTGATCCACAAAGAAATCATTGATCCTGCTTTAGGTCTTCAGGGATTCCAGGCTAGAAAAATTGCTTTCAACCTAGGTCTTGAAGGAAATGCTTTCAAAGAATTTGTAAAATTCATCGGTTCTCTTTATAATGCTTACACAGGTATTGATGCATCTCTTTTCGAAATCAACCCTGTATTAAAAACTTCCGATAACAAAATTATCGCTGTAGATGCTAAAGTAACTTTAGATGACAACTCATTGTTCCGTCACAAAGACTTAGCTGAACTGAGAGATACAAGAGAAGAAGATCCAATGGATGTAGAAGCTGGTGAAGCAGGTCTTAACTTCGTAAAACTTGATGGTAACGTTGCTTGTATGGTAAACGGAGCTGGTCTTGCAATGGCGACTATGGATATCATCAAATTATCTGGTGGTAACCCTGCAAACTTCCTTGACGTAGGTGGTACTGCAGATGCTCAGAGAGTACAGACTGCTTTCGGAATCATCTTAAGAGATCCAAACGTAAAAGCTATTTTGATCAACATCTTCGGAGGTATCGTAAGATGTGACAGAGTTGCTCAGGGGGTTGTAGATGCTTACAAAGCTATGGGTAGCCTTCCTGTTCCATTGATCGTAAGATTACAAGGAACTAACGCTGTAGAAGCTAAAAAATTAATTGACGAGTCTGGTCTTCCGGTACACTCTGCAATTACTTTAGAAGAAGCTGCAAACAAAGTAAAAGAAGTTTTAGCGTAACCTAAAATTTTTGAATAAATAAAGAAACCGTTTCATTTGAAACGGTTTTTTTGTTGGAACGTGAAGGATGCAGCTTTGTTATAACTTCATCGGAAATACTATAAACCTAACAGGTTTCTAAAACCTGTTAGGTTTAAATATCTCCTCCTATCAATCATCATAAAAAAGACCATTTCAATACTCGAAATGGTCTTTTATTTTATAAATAATTTTACTTATCCTGATGATTTTCCGGCAAGTTAGTCTCTCCACTTGTAATGCTGATGCTCGTTGGCGTTACCAGCTGAATTTTATCCGTATCAAAGCGTTCTTTAATCCCTAAATAAGCCTGGCTTCTTACCTGCGCAAGATTAGCCCCCACTTTTATCCAGAATTTTACCTGAAGATTAAATGCACCTTGCTTCAAATCTGTAAAAATCACTTCTAGAGTGTCCAGCTTATCCACATTATCAAGATTTTTAACCACATCAAGAATTCCTTTCTGTGCTTTGGTAATATCTTCATCAGCCGGAATTTCAAAATTTAAAATAATTCTGCGCTGTGGCGAAGCGGTAATATTGTAAAACGGAGCATTGAAAACAACCTGATTAGGGATATAAGCTTTCTTTCCGTCATCAGTAAGAATTTTTGTAGTGAGAAACCCAATTTCCTGTACTGTTCCTGAGTGGGCTCCTATGGTAATATAATCTCCTACCTTGTAAGCTTTGTCAATTCCAATAAGCATTCCTGAGAAAATACTGGATACCAGATCTTTTAGAGCAACCCCGGCAATAACCCCTGCAACTCCTAAGCTTCCGATAAACTTCCAGAGAAAGCCGCTGAAACCCATTATTTCAAGAGCAATAAAGGTTCCCATCAGCATGATCAAAAATCTGAATATACTGATTAAGGTAACTAAGGAGCTCTCTTTGCGACTTTTAGGAAAAAATTTATGGAATAATTTTACCGCTGCCTGGCTTAAATATTTGCTGGTAACCAGGAAAAAGGTAAATACTAAAATTCCAACAATCAGCTTGGGTGTAAGTTCAGCGAAGGTGATATACCAATTTTCCAATACCTTGTAAACAAGATCTACATACCTGAGTCCGGTTTTCTCCATGAATAAAATTTTAATTAAAGATATAAATTTTCATCAAAAAATTTGCCAGTTCCAAAAAGTCTACTAAATTTGTAGACTATAAAGAAAAAACATTATGTCAATCAAACTAGGAGATACAGCACCCAACTTTCAGGCAGAATCATCGGTAGGTGATATCAATTTTTATAATTATCTGGGAGATTCCTGGGGGATTCTGTTTTCGCATCCTGCAGATTATACGCCGGTATGCACTACAGAATTGGGGTATACTGCAAAACTGCAGTCTGAGTTTGATGCCAGAGATACAAAAGTAATTGCCCTGAGTGTGGATGGGGTAGAAGATCATCAAAATTGGGTGAAAGATATTAATGAAACTCAGAACACCCAGGTGCAGTTTCCTATTATTGCCGATAAAGACAGAAAGGTTTCAGAACTGTATGATTTTATTCATCCCAATGCTTCGGCTACCGCTACAGTACGTTCTCTTCTGATTATTGATCCTTCCAAAAAAGTAAGACTGATTATTACCTATCCGGCCTCTACAGGAAGGAATTTTGACGAGATCCTTAGAGTGCTGGATTCTTTACAGCTGGTAGATAATTACCGTGTGGCTACTCCTGTGAATTGGGAAGTTGGAGAAGATGTTATTGTCCCTCCAACAATTTCTACAGAAGATGCCCGGAAAATATTCCCGAAAGGGGTAACGGAAATAAAACCCTATCTGAGATACACCCCCCAACCTAATACATGATTTATTTGATTTTTTATAGTTTAGTTTTAATTTGTACGAAAAGTGCCCCGGAAATAAATTCCGGGGCACTTTCATTTTTTTATAAGTATTTCAGTGATTACTTAACGTCGTTGATGATTTGTTTCGCTTTAGACGTTGGAAGATAAATCTGGAATCCTAAACCAAAAGTAATTTTGTTAGTGTATCCACCGCTTCCGAATCCTGCATTTGCATCATATTTCACTAAACCTTCCAATCCGATGTTTGGAGTGATGAAGTAAGAATAACCAGGTCCGAATCCGAAGTTAAGACCGTTGGAAGAAGAACCTCCTTTAGAGATAGACATACCTCCAACACCTACATTACCTTCGAAGAACCATCTTCCGTGGTGTAATAAGTTGTTTACTCCCTGCTCTCCCGGGTTAAGATAGTAACGTCCTAATGCTCCTACATTATATGTAAAAGTAGTGGGTGCATCTTTAGCTCCTTTGAAACCTAAATCTACGTATCCCCCAACTGCGATATTATCTTCGATGAAATAGGCTCCTTTAGGCTGAATTGCAAAGTTGTATCCTGCTCCTTCATTTAAACCAAAATTTGCCCCTACAAGGTTACCTCCTACCATCCAATTACCTTTTTGAATCTGAGCGTTGGCAGTTGCTGTTAAGCCTGCTACGGCTAATATTCCTGTTAAAATAAGTTTTTTCATAATTTATTATTTTAATAATTAAATGTTTATTATTCACGAATTATAGAAAAAACAATAAATGTGCCAGACTCTTAATTTTACGTAATTTTTCTAAACAAACGTTAAGATTTTCAATGAGATATAGTTTATTTTTTTAACCTGTCGGCTCTATACGTTATGATAATAAATAAAATAAAATGGTTGTTTTAAGAAAAAAATGATAAAAGTAGATAATATATCATTAATTATATAAAACACTTATTTTTCTTTGCCCATTCGGAATTTAAATAAATAAAAGGATCACCGAAATGATCAGACCTGCAATTGTAAATTTGATTCCACGTTTGAATGCTTTGGTCTTGGGATTAAACATCCAGAAACTTGAGATGACGAAAAAGAAAAGAGAAACTCCGAAGAATACGCTTAGAGGAGATATAGCATCTTTCGATTGTGATTTGTGAAGCGAAACCATTTTGTCCAATACGAAAGGAAGTTCCTTTTTGGTATATTTGGCTTTTCCGGTTGCACTGTCATAAGTTCCCTGTTTAAAATAAAGAACACTTCCTTCTGTTTTTTCCACTTCCAGGCCTTTCATCTTAAGCTCTTTTTTCAGCTCTTTTTCTGAAAGATTGGCTGCGATATTCTTTTCGTATTTCTTTTCACTTTTCAGGAAATCTGTGTCTCTGTACACCAGAAGAATTCCACTTAATGAATATACAGCCATAATTCCGGCAAGGAAATATCCCAGGTAACGGTGCGTAATTCTCATGAAACTTCTTGTGTCTTTAATCTTATCCATATCTTATTTTTTTGTTTTTGTTTAAAATTTCAAAAGTGGAAACTGCAAAAATGCAATTTCCACTTTTAGTGAAAGAATTGTTATATAAAGAATTCTAGAGTCTGTATGTCAATGTGAAATAGTAATTTCTAGGCGTAATCGGATTCACTGAATAATTCTCGTGAACATTGTAGTTTACGACATCAAACAGGTTGCCCACTTTCCCTTGGATAGAGAATTTTTTCCATTCGTAGCCTACTGATACCATTACTGTAGTGTAATCTTTTAAAGCAAATGATCTGCTGATTCCATTTCTTGCACCCAAGCCTGTAGAACCACTTTTTGTATCATTCCATCCTGCTAATCTGTCACCGATGAAGTAAGCACCTGCACCTACTTTAAGTCCTTTCGCATAACGTGTAAATTTATAAAATACAGAAGCGTTAGCTGTTGTAGCTGGTGTTCTTACTAACCTTTGTTTCTCAACATATCCAAAACCGTCTGGTGTATCAAGGTATACAGAGTTGTTATAAGAGAATCCACCAATAATTGATAAATTTTCTGTAGGATTTCCAGTAATATCCAACTCAACTCCGCGACTTCTCATTTTTCCTGCAAATTCTTTATAAAATGAATCTGAATTCGCCTGTCCATTAGCTAATTGAGGTGCGGTCTGATAATAATTATTATAAACAATTTGATATACTGTAAGGTTTATAGCTAAAGCATTATTCCAAAAATTCTTTTTTACTCCTGCTTCATATTGATCAATAGTAGTAGGCTTTAATGCTTGTTCATAAATATCTTTTCCTGTATTTTGAGCAAAAGAGTTGGTATAGGTTGCAAACACAGAAAGGTTATCGTTTGGCATATATACTAAACCAGCTTTTGGTGAAAATGCTCTGTCAGATATTGCTGTATTTTTTTGATCAACATCTCCAAGGTCATTTGAAAATGTATTTTTAGTATTGGTCATTGTTTCTAAATAAGACCATCTTAAACCAGCAATTACTTTAAGTTGCTTGGTAAGGCTTATGAAATCTTGAATATAAATACCAAATCTTTGCGTAGGAATTCTTGTTCTGTCTTTTAAGGAAGCATCAGGCATTTTTCCGCTGGCCCAACTTGAAGGATCATCTAAATAAAGGTTATTATTAATGGTTGCAGTATTGCCGTTAGTTCCATAAACAGTTGGATTGGTATAGGTATAATTATTTTGAACACCATAATCTCCATCAGTACCAATTAAAACCTTGTGATTGATTTTTCCTGTATTGAACTCTCCATTAATATTAACTTGTAATGAAGTGTAATTTTGTTCGTTAAATGTTTTGTTTAAAGGTCTTAGCCAGAAAAGACGGTTCGTGTTCTTTTCATATGCCCACTGTACTCTTTCAGTAGAATAGTAGTCCTTGGTATAGTTTTGATAAGAAGCAACAGCATTTAATGACCATTTGTCAGTAAACTGATGATTGAAAGTTATGTTGGTAGACACTTGCTCCACATTTTGATATTGCCAGTCAGCACCTAAGAAAGCATTTTTAGGAAGAATGTCATTGATTCTATAACTTCCATCAGGATTAGTGATGGATCCAAGACCAAAATCAGGAGTGAAATTATTTTTAAGGTAATCCGCTTCCACAATCAATTGTGATTTTGGGCTTAAATTGAAAAGGAAGGATGGATTGAAGTAATATTTCTCCGATTCTACAACATCTCTGAAACTTTCAGCATGCTCGTAGGCTCCATTTACTCTGAAAGCAATATTTTTAGATAAAGGACCATAAATATCAACTGTTGGTTTATAGGAATTCCAGCTTCCGCCGTTTAACCCGATACTTCCACCAAAATTGAATTTAGGCTTTTTTGTAATCATATTGATAACACCACCAGCTGCTGTATTTCCAAAAAGCATGGCATTGGCCCCCTTTAAAACTTCTACTCTTTCCAGACCACTTACTTCAGGGAAAACACCGCTGTTTACTCTTGAACCATTTTTAAAAATATTATCATTTCCTAAAATGAAACCACGCCCACCAAAACTATCCTGAGAATTTCCTCTGGATGAAGTGATGTACAATCCGTTTACATTCTGAAGAACATCACTCAGTTGCTTTGCCTGCTGCTGCTCAATGATTTCGTGGGTAACAATAGCAATAGGCTGGGGAGTTTCCATTACCGTCAGATTTGACTTGGTTGATAATGGTCTTGCCTGGTTGGGATTTCCTGTTTTATGAAGATTGATATCCTCAATGGTCTGTGTTCTGATGGTATCTGCTTCAGCATTTTTCATCTGAGAACTCGCTGAAACAGCGATGAATAGAAGACCTAAAGAAAGTAATTGTCTTTTCATTTTATTTTTATGTAGAACAGTTTTAAATAAGGCGCAAATGTAAGTATTTGTTTAGAATAGATAAAAATAATTTTATGATTTAAATCATATTTTTACAGCTGATGAGATGGATTATTTCTATAGCTCCTTTACACTAAGGGATAGAGAATTTTTTATGAATATATTTGTTAAAAAATTACAATATGCAATTGGTTAAAGCAGGGCTTTGTGCCTTTGGAATGAGTGGGAAAGTGTTCCATGCTCCCTTTTTAAAGGAGCATCCGGGATTTTTTATCTCTGCTGTGGTGGAAAGAAGCAAGGAAGAATCGAAGGTGAAATATCCTGAGGCAACAATCTATCGTTCCGTGGAAGAAATGCTTCAGCAGGCAGATGTAGAATTGGTGATCATCAATACTCCGGTTCAGACCCATTATGAGTATGCCAAAAAAGCACTGGAAGCGGGAAAAAATATTATTGTGGAAAAACCTTTTACAGTAAATGTTTCTGAAGCAGAAGAGCTGGTGCAACTGGCTGAAGAAAAAGGTTTGTTTCTGAGTGTATACCAAAACCGAAGATTTGACCGTGACTTTCTGCAGGTTCAAAAAATTCTGAATGAGAAGAAAACAGGGAATATTAAAGAAGTTGAAATACGTTTTGACAGATTCCGTACCACTGCCAGTGGAAAGCAGCATAAAGAAAGTCCGGATCAGCAGGGATCAGGATCACTTCATGATCTGGGAGCACATCTTGTAGATCAGGCAGTACAGTACTTTGGGTACCCCGAAAAACTTTTTGCTGATGTATTTTCTATGAAAGGAGCTGAGTTTGCTAACGATTACTTTGAAATTCTTTTATTCTATAAAGATAATCTGAGAGTAAGACTGAAATCGTCTGTATTCAGTAAAGAAGGGCATTATGCCTACACGATTCATGGAGACAGAGGAACTTTCCTCCAGGAAAGAACCGATAATCAGGAAAATGAACTGGTAGCAGGTGCTATGCCTGAATATGGTAAAGAATGGACACAGCCTTTGAAAGAGCCGGACGGCATTTTAAACTTCCTGAATGATCATTCCGAAACAGAACGAATTCTTACCTCCAGCGAAGCCGGAAATTATATGGATTATTACCAGCAGATTTATGAACACATCGTTTTTGGATATGCCTTACCATCTCCGGGAAAAGAAATTATTCAGAATATGAAAATCATTGATGCTTCTCTTGAAAGTGCAAAAGAAGAAAGAATAATCAAATTATAAATGATGAGTTATGAATTATGAATGAATTCAAAATTTCAGGTTCAAGGTTTAAAGTTTCAGGTTGATTGTAGTTGTGATTAGAAATTTTCAACTCATTTACACTCAAACCCTAAAACACTCAAACGCTCCGACTCATTCATAATTCATAATTTTTAACTCACAATTCTTAAAGTAGCTCCTGAAGCTCAAGCCATCTCATTTCGTGGTTCTCCAGTTTTTCTGAAACAGTTTCCAGCTCGGAAGAAAGATTGGCTATCTTTTCATAATCAGCTTCGTTGTTGAGCTTATCCAGAATTTTTGCACGCTGTTCCTCCAGTTCAGGCATTTCTTTTTCAATCGTCTCCAGCTCCCTTTGTTCTTTAAAAGTGAGTTTTCTTTTAGAATTGGAAGACTGGCTGCTTTCTGTTGAAGAAACAATTTCTTTTACAGGCTCAGGTTTTACCACAGCATTTTTTTCTAACGCTTCTTCACGGCTTCTGGCTTCTCTGTATTCTGAGAAATTCCCTACAAAATCTCTGATTTTTCCGTTTCCTTCAAAAGCCAGAACATGATCTACAATTCTGTCCATGAAATACCTGTCGTGGGAAACGATAATCAAAGACCCCTGGAATTGCTGAAGAAAGTTTTCAAGAACCGTTAGCGTGGGAAGATCTAAGTCATTCGTAGGTTCGTCAAAAATCAGGAAGTTAGGATTCTGATACAAAATATACATCAGGTGAAGTCTTCTCTTTTCACCTCCGGAAAGTTTAGAAATAGGAGAATATTGTGTCTGATCGTCAAATAAAAATAATCTTAAGAACTGTGAGGCGGATAAACTTTTACCATTCGCTAAAGGATAAAATTCTGCAATTTCTTTGATGAAATCAATCACACGTTCATCCTCTTTATAGGTAAGACCTTTTTGCGAAAAGTAACCGAAAGAAATAGTTTCTCCTGTTTCAATTTCTCCTTTATCGGCTTTTTCAAAACCTTGAATAATATTAAGCAGGGTAGATTTTCCCGCTCCGTTCTTTCCAATGATTCCAACCTTTTCTCCACGTTGAAACTGGTAGCTGAAATCTTTCAATAAAACTTTAGATCCAAAGCTTTTATCAATATGTTTGAGTTCAAGAATTTTATTTCCCAGACGTTTCATTTCAAAATCAAGCTCCAGCCCGTCTTTTCTGGTGTCGGTTTTGGCCACTTTTTCCGTTTCGTAGAAAGCATCAATTCTGCTTTTTGATTTTGTGGTTCTGGCTTTTGGCTGTCTTCTCATCCATTCCAGTTCCTTTCTGTAAAGGTTATTCGCTTTATCAATCGTAGCATTAAGATTCTCCTCACGAATCATCTTGTTCTCAAGGTAAGTTGCATACGAACCATTGTGAACATACAGATTCTGATCCTCCATTTCCCAGATAATATCACAAACACTGTCAAGGAAATACCGGTCGTGGGTAACAAGCAATAAAGTAATTTTTGCTTTGTTCAGATAGTTTTCAAGCCATTCTACCATATTCACATCCAGGTGGTTGGTAGGTTCGTCCATGATAAGAAGGGTATGTCTGTGCTCGGCTCTTGTTTCTGTTAAAAGTTTAGCCAGCGCGACACGTTTGATCTGCCCTCCGGAAAGGGTTCCCATTTTAGCTTCAAGATCTGTAATTTTAAGCTGGGAAAGAATCTGCTTCATTTCATTTTCCAGATCCCAGGCTTTATGAACTTCCATATCAGCCAGTGCTTTCTCAATAAAATCATTATCTGTAGAATGAAGTGAACGATGATAGTTTTTAAGCGCCAGGATAGGCTCGGAATCCAGGGTCATCATAAATTCTTCAATGCTCAGCTTAGGATCATAATCAATCTCCTGATCAAATAATACCACCTGGATATCTTTATTGATGATCGCAGTTCCGCTGTCTGCAATTTCCTTACCCATTAGTATTTTAAGAAGTGTAGATTTTCCACTTCCGTTTTTGGCAACAATCGCTATTTTATCTCCTTCATTGATGTGGAAAGAAATATTTTTAAACAAAACTTTGATGCCGTAAGATTTGGTAAGATTTTCTGCAGAAACGTAATTCATTGGGAATTAATAGTTTGATTTTAAATTTCAATTGAACCGCAAAAATACGAAAATGTAGCCTAAAACTTCCCGGAACCTCTTTTATAAAAATGAATATTTATAATTTTTTAATAAACTGTGCCCCTTATCTGAAAAAACTAATCAGTAAATTTGATCAACCACAATGAAATGTACATTGTAAATAGTAATACATAATACAAATCTGATTGAAGTAATGAAAAAAGTTATCGTCGACATGGATGGAGTAATGGCGGATGTATATCATCAGCTGGCGCAATTTGAAAAAAGGGATACAGGAAGAGAAATTGAAATCAGTGATTTGGCTGGTAAGCCTGAAATAGAGTCTTTTCCCAACGGAAAAAAGCATGTGAATGAAGTAGGCTTTTTCAGAACCTTACCGGTAATGAAAGGAAGCCGTGAGGCAATAGAATATCTTAATAATAAATATGAACTCTATATTGTATCTGCCGGAATGGAATTTCCGAACAGCCTACGGGAAAAATATGACTGGCTGGCAGAACATTTTCCTTTTATCACATGGGAACAGATTGTTCTTTGCGGAAGTAAAAGAGTAGTGTCCGGAGATGTTATGATTGATGATTATCCTAAAAATCTGGACCATTTTTCAGGACAAAGACTGATATTTACCCAACCTCATAATGAACTGATAGAAAATGATACCTATGAAAGAGTTCATTCCTGGGAAGAGGTTATGAATATCCTCTGATCCTGAGTTTAAATTCCTGATAGAGCTATCAGAGAATTCTGGAAATTTTTAAATAAATTTAACTAAAGGGAGAATAAATTTAATAAAATGTTGGGAGGCCGGCATATTGAAATTAGATATGTTTGCATCAAACTTTAACATGAAAATATATTCTACTTTATTTTTCCTTGTGGCAGCCTCAGCCTTCCATGCGCAGGTTGTTTCCGGAACTATTGTTTCTAAAAACGAACATCAGCCTATTCCTTATGTGAAAATCGGGATTGAGAAAAAATCAACAGGCACAATTTCAGATGAAAAAGGAAAATTTTCAATTGATCTTTCCAATACAGATCCCCAGCAGAAAATAAAAATAGAAGTCCCGGGATACGATCTTTATCAGGAAACAATACAGGATTTTAAAAAGTATGACCAGCAAAAAATATTTTTAACGGAGAAAACTAAAAATATTAAAGAGATTACAATTAAGCCTAAAAAGCTGGTAGATAAAAACTGGGGGGTCAATACCAAAACAAAAAGTGTTATTTATTCTGTTAACCCGGAATTTGACAAAAAGAGTTTTCTTGGAGAAACAGCTTTAGAATTCAACGCAAAGAAAAGATCAAAGCTTAAAAATATCAATCTGAATATAGCCAGCTATGTTTCTACCGAGCCGGTTTTAATGAGATATAGCATTTACAGTGAAAAAAATGGTTTCCCGGATAAGAATATCCTGGAAGAGGAGATTACCGTAAAGCTCACTGAAGATATGATCAAAGACGGAACGTATACACTGGATGTAAGCGACCGTAATATCTGGCTGCAGGGAAAATTTTTTATCGGCATACAGTTTTTAAAAGATTTTGACGGCAGGATTAAAATCAGCGCTGCTTTGTTCAGAACAGGGTTTATAAGGGAGTTTTATGGTGATTGGCAGAAAATGACCATTGCCGCACCAGCCATTAATATTGATGTGAAAATGGATAAAAACGGAAGCAATAATATGAATGAAGATGATTAATATATATGTAGTTTGATCAGCTGGACAATTAATTAACTGTTCCATACATTCCCTTCTTTCTAATCCAGTGTCAGCCTTTTTAACGACCACGAATTACCATTGTAGACATCAAGATCCACTTTTGTATTGATGCCGTGAACAATACCGTTTTCTGTGAACTGCCAGAAATCCCACTCGTCATCGGGAGAAGGTGAGGGAACATCGTTGTAATTGGCAAGCCATAAAGGGTAGCCTTCAAACTCGCCTTTCAGAAAATCTTTATAGTAATGGTAGTACGTGTAGATGATAGGTTTTTCACCATAGGCTTCTTCTACAATTTTACACCATACTTTCAGGTCTTCAACCAGTTTTTTGTTGGTTTTACGCTTTGGAATTTTTTCAATATCAAGAATCGGAGGAAGGTCTCCGCTTTCAAGTTTCACGTTGTCTAAAAAATTGTTGGCCTGGATCACGGGATCTTCATCGGTTCTGTAAAAATGATAGGCGCCACGGATAAGCTCATGTTTTTGGGCACTTTCCCAAAATTCATCAAAATGCTTGTCGGCACTACGGTTTCCCATCGTTGCACGCATCACGACAAATTCCAGCGGAATCGTTTTATTTCCGATGCTGAGGCTATCCCATCTGATATCTTCCCGGTTTTGATAATGGGAAACATCAAAACCATAGGTTTTATCAAGGTTGCTGGCTAATATTCTCTGAATTCTTGCTGCCTCCTTTTCACTGTTATGAAGCTTTTTATGCTTAAATTTATTAAAGTACAAGGCATAGTAATAGCTGACGGACTGCTTTAAGTAAAGTCCTGTTCCTACTAATGCCGTTATTAAAATTGCCAGTATGACCCATCTTCGGAAAAAATACTTCTTCCGTCTCGACTTATGGACTTTTTTGGCAGTTTTTTTGGTGTACTTTTTTGGTGTCATAAAGTTTTGCAAAACTAACTTTTTTCACTGCGAAATGCTAAAATAAAATCAGTAAATTTGTGTATTATGGAAACACGCGAAAAAATCATCATTATTGGAGGAGGATTTGCGGGGCTGCAGCTTGCAAAAACATTGAATAACAAGAACAAAAAGGTTATTGTTCTCGACCGGATGAACCACCATATGTTTCAGCCGCTTTTTTATCAGGTAGCCTCGGGAAGGATAGAACCTTCCAACATTTCTTTTCCCTTCAGAAAGATTTTTCAGCAATCCAGAAACACACAGTTCCGTATGACTGAGGTGAAAGAAATAGATCCTGCCAACCATAAAGTCATTACCGACGAGGCAGAATTTACTTATGATAAACTCATCATAGCAACGGGCTGTAAAACTAATTTTTTCGGGAACAAAGAACTGGAAGGAAAAGCTTTCGGGATGAAAAATACCCAGGAAGCCATTAGTATCAGGAATCATGTTCTGATGACCTTTGAAAAGCTGATTATTGAAAAAAGCAGGAGCGATGACGGAAACTGGAATATTGTGATCGTTGGAAGCGGACCTACCGGAGTAGAATTGGCCGGAGCTTTTGCTGAAATGAAAAAAGACATCCTTCCAAGAGATTATCCTTACATGAATTTCGACCATCTGAAAATTATTCTGGTAAGTTCCACAGAAAAACCCCTTGCTGTCATGAGCAGTGAAGCTCAGGAAAAATCTGAGAAATACCTGAAAGATCTTGGTGTTACTTTTTTGAGCGGGGAAGTGGTAACAGATTATGATGGGGACAAAGTACATCTCAGAAGCGGAAAAGAAATACCATCCAATAATGTGATCTGGGCTGCCGGAGTTACAGGAAATGTAGTAGGAGGGTTTCCGGAAGAAAAATTAGTAAGAAACAGATATATTGTAGATCGATATAATAAAATAAAGGGTTACGATAATATTTATGCCATCGGGGATATCGCCTATATGGAAACACCGAAGTATCCGCAGGGACATCCTCAGGTAGCCAACGTAGCCATTAATCAGGCCAAAAATTTAGGTAAAAATCTTTTAAAGAAAAGTCAGGAAGAATGGAAAGAATACGAATATGATGACAAAGGCTCATTAGCGACCATTGGGAAGCACAGAGCAGTTGTTGATCTGCCGTTTATAAAATTCCAGGGATTTCTGGCATGGTATTTCTGGATGTTTCTCCATTTAATGCTAATTTTGAGCGTTCGTAATAAGCTGGCCATATTCTTCAACTGGATGTGGAGCTATATCAACAAAGATTCTTCTTTAAGATTAATTATTATACCTACTAAGAAAAACGGAACATTACAATGAGAATTGACATAATAAGCGTCCTTCCGGAATTGATGGAAAGTCCTTTCAAAACTTCTATTTTGAAAAGAGCAATGGATAAAGGACTGGTAGAAGTACATTTTCACCATTTAAGAGACTGGGCAGTCAATAAGCACAGACAAATTGATGATGAGCCTTATGGAGGCGGAGCAGGAATGGTAATGATGGTTGAGCCGCTGGATAAATGCATTTCAGAGCTTAAATCTCAAAGAAATTATGATGAGGTGATCTACCTGACACCGGATGGAGTTACTTTGAATCAAAAAATTGCCAATTCATTGTCTATCAAAGAAAATCTGATCTTTCTTTGCGGGCACTACAAAGGAATAGACCAAAGAGTAAGAGATCTTCATATCACAAAAGAAATTTCAATTGGAGACTACGTCCTTACAGGAGGAGAACTCGCTGCCTGTGTTTTGGCAGACTCAATTATCAGATTGCTTCCCGGAGTTTTGAATGATGAGCAAAGCGCTTTAACAGACAGCTTCCAGGATGATCTTCTTTCACCGCCCATCTATACAAGGCCAGAAAGTTATAAAGGTCTGGATGTTCCCAAAATCCTGTTAAGCGGGAACTTCGGAAAAATTGAAGAGTGGCGTCATGATGAAGCTGTAAGAATTACAAAAGAAAAACGTCCCGATTTATTGTAAACAAAAATTGCAGGAACGAATATAATTCTTGCTTCCACTTAAATTCCATTTATTTAGGTAAATGGAATAATATTTGTTGTTATTTAAAAAAGTGTGAAAAATATTAATGATAGTGATTTTAAATTGAAGATTTATTTCTATTATTCCATGTTTTTTATATTGTCTCAATTTTGGTTAATATATTGAAACTGTCAAATAATTGAAAAATTAATTTATAATGATTTATTTCGTTAGTATTTTTTACTATATTTGAATTGTTTTTTATTGGAAATTGATTTACTGTTTTGGAGGTAAATCACGAAAAATTGAAAAAAAATAATAAATTTACATCTTAAAGTAAAAAGAACATAATAAATTAAAAGTATAGAAATTAGTGTAGATGGAGCTGTTCTCTTTTTATAATGTTGAAAATTTATTTTTGCCCGATCCGAAACCTGTCCACAAATTAGATCCTACCCGGTCAGGATTAAGGAATTGGGATGAAAAGAGATATAGAAACAAGCTTTTCAAAATCTCACACGTATTTCAGCTGATGAAGGAGGAAAATGATGTATTACCATTTTTAATAGGATTATCTGAAGTTTCCGGAAGGAAAGTTTTAGAAGACCTTGTAGGGATGGAACCCTTTAATTCTGAATATGGAATTGTACATTATAATTCCATGGATGAAAGAAAAGTGGATGTAGCCATGTTATATGATAAAAATAAAGTAGAGGTAATCGATTCAGAAACCATTACTTTCTTTTTTGAAATAGTAAATAAAAACACAGAAAATTACGACACAACCAGAGACGTACTTTTTTCAAAAGTCAGATATAAAGGGGAAATTATTAATGTCTTTATCGCGCATCTTCCCTCTAAACGCGAAAAAGATATCAATAAACCCAAAAGAACCTTTATATTGAATGAAATCCGGGAACGGATTATGAAAATTGTAAATGCTGACAAAGAGCATGTTATCTTGTGTGGTGATTTTAACGAAAACCCGGATGATGAAAATTTAGTACAGATTCTCTATGACAATGACCGTGAGAAGGTCTTAATGAACCCTTTTCAACAATTGTTTTCTACAAGAAATTATTCTACTTTTCATTATAAATCTGGATTGCTGTATGATCAGATCATTATGTCAAGATCTTTACTTGATAATAAGACGCTGGCTTTTCAGGATGCCCATATTTTTAATTCTGAAAAAATCCGCAGCAGAACCAGAAATTTTGAAGGACGGCCTTTCCGAACTTATGCCGGTACCCGGTATTTAGGAGGATATAGCGATCACTTTCCGGTTTTTGTAAAATTTAAAAATTTACATTAAAAAACATAAATAATAAAAAAGTAGAAAATGAAAAATTCGAGCAACACAAGCTACCATTTAGATTCTATTGACAAAGAAATCATCTACATGTTGATGGATAATGCTAAAACTTCTTTAGCCCACATTTCAAAAAATGTAGGAATTTCCACTACTGCAGTGCATCAAAGAATCAAAAAACTCGAACATGCAGGAGTTATTGAAAATTCAATATCATTTCTTAATCCTAAGAAAATTGGATACAAAGTAATTTCCTACATTGGTGTATTTTTAGATCAGCCAAGCCATTATCCGGAAGTGGTAAAGTCTTTGCATGATATCAACGAAGTAGTGGAAGCCCACTATACGACAGGAAATTATACTATTTTTCTGAAAGTTCTTTGTAAAGACAACGATCACTTAATGCAGATCCTTAGCAAGCTTCAAAAGCTGAAAGGTGTAACCAGAACAGAAACTTTTATATCTTTGGAACAAGGTATTTACAGACAATTGAAAGTATAACAACATGAACATAGCCCAATCTTTGGATTCAACTTACCTGAAGACCCCAGAACAATCAGGTATTTCCCACGAAGAAACACTTCAAAAAGATAAAGAACTTGCTCAGGAAGCAATAGATAATGGTATTTTTGCCGTGATGATTCGTCCGGATTATGTATCGGAGGTGAAGAAATATATTCAGGAAAGAAATTCAAATGTTGTAGTAGGAACTGTAATAGGTTTCCACGAAGGAACGTATTCCATTGATGAAAAGCTTGCAGAAGCTTCAAAAGCAATAGAAGACGGAGCAGATGAACTGGATTTTGTTATTAATTATACCGCTTATCTACAGGGAAATATAGAACTGGTAAGAGAAGAATTTGTAAAATGTACAACATTGTCTCTCGAGCATCATAAAATTGCAAAATGGATTATTGAAATTGCTGCATTAACTGATGAACAAATTGCCGATCTTACTAAAAAGATTTCTACCTGGGCAGAAGAGAACTTTTCTGAAAATGAGTTGGCGAAAATTTTTGTCAAATCATCAACAGGATTTTATCAGACTGCCGAAGGAAAGCCTAACGGAGCAACCTTTGAAGGAATAACAATTATGCTGAGCAACGCCGGCAAACTTCCCGTAAAAGCAGCAGGAGGAGTAAGAACTCCCGAAGATGCTGAGAAAATGATCAGAATGGGAGTTAAAAGAATTGGAACTTCTTCAGCTCTGGGATTAATTAAAAACGAATCTTCATCAGAAGGATATTAATATCAGATTCTTAATATAAAAAAACCATCAGTTTTGCTGATGGTTTTTATTTTATAGCTGTGCCTGATATTCTTCGTAGAACTGTTGGGTTTCTTTGATCAGGCTGTCCATTTCTTCCATAGTGAAAACTTCCAGGAATTTTTTTCTGAACTCCTTGAAATGAGGAATTCCTCTGAAATAGTTGCTGTAATGCTGTCTCATTTCAACCAGGCCTAGTCTTTCTCCTTTCCATTCAGCACTCCATTCTGCATGCTGACGTACCGCCAGTAAACGGTCTGAAATGGTTGGCTCAGGTAAATGCTCTCCTGTTTTAAAGAAATGCTTGATTTCATTAAAAATCCATGGATATCCAATAGCAGCACGCCCGATCATAATACCGTCACAGGCATACTTTTGCTTATATTCTAATGCTTTTTCCGCAGAATCTATATCACCATTTCCAAAAATCGGGATCTCAATATTTGGATTTTGTTTAATCCTTGAAATATGTTCCCAGTCTGCTTCACCCTTGTACATTTGAGCACGGGTTCTTGCATGTATCGTAAGGGCTTTAATTCCTGTTTCCTGAAGGCGTTCTGCTACTTCATCAATATTAATGCTGGTACTGTCCCATCCTAAACGGGTTTTTACAGTAACTGGAAGATGAGTAGAGCTTACAACAGCTTTTGTAAGACGTACCATAAGGTCGATATCTTTCAAAACACCAGCACCTGCTCCCTTGCAGACAACTTTTTTTACCGGACATCCGAAATTAATGTCTACCAGATCCGGATTTACCGTTTCAACAATCCTTGCAGACATGGCCATAGCTTCTTCGTCTCCACCAAAAATCTGTATCCCAACGGGTCTTTCATAATCGAAAATATCCAGCTTTTTACGACTCTTGATAGCGTCACGAATCAACCCTTCGGAAGAAATAAATTCCGAATACATTAAATCTGCACCATGCATTTTACACAAACGTCTGAACGGAGGATCACTTACGTCTTCCATCGGAGCCAGCAAAAGAGGAAATTCCGGCAGTTCTATGTTGCCTATTTTTATCATGGTGCAAATTTACGAAATTCTGAACATTCATAAATATGATATTATCTATCAGCATAAATGATTGCTTTGTTTAGAATCTGAAGCGTAGAAAAAAGTATTAAAATAGTGAAGGAGTTTTGGCTACTCACTTCCAGTCTTCCATTGTTAGAAGCTTGCTTTTACCTGCATACTTCCGATATGAATGGTACGGTCGCCGGAATTTCTTCCTTCGTAATTAAGATTCAGCTGGATGAATGAGTTGATAGCCTGCTGGATAAATACACTCCACACCTGGTTTTTTCCGGGTTTAAGCCCATCCAGCATCTGGTTTCCTACGATACTGAAATTGTTTCCTGTAAAATCGTTATTGATAAATGAGAAGTTTCCACGGATAGACGTTTTTCTTCGCTCCCACTGGATGGTTCCTGTAACATCAAAAGCCTTAAGAAGTTCTTCGCCATCCAATCTTTGTTTCTGACGGAAAGCAGAAGATAATTCAGCCTGAATAGCATCGGTGAATTTATAAGTTGCTTTAGGCTTGGTTTCAAAATTATTCAGACGATAATCTCTTGTTTTAAATAATTGTGAAGAGTTTTGAATATCATGAACCGAGTTTTCCCAATCCACTCTGAATTCTTTATTGAACCAATATCCTATGTTCAGGAAATGGGAAGTCTGCTCACGTTCTTCATTACTGAAATTGGCATTGATGAGATTGTCATTGGTGATGAAACGGTAATTTCCGTTCCAGCCTGATTTATCGGTTGGATTAAACTGTACGGAAGCCAGAATATTCTGATTTTTAAGGATCTGATCACTGTTCTTTTCAAAAGGGTTCAGCACAAGTACTTTTTCCTTTTTGTAGAATGAGTTTTGAGAATTTAATGAAATATTGAAATTCCAACGTTTTAAAAATCCATTCTCAGAATTGAAAACAATGGCCGGATTGACAAACAAGGCCAACTGTAATTTATTTTTATTGGAAGGAATATAGCGTACAGAATTTGTATAGACGCGGATGTATTGGGCAAGATCGGAATATTCGGCAATTTCAAATTCATCCAGCTGCTGAACGCCGTCCCCGTTATAATCCGTCCATTTATAAACACCTTGTCCGTCTGTAACTTTGATGTACTGGAATTCCCTCTGTGCTTCCTGCCCGTTGCCCAGCTCATAGAAAGCCTGAAGACGCATCCCGTTTCTGAAAAGCTGTTGGTTGTATAAGATGTTTCCGACAACAAAATCATTATTACGGGTTACTTCACCTTCTGCCCCTGCGTAGAAGAATTTTCGGTAGTGAATTAGAGCATTTAAACTGGTTCTTTCGGTTTTGATAATCTGACTTTCAGCCATGATCCCCAGAATATTGTTCATATTCTGAAGCCTGTTATCACGTACTGAGTCGTTATCCCTCATATATACTTTTGCCAGTAATTTGGTTCTTGTGCTGTCGCCGATTTTCTTTTGTAAAAAGATTTCTTTCCAGCTGAAACTCGTAACATCCATAAGCTGGGTATCGTTGTACTTCTTCTCGTTGTGTTCCATGCTTCCACCAATGGCCCAGCTTCCTTTTTTACCCGTAAACTCTGTTGAAACTCCGCCACGGATGAATTTTGTATCCTGAAGAGTAGCATTGGTACTCAGATAAGATAAATTACCTTTAGTAAAGAATTTTCCCGTTAGCCAGCCAAAGTCAAGGTCGTTTTTAATCCCTTTGTAAGAATCCTGTTCGTCCAGATAATTGATGCGGTAATTCAACGTAGACTTATTATTCCATTTATTCAGGAAGCTGAAGATGAATCTGTTTTGGGTCTTTTTATTGAATTCCTGGGTAAGGTTGAAATCTCTGGAGAATTCTACATCATTGATACGGTCAAGGATATGAAACTGTCTGTCTATATATTGATATTCAAAGCTTGGTGTTCCTTTCCATGCATTTTTTGTAAAGCTTTTATTTCCAAAAACACGCCATGCATAGCCGATATTCTGATCAGAATCTTTTGATGAAAATAAATTGACATCATAATTACTCAAAGAGATATCTGTACCTATTTTTCCCTCGTTTAAAAGGTACTCAGAGTTCAGAGAGTACACCTGTGATTTTTGAGGAGAAGGAAGTTTTCTTACCGCTCTGTAATCTCCGCCATTAGGACCTACATATTCAAAAACACGCCCGTTGTTGGTAGTCTGTGCAATTTTATAATCTCCCTGATTAGCTCCGAAATATGTAAAAGAAACCTGATAAAGTGTTAAACTCGAATCCGTAGAATATTCATAGAAATTTCCGGCAGGACTTAGTTTGTATAAAATTTTATTGACATCATATTCGGTTACAACTCCTGAAGGGGCATACATCAGGTCAGGATTATTTCCGGCATCAGCCAGAATTTGCTCATCTTCTTTAGAAAGGTTTAAAGAAAGAGGTGCGTTCTTATTGTCATTTTCCATGAACCAGTTGAATCCCACTTTGAATTTTTCTCTCTGATGCTCAAGCTTTCCTGTAAACAGATACCTTGAATAATTCCTGTTGGCATAGTTATAAGATATCGTGATGAAATTCTGTTGGAAAATAGGACGGAAACTGGTAAAGGTAACTTCACCGGTGTTGTAATTGATGATATAATCCTGGTTTTCACCGCGCTTCATCAGGATCCCATCAATAAAGACCTGTTCAGAACCGGAGATCAGTGTAATAAACTGTTCACCGTTCTTACCTGTCAGACGGTAAGGTCCCTGGTTGCCTTCAACCCCCTGAAAACGGATTCTGTGGAATTCACTTCGTGCAACTCCTGCAGAGATATCTAAGAATGTCTTGTTTTCCTTCCCGAATTCTGTCTGGAACTGAAGTCCCATACTTCTCCTCTGGTATTTGGCAAAATAATTTTTAGCTTCCACAAGGTCAAGATGCCCTGCTCTGAGGATAGATTTATCCTTGATATTAAGCTGCATATAGATTTTGTCAAACTCCTCCAAAGTCTGGGTATAACCATCAGCCTGAATCGGCAGGTTATGATCTGAAATACTTGCTAAAATAGTAACATCTTTGGATAACCGCCCTGATATCTGAAGATCCATGGAACTTTGTACAGACTGTCCCTGGTTGTTACCAAAAGTAATCCCACGGATAATAGATCCTTTTGAATTAAGCTCTCCTAAAAATCTCTTTTTATCATTTTTTGCCAGTACGGCTTCATCAATAATGATCTTATTGTGCGTTCTTATAAAATCCAGAGTGTCCTTTGCAAAGATGTCCTGCTCCAGCTTTGCCGCAAGAATACTGTCTCGTTTGATGCTGTCTTCAGGCACGTTGGGATTTTTCCATGAAAATACCTGAGCATTTCCTGAAAATATGCCTACGAAGAACAAAACGAATAGAATGACAAAATTCCGCAACTTTTAAAAATAATTCGTAAAAATAATTAAAAAATGTTAACATTAAGAGGTCAACTATTATTAACAAAAACTTAACCTCTTTATTGTCCCTGAAAAAAAATTAGAATGTAGTTTTGTTAGAGAAAGAAAATTATTAACAACAAAAAATAAATCATGAAAAAACTTTATTCTCTTTTTGCAACAGTTGCACTGGGCGCAGTGGTTTTTGCGCAAACAACTTACCTTTGGGACGGTAGTTCTGTAAATCCTATTTCCGGTACCAACGCTACTATTTCAAGTGTGGCATTTGCAGCAACTCAGGGAAATAATAATGGTACTACCAATTTAATAACTGCTTCATCTGTATCTACAGGATATGCAGGAGCAAGCGGATCCAGTAATTTTGGTGCTGCAGCTTTTAAAGAACCACTTTCAACTGCAACAAGCACCTATTTTAGTGTTACTGTTACTCCTGTTGCTGGTAACAAAGTAACTTTGAATTCTCTAAATTTCGGGTCAAGAGGGACATCTACCGGTCCCGGAAAGATTACAGTATACTCAAGCATCGATAATTATGCAACAGCGATAGGAACTGTAAACGTTAACAATAACAGTACATGGACCTTGAATAATATTACTTTTTCAGGGAGTAATTTAGTAGGTGCAGAATCAGCTCCGGTTACACTAAGAATCTATGGAAGTGACAGCCCAGGTACAGGAACTCCATCTTTGGGTACTGCTAATTGGAGAATAGATGATATTTCTTTAACGGTTACTGCATCTAACGCCACTTTAGCTGTTATCGATTCTAAAAACATAAAGTCAGGAAACTTTGTAAAGAACTCTTTCGTTAAAAATAATGAAATTGTTTTCGGATCTGATGTAAAAGATGTGAAGATTTTCAATAGCTTCGGACAGCTTGTAAAAGAAGCTTCTGTAAGACAAAATGAAACGGTAAGCGTTGCTGAATTAGCAAAAGGAAACTATATCGTTACAGGTACAGTAAACAACCAGCCGGTTTCTCAGAAAGTTCTTAAAGACTAATCCCTTTTCAATAAAAATATAAACAGCCACTTCAATGAAGCGGCTGTTTTTGTGATTATTTCCTGATGTTTAGCTTTTTGTATCTTATATATTTCATAATTTGGTGGTATTATTTTTGATGTTTTATGATCAATCCATTTCTAAAATTAATACGATGAAAAAAATCTTTACTCTTGCTGGACTTACATTATTAACTTCTTTTTCAAATGCTCAGATTGTGATCAATGAGATCTATGGCGGGAATGCCAATTCAGGAGCTGTATTAAAGAATAATTATATCGTCCTTAAAAATATCGGAACTACTTTGGTTTCTTTGACGGGAGCAAGTATTCAATATGCTCCGGCGATAGGTGCTTTTACAGAATATCATACGCTTCCGGATTTGACGTTAGGACCTGAAGAGACCTATTTGATTCAGGAATCAGCGATTGAAGGAGGTGTCGAAAATCTGCCAACACCGGATTTTATTGCAACAACAATCGTAAATTTTGACGGAACTCCCAATAAATCTTCCGGATTAAAAATTTCCAACGTATCAGGAAAAGTTGCATTAGCGGGAAATATAGTGCAGGTCACAGGGCCTTCTGCATCCAATGTCCTGGATTTTGTAGGGTACGGATCCAATGCAGATCAGTTTAAAGGAGACGGGCCGGCTCCATCTCCCACTACAACCACGGCTATCAGAAGAAATTTAGTAGGAAGTAATGATAATATGGCAGACTTTTCCCTAGAAGGCAGCGTGAAGTCAGGCTTTGTACAGAATCCATTTATAAAAGACAGTAAAGTAGTGTTCGGAACTGAGGTGAAAGATGTGAAAGTTTATGATACATTCAGACAGGTCGTTAAAAAATCACCTACTAAGCTGGCCTCAACTCTTGATATTGCAGAGCTTCCAAAAGGAACTTATATTGTGACGGGAACCATTAACAATATTCCGATCTCACAGAAAATAATAAAAGATTAGTTTTAAATAAGAGAGGACAACCGATAATAGGTTGTCCTTATTTTTTATTTTTCAGAATCTTAATACCAACCTCTTCTCGCTGCATTAATAATTGAGCCGAGATTAAGAATTAAAGTATATCTGATACGCTTCCCATAATCTTTGAATGAAGGTTCAAATCCTAAAGACGACTGTATCGGGAAATACACTTCCAGAAAATCGGGGATGATTCTTACTTTAACCCCGGTGTCCCAGATGAATTTGGCGGGAAGATCTTTGTTTTTATACACTCCCGCATCCGCATATACATGGAATATTTTCCATACACTTGAATCCACGTTGGCGGAAGTAATCCATTGGTTGACTGTTCCCGGAAGAAAAGATTTAAAACCACCATCAGCTAATATAAATTGCTGGGAAAGAAGCCCGCTGCTGGCACTTTCTCCCAAAAGCGTATAAGAGAATGAATAGTTGGAAACCCTAGAAATCCCGTAGTCGAAGAGGTTATTTCTGGTGTTGTTTCTTAAGAAATACCCGGCAAATAAACGTAAGCTCAGCTTTTGTTTGGGAGCGAATTCCCATCTGTAAAAGCCTTCAGCCGTTATTTTATTGAAATCTTCCATACCCTGGGTGCTCAGGCTGAAGCTTTTTTCATGAATCATCTGGCTGTCGCTATAGCCGTATCCGATACTCCAGAGGTTATATTTGCTGTAATCATTATTGGCAATCATCTTAGGACTCAGATCCCTTTCAAAATAATTATAGGATACGCCAAGACTTCTGCTAACGGTACTTCTCGGGTTTTTTCTGAAGTTAATAGAAGAAGATATAGAAGTCTTTCTGTAGGCAAGATCATAATCATAATGAAAATAAGAGCCTGAAACCCCGAATGTAAGACTTCTGATAATGCTTTCTGCAGGCAGAATAGAGTAGGAGACAGCTCCCGAACCGGTAAGTTTCCCTGTTCCGGTACTATAGGTTGGAGTCACCGAATACAGGAATTTCTGGTCAAAGAAAGATTGATTTTTAAAATTGGCTCCCAGAAGAAATTTATCATACGTATTGTTGAAACGTACCCTTGGGCTGATGTAAATTTCATTGTATTCCGGGTTTGGAATGTCTTTTATTAGTTTAAGTTTAATTTTTTTTGCATTGGAAAATAAACCTTTCGCATACAGGAAGTTGTCTCTGTAATTGGATTCAGGGAAAATATAGCCACTGTTTAAGGTGGTTTTGTAAATATTCTCTGATGCAGGAAGCGACAGGCTGGTGGTACGTTCATTTTCCTCCGTGTCTATCCAATACGCTTTCTTTTCTCCTTCTCTGGTTTCTGTTTCCAGCTTTACAGGAATAGAAATATCTGTATTTCTTACAATTTTTATTTGCAGGGAGTCATTATCTTTTCTAATGTTTTTCAATTTAAAATCAACCCTGTTCTTTTGTTTGAAAAAGTTGGAAAGGTAGGCTGTCGATTTATTGTTTTCAGAAAGAGACGACAAAAATTCTTCAGGATTAATTTTTTTTCCGGAATTCTGAGCAATATAATTTTTTAGAATACCATCGAATTGTTCATATCCCATTTTGTCTGCCGAGTAGTTGAAAAGGCTTCCTGTTTCAAAGCTGCTGATGGCCATATCATTGAAATTACTCAGAACAGGGAAATGTTCATCAATTTTCTGATCAAGGTTCTGCAGCATAATATACTGATAGGAAAGTCCGTAGCGGTCCAGAAGTTTTACTTTGGAGGCGTGGAATAGCTTTAATGGTTTAAGTCCAAAGATTCTGGTCTCCGGAAGTGTCCCTAAAAGTTTCGTATCAGCGTAGAATTTTTTGAGGTACTGAATTTCAAGATAAGACTTTAAACCATTTTTAAACCAGTGGTCTTTTTCTTTATCGGCAATAACGCCTTCGTCAAGAATTTTCTTGGCAATGATCCCGAAATAATCCATATCGGTTTTTTCGGTCTCAGTAAACAGGCGGAATCTGAATTTCCAGAAAGTAATATCATTGTTCCCGAAAAAGTCTTCTTTGGCTCTGAATTTATCTGAGATAAAAATACTTTTCGGAAGATACCCGATGTGTTCTTTAATAAATTTTAATTGTAAAGGAAGATAAAACTCCAGGTTTTGTTTTTCATCCGGTTTCAGATTATATCCAAATTTGATTTCGATTTCCTCTCCGTCAACATTGGTTTTTATGGATTGAAATGCTGTCGGAGAAATTAAAAACTCAGGATCTGAATCGAGATAACCCTTAAATGAGTTCATCTGAACCTGAGGAAGGTTACCTTCAACAAAACTGTTCACAGGGATATCAAAATTGACGGTCCAGAAAGTATTAAAGCTTACCTGTTCCTCAATATCGTGATAATTTCTTCTGGAAATATTGTCCGGATCAAAATGATCCGGAACAATAAAGAAATATTTTAATACCGTATTCTGAGCGGATGTTCCGTATCCCGTAAAAGTTTTATCGGGAAGCTGCATCCTGTATTGCAACTGTAGAGTGACGCTTTCGCCGGGTTTTAATACATTTTTCAGAGGAATAAAAAGATTTTCATCTGAGAGGGTATTGACAGGAAGGACTTCATTTTCAGAATTTTTAATGTTCAGTTCCAGAAGTTTTCCCAATTGGTCATTTTTTGCAAAATGCAAATCATTATTCCGGTCTTCCAGTTTTCTGTAGACTAAAGAAGTTCCCCGTTTATTGTACGCGGCAACCCAATTCAGGAGTTTTACGGTCTGCAGGTCTTTCCCGGATTGATTATAATAAACCATTTCCTGGCGGACCTCAAGGTTTTTTTTGTCAGGAGACAGTTTTGTTTCAATGTATATACTGTCTGTCTGTGCAGAAACCTGTACAACTCCCCATAACAAAATAAGGCAAATGCTGATCTTTTTCAAATATTCGTGATAAAGCTCAAATATAACTTATTTTGTATATACTTTATAGCATTTTAACCTTGAATTGTTTTTTTTTCCAAAGAATTAATATAAGCATTCCATCCTTCTGTTTTATAAGTGATGGCAGATGCTTCAGGATCATTGGATTTGTAGATTCCTCTTCCTACGATGATAAAATCTGTGTGCAGTGTTTTGAAAACATGTTCCGGTGTGTTGTACTGCTGCCCTTTACCATCTCCTGAATCCGCAAGGTTAACCCCAGGAGTAAACAATAGCAGATCCTCAGGAATTTTATTCTGAGATACACCACCAATGACATTAGGATGAGATAAAGCCACTTTTAAAGCTTCCTCACGATAGCTTGCAGTTGTTAAAGCTCCTTTGGAAGACATTCCAACAATGGCTACCACTCCTACATTTTTGAAACAGTCTAATGATTCAAAACCTCCGATTACCTGAGAAGTTACGAAATCTGCCCAATCTGTAATTTTGAAAACTCCGCTTGTGAACTGAAGTTCCTGTGTATTTCCGATATCAGCAAATTTTCTGTCTTCCATCAGTAAGAACTGGTGTTTTGCAGCAATAGCTTTTAAAGGAGTAATTGTTTTTTCATATTCGAAATCAGAGATAATATCGATATGCGTTTTTAAAGCAATAATATGCGGACCTACTTTTTCAGCAAGTTCCAACAGCTCCTGAGTTGTAGTAACATCTGCAGAGGCAATAAGGTTTGATTTTTTTGCCAAAGCTGTTTCCAGTAATTTTTTTGAAACGGAATGCTGCGTTACCTGAAGTTTCTGCTCATAAGAAGATCTTGTTTCCTCTTCAAACTGAATATGATTTCCCTGAAGGAAGTCCTGAATTCTTTTTACTTCTTCATCTGACAATTCACCTGTTTCCTGAAGAATATTGCATACTTCCGAAATATTGAAAAGGGTGTGTACTCTGTATCCTTTGCTTTCCAATAATTGTTTTCCTCCCTGCTCTCTGTCAAGTACCACCACAATGTCTGAAACTTTAAGATCTTCCTGTTCTATTTCAGGAATGGTTTCCAACAAAGATTTTCCTGAAGTGATCACATCTTCTACTAAAAGACAGTTTTGTCCTTTCTGGTAAATTCCTTCAATCAACTTCTTGGTACCGTAGCTTTTTGCTTCTTTTCTTTTAATAATTAATGGAATATAGCTTTCCAGAGACATTGCTGTAGCCATAGGAAGAGCAGCATAAGGAACTCCACAGATTAAATCAAAATTATCTAACGGAAGCATTTCCAATAAATAATTAGCAAGATTTTTTAAAATTTTAGGATCTGAAGCCAAAGGTCTCAGGTCTACATAAAAAGGACTTTCAATACCGCTTTTCAGGGTAAACCTGCCGAATTTGATGATGCCTAGTTTGTAACACTCTAAGAAGAATTCTTTTTTACTTTCCATTATTTTTTATTAGATATTGCAAATTTAAGGAATTGAAATAAGGCTTAAAAATTTATCGCTCATTTGTAAACAAAAAACCATCCCGGATTGGCCGGGATGGTGTTAAAAATATAATAAACTATTATTTTACGATTTCAGCATCAATGACTTGGGTACCGCTATATTTCTGCTGGGCTTCCCATAACAAAAATTTGTCAACCTCTTTGATGAGTTTAGGAATGGTAAGCGACAATACTGCTAGGTCATCCATAACTCCAAGAACCGGTATTACAAATTCAGGAAGCAGATCAATAGGAGAGAGTACATATAAAATTCCAAGTAAAGGAAGAATAATGTCTATGGATTTCATTGGATAAATTCCTTTTCTCCACATTTTGACCATTCTGAAAATATCAGGGATCTTTTTGATAAAGCCCTTATGATTGATGGCTTCTTTTGCAAGATTTAATTTTGAATATTTCATTTTGTGTTTGGATTAATAAATTTTTCAACGCTATAAAATTCGCAAATCCTGTACCAACAAATTATAAAATTTAGTTAAAATATTATTTGATAATATTGTCAATGAACTGATGCACAGTCTCTGTGTTCCAGTCTTTTGTAGCATCCTCTTTAATAAGGATTCTTCCGTTTTTATCCAGCAGAAAAGTGGTAGGAAATACCTTTGGAAGAATTTTCTCAGAAATAGGACTTTGAGCAATATATACCGGAACAGTATAGTTGTTTTCTTTCAAGAACTTCCTTACATCCTCTTCTTTATCATTCATGGCAATTAAAACAAAATCAACATGATCCTTTCTCGTATCGTAAAGTTTCTGAATAGAAGGCCATTCTTTTCTGCAAGGCGGGCACCATGTTCCCCAGAAGTTCAGAAAAACCCCTTTATCTTTAAAATTTTTAAGATTGGTGCTTGGCGCATTAATGCCTTTAAGCTCTATATCATAATCTTCTTCACTGATATGAACCGCATTTTCTATAGTGGCTACGGGAAAGAATGCATCTTTCAGGGTGTTTCTTATTCCGGGTACGAAGGCAACCACACCTATGATGGCAATAATTACAAGATAAATGACATTTTTTTTCATATCTCTTTTTTATAGCAGATCTAAAATTTCCTGAACAGCATCTTTACCTCTGTTTTTGGCATAATATATCTGCAGATCGTTGTAGAAAGTATCTTTTGGATACGCTTCAGGATCAGCTTTATATTTCATCAGAAGCTCATATCCATATTTGGGACGCGGTCCCCATGAATTTTTTACATTCAGGTCTTTATCAAGGATAAGGACTTTCGGAATAGATTCTGTACCGTTCGTTAAAAATTGGTTGATTAAGCTTTTATCACTGTCTCTCAGAAAAACTCTTACTTCATTATGTCCTTCAAAAAATCTGAAAAGAGCAGGTACTGTTGCACTTGCGTCTCCACACCATGCTTCGGAAATAATCAGAATTTTTCCGTCAAAGTTTTTGGCAGCAAGTTCTTTCAGCTGATCTTCATCCGGAACGTATTTTTTTACCGTTCGGTCCATTCTCTGAAGTCCCAGCTCATAATATTGTTTATAGTCAGCCTCCTGTTGGTTGGCAGGATTTTCTAATCTTTCTTTTGCAATCTGAAGATATTCTTCAAACGAAATTCCTTTATCCCAGTAATTTTTCATTACCAAAAATATTTATATTAAAAATTATTGATGTTTCTTGTTTTGTTGATCAAAAACAGGTCTGCCAGTACAAACGCAGCCAGACTTTCCACTACAGGCACTGCTCTTGGAACGACACAAGGATCGTGGCGTCCTTTTCCTTCTACAATGACAGGATTTCCGTCTTTATCAATACTGTCCTGAGGTCTTAAAATAGTAGCTACAGGTTTGAAAGCTACGCGGAAATAGATGTCCATTCCATTGGAAATTCCACCCTGGATACCTCCTGAAAGGTTAGATTTTGTTGTAAAATCTGTATTGAAGGCATCATTATGTTCTTTTCCTGTCATTTTAGCACCACAGAAACCACTTCCATATTCAAATCCTTTGCAGGCATTGATGTTCAGCATTGCTTTTGCCAGTTCAGCCTGAAGCTTTGAAAATATGGGTTCACCAATTCCTACAGGAACATTTTTAATGACACAGGTGATGGTTCCTCCGATGGTATTTCCTTCTTTTTTGATCTCCTTGATTTTTGCAATCATCTTTTCTGCCGTTTCAGTATCCGGACAACGAACATCATTGCTCTCTGTTTGGGAGAAGTCTAAAGCCTGATAAGGTTTTTCACAGAAAATATCACCTACGGAAGAAACGTAAGCATTGATCTCAATATTGGGTAAAAGTTGTTTGGCAAGGGCTCCGGCCACTACCCAGTTCATGGTTTCTCTTGCGGAAGATTTTCCGCCGCCGCGATGATCCCTGAAACCAAATTTCTGGTCATAAGTAAAATCAGCATGGCTTGGACGATATGCGCCTGCAATGTGATCATAATCTTTCGATTTCTGATTTTCATTTTCAATGATAAAACCGATGGGCGTACCTGTTGTTTTGCCATCAAAAATTCCGGAAAGAAACTTTACCGTGTCACTTTCCTTTCTTTGTGTAACGATTGCCGACTGGCCAGGCTTTCTTCGGTTCAGTTCGTACTGAACTTTATCGAGATCTACCGTTAAACCTGCCGGAAAATTATTGATGATACCGCCATAAGCCACTCCGTGACTTTCTCCAAATGTTGTAAGACTAAGAAGATTACCTAATGTGTTGAACATGATACAAAATTACCTTTTTTTCTTCAGATAATAAAGTTTCTGGATTTGTTCTATTTATCAGTGTTTTCGATAGTATTGATAATCTTTTGAGCTTCCTCTTTTTCTTCTGAGATCATTTTTTTCCAGATAAATCCTTTTTTGATATCATTTTTATCCGAGAGTTGTGGAAAAATACCCGCCTTTACGTTATCGAAAAAATAAGCCGGAGTGATGGCCGGAAGCGGGGTGTCAAAACTATAAGGATAACGATGAGAAACATTAAATTTAAAATTTCCAACCTTAAATGTATCAAACTGCTGATATTCATAGCCTGCAGGCTTGTACATCTGTTCTTTTTCAAATCCTTTCATAAAGTTTCCGACTCTGAAACTTGGAAGATATCTCTGGATAAATTCCGGGAAGGATAAAATGGAAATAAAAAATACGCTTAGAATGGAGAAAGTAATAACAGCTTTCTTCTGATCAAAATATTCATGGAAAATAACAAAGAATACCACGAAAAAGACATCTGTAAAAAATCTGTATTGGGCTGAAAAAGCAAGAACTAATATACTCTTTATCAATAATGAAAGACAGATCAGGGTGATGAGCTTTTTCTTTTTTATTAAGGTAAAGACAGTGAAAATGACTAAGTTCAAAACAAAAAGAATGTTGATTTTGGATTTGATTCCTTCCAGAGAAAACCAGTTTCTGATATAATCTGCAGTTGAAAATTTCTGGATTTCCTCATACGTGTACTGCATATCATACGTTTTCATAATGGCAAATTGTGAGGAGATTTTTAAAACCTCAGAATTGGGTTTCCAGCATATTCCTACATCACCAAATGCTAACGGAAAGACCGGATATCCGAATGTCCAGATATTTTTAATGAAGAAAAGCAGTAAGATGATGATTCCTGAAAAGAAGGATCTGAAATGGGTTTTAAAAATAAAAACTGAACTTAGGAATGTCAATACAGGCAGCCATATCATGGTTGGTTTTATGGCAAAAACAAATACTGAAAATGTAAAAAGGAAAGCGGAATTTCTGTTCCCTGCCATGATCTCATTTAAAATAATCAATGAAAAAATAAGGACAGGAAGATCAGGGCTTGGAGACTGTGAAAAGAGCAGTAATACCGGCAGGAAACATAGATGTATCCAGTTTTTCTTTTCAATACTATAAATACTGTAGATGATAAGCAGCAGGGTATTGATTCTTAAGAAAGGGTCAGAGAAATTAGAAAACCCAGCCTGAAAGATATGCCAGACAGACATTTGCCCTAAGGTGAGGTCTACATTGGAAATCCCCTTTACCAGACCATATTCTGTGAGCCACTTCAACGTAGGAATATAATATCCGAAATGATCCAATATATAAGGATAAAAAGAACCTGCGAATATAATAACCAGAGAACATACACTTAATACTTTAAATTCCTTTTTTGTAAGCTGGTAGAAATCCTGATAAAGTTTATTTTTAAAGAAAAAGAAAAATCCTGAGAGTATGGAAGGTATTTCTACATTTATATTCAAGGGAGTGAAAAATGAGATAACTGTCCATATCAGGCTTAATCCCAGGATTCCGGATAAAATTTTCCCGGAAATTCCCTGGAACAAATTGCCCCATATATTTTCCACGATCTTTCCCCAGCCCATCAGGACAGGAATAATGAAAATGGATGAAAACAGAATCAGTATCATAAAAAAAGATTGCTTAAAAGTAAGCAATCTTTGTATTTTATCATTAAAATATTTATTAACGGGGTTGTACTCGACCGTCTTTTCTATCCTGGGATCTACCAATAGTATATCCTGTAGCACCTCCTACAACACCACCAATAACAGCTCCAAGTCCTCTGTTTTTCTTAGCCACTATGGCTCCGACTGCTGCTCCACCTACGGTACCAATAACAGTTCCTTTGGCAGCCTTACTCCATCCTTTTTTCTGTGTGGTTCCCTGTGAAGTACCACTTCCGTTATCGGCATAGCTTCCGTTGCTGCCTGAACCAGAGTTTGAGCTTCTGTCTCTATATACTGTTCGTGTTTCTCTGATCACCTGTGGTTTTGAATTATTTTCAGCAGCAGCTCTTGACTTTTTACTTTCTGATATACTGTCTGCTTTTTTCTGGGCTTCGTATACCATTTTTTCTTTTTCAATAGCCAGTTTTTGTTTTTCTATTTCAAGTTGTCTGGCCTGAAACTCAAGTTTCTGTGCTTCCAGCGACTTTTCTGCAACACGGTCATCTTTCTTGCAGGCCGTCATTAAAAAGACGGATAAAAAACCTGCCAATACTATCTTTCTCATAATTCAAATTTTAATACAATAAAGCCAAATGACTTTAATTTTAGTTTGTATTTTCAATTATAGAGCCAAATTTTAGTTAACGAGTGTTAAAATTAGTAGTTAAAAGGAAAATAATTTCGAATATTGATGAATTTTATATTGTTAAAGCAGGGTGTCAGGAGTATTTGTAAATTTTATTTCATTAATAGTTTTTATTAAATTCATATAAGTTGAGTATTTTTGAATACCAAATACGTTTAATATGAAAAAATCAATTTTTACAGTATCAGCAGTGATTGGATTGCTTACTGTTGCGACATCGTTTTCTTCCAGGGAAATAACCCAGACCTATAAAGACTATTCAGGAATAGCCGGGGAAACGCCAAAAACTCAGACTTATAAGATCCGTTATGGTCTTCTTTCAAAAAACGGAACCAAAATTCTTTCTGGAAATTATGATGTAGGAAGTTTTCTTGCTGAGAATATAGCTACAGGGGAAATATATGATACTTATTACGGCGGCGGATTTCAATCTCTTCCACAATATTATGATGGCCTTCCTGCAGGAACCTACAATTTTTCTGCTACGCAGGGCCAGGGAGGCTGGGTAGGTTATGGAACTGTCGTTGCAACAGTTTCTGATGCCAATGTAGATGCTGATGGATATGTTACAGTGTATATTCCAATCATTTGGGAGGAATAGTCTTGTGTGCAAATAAATATTTAACTAAATTTACCCGTTCCACAGATGAAGATTTTTTAGTTTACTAAATAATTTCACCCTGTTTTTGGTGTTTAATTGATCTTCAGATGCAGTTTGATTCTTATAGAAAGTATTCATTCTTCTGTTCCGGTATTGTATAATGTTTTCTGCTTGGAAAATGTAACAATATAATGACCATTTTGAATGATTCCGCAATATTCTGTTTGGATTTTTCTAAATAGATTTTTTTCATCATTTGTGTTTTTTAGGCCTCCTTGCGGAGGCCGTTTCTTTTTTATGCTTTTATGACTTAGCGCATATGATAATTGTGCAAAAACTGATATTTTATGATGTATTTCAGATAAAGAAATGCTCTTCTCTCAGTTATTAGAAAACAGAATATATAGATTTTAATTATTGTCTCTTTTTGAGAAATATTTTAAAGGCTTGAAAAATCCAGTATTTAAAAGAATTAAAAATTTTATGAGTATAATCATAAAATAAAAAAAAAGAGTGGTATATCTTTGACTAAGAATTAATAGATAAAATAATTTTTATCTCTGATATAAAATTTTTTTTCATCATTTGTGTTTTTTGAGGCCTCCATTTCTGGGGGCTTTTTCTATATGATGAACAGGTCTGAATTGCCCTTATACATCAAATAGAATTCTACCGTCGAACGGACTGTCCCAAATGATTGATATTTTGTCATTTGATTTTCGTAACTGAGGCTGAATCATTTCATAATTTCCATTTTCTGTCATTCTTTCCACGATAAGATCTGCCCCTTCGCCTATTTCACTTATTGTATATTCCAACTGATATTCCCCATCTTTGATTTTTGTGAAATCTTCCTTATTAAAATTTTTTTGTGACATGACATTTAAATTTTATTGGGTTGGTTTAAATAAAGAATAAAGTATGCCAATTTGTGACAAAAAATATTTTTATGGCGAATTAAGTTATTTTAATTTTTTTTATGTCATGAATGTAAATTTTATTTTATTAAAATGTAAATTATTTTTTTTTTAATACTTTTGCCGGACCGTTATATTTATCTGAAATTATTAGAAGTAATTATGAAGTGGTTTTTAAAGTATCAGTAAAATCGGTTTAAAATGCTGAATTGGTTAAAATGGTGCTGTAGTAAGAAATTAACTTTTTTTCTCAAAATTGTTATTCTTGGCACGATTTTTCAATATAGAAATGTAACTCATGTTTAATTTGAGTTTTCATGGTTATTAGTTTTTATCCTCGGAATTTCCGGGGATTTTTTTTGATATGATATGACGCTGCTCATAAACCCAGGTTGATTTATCCCTTTATCTTTGAAAAAGATAATTTTTTATCCATCATTACTTTTTGCATTATTTACCAAGCTCTTCTTTGATCAGGAAGAGCTTGTTTTTTTAATAAAGGAAAGTTACATGATAAACAAAAACCCATAAAGATTGAACAACATGTGGAAGAGTACTGTTAGAATAAAACTGTAGTGAGGAATCTGCTTGTGATAATAAATATAAAGGTTATTTAAAATAATGCCGCCAAAAAATGTCATAGTAATATAGAGCCAGTTATAATAATGCATTGATGCGAAAATAATACTCATAATGATAATGCAAAATGCTTTATTGTTGAGTCTTATCCATTTGCTTAAAATCAGGTAGGGGAGATACTGAAATATAAAAGTTTCAATAAAAGGAGCAACGAATACGGCAATAAAGTTTAATTCATTTTTTGAGATATTTTGAGACTTAGTGTAATTGACATCAAAATGTAAGTAGGTATCATTAATATAATTAAAGAAATATCCGTTTAAAACTGCTAGGACAAAAGAAATCAGAAAGAAGATCATCAACTTTTTCATAATAATATTGTTGAGAAGAAAGAATGGAATTTTGAAAAACGTAAAAATATAAAAACAAAAAAACCTCTAAGTTATTTAGAGGTTTTTTCTGAGGTACCTAGCGGATTCGAACCGCTGTAGATGGTGTTGCAGACCACTGCCTAGCCGCTCGGCCAAAGTACCATTTTTACCATTTTTGAGGTGTGCAAATATAGTAAAATTTCTTTATGAACAAAAGTTTTTAAGCAATTTCTTTCTTTCCAAGATCCTCAATTTCGCTTTTTGCTTGAATTTCAGCCTGATAATTTTTGATGTTAATTACTCTTGTTTCACTCCATTTATCATGCCAGCCATTTTCACCTAAGAAGGAAAATGTATCAAAAGGAACAATTCTCGAAATATTGCGGACTAAATAGTCATTAAAAGTAGGTTCTGTTCCATCAATACAAATGACTTTTGTTCCGGTAATATACTTGCCGATCGATCTTCCTTTGGTAAAATATTCTATCAGAAAAGTGTACATAAAGTAGATAAGAGAGGTTATCAGTATATCAAGAAACCTATTCATTTCTGACATTTTATAAACAATCTTGATCAGAAAGTCAATATTGGCAAGGTTGTACAGTAAGGAAGCAGTAAAGCCCAAAGCAAGAAAAAAAACTGAGATTACAAGTCTGTCAATAAAAAAATTAGCAAATCTGGTCAGCTTTTCAGCTTTGTTTCGATCTACAACTACTAAGTATTTTCTCATGGTCGGTTATTAGTTTTTGGTTTAGTTTTTGAGTTTAAAATTTTAGAATCCGTTCACAATCAATTTTAACGAAGCATTTGTATCAATAACGGCGGTAATTCCTGTACTGCTAAGCAGAATTTTACTGGGCTTAAGATTGAAAACTCTTCCGTTCATTTTTAATCCTTTATAATACTCTTTATTAAAAGCTTCTTCAATACTTTTTCTTGAAGTTTCTTCCAGTTCCTGAGTAGGGATACCATATTCTTCTTCAATCATTTTTACGATTTTCCCCTGAAACAGGAGAGAAGCTGTTTTCTGCAGAATATTGGTCGTTTTCAGCTTGAATTTTGTTTGTGACAAAACAATTTTCCTTTTCGTTTCGTCATACACCGGGATCCCTGAAATAATGGAGGTTCCTTTTATATAGCCATCAGTCTGGGCTTCAATAACTACTCTGTCATCAACACCGTATACCCTGATGTCGGTTACTTTTACTTTAGAATCACGCATATCAAATTCCTTATTCAGGAAAGTTTTTCTTGCCATACTGCTTGCCTCAGTAAAAGGAATATTAGCAGTGGTCTGCAGAATAAATCGATCTGCAACTGCCGGTGTTGTATTAAAGTTGGCAACGCTGGTCACCGGTGAAGAAGCAGCAGGTTTATTTCCTGTGAAAGTTTCCGAAAAGATATCCACACCAAGAGTAGCGTTGATCTGATTTCCATAGAACTTCAAAGGAGTGATATTAACTCCCACCGGACTTACTTTCAGCCAGGTATTATATTCCTCAGAAATATTGAAGGGCTGCAGAAAAGTATTCCAGGCCATTAAGGCATATTGCTGGAAATTCAACTGTGCAGCCATTTGCTGATCAATGGTTTTACAGAATTTTTCCTGTTGTTCTTTTAAGCTTTTTTCAACAAAGGAAGTAATAGGAATCTGGATTCTTCCATAATCCAGAACAGGTTTTGTAACCCATCTGAAACCGTTCGGACGGGTGTTCGTCGTAATGGTCCAGTTATTTTTAAAAGTAACGGTGGTATTGAAAGACATTACCGTTTCGAAGGTTGTATTCTGATAGGTATAAACTCCCAATGTACCAATTCCTTTTTCTGCCCATATTTTTAAAGGAACTTCAATCAGCAGGTTCTGACTGGTTCCACCGACAAGACGGATAGGTCTCGTCTTCCATACTTTTACCTTAAACTGGTCATTGTTATTGTCTGTATACGAATCATCCTGATAAACGAGATCTTTCACGGAAGCATTGATCATATTGCTAAGCTCCGAAAGAGGAATGGTCACAGGCATTGTAATACTGGATTTTATCTTCGGAAAGTTATAGGCTGCCAGCTGATTATCAACAGTGGCCTGGCCAAAAACGCTGATTCCTGCTACTAAAAATAATATTGTAACGAATTTCAATTTGAATGTTTTTTTATCAACGAAAATAAGAATTTTAATTTTCCGGCTTAAAGCTTTTTTCAAGCTCAATGCTGGCACCTTTCATTTCTCCCTGCATTGGAGGAGCTGTTTTGGTGATTTTTAATTTAATATAGTCAATCTGTGGAAAGCTGTTGTGAATTTTTGTAATCATTCTTCCGGCCACATGTTCCAGTAATCTGGATTTTATTTTCATCTCGCCATGAAGGATATCATTGATGTCTGCATAGCTTATCGTGTCATGCAAATCATCAGATTCTGCGGCTTTCCACAGATCGGTATGAAGTTCTACATTCAGAATATAATAGGTACCGATGATATTTTCTTCGGGAAGTACACCATGGTAGGCATATATTCTAACGTCTTCAAGATATATTTTGCTCATTGCTTCAGATTTTATGAAGCAAAAATCGTCTTAATTCTTCAAAATCTGAATTTATTTCTACAGTTTTTTTATCCTTTTCCATAAGTTCTTTCAAAGGTTCAGGAATTTCAATCTGAGTATGAATGGCTTTTTCCACTGCATCAGGGAATTTTACAGGATGTGCAGTCCCCAGAATAAATCCTTTCTGTTCAGGATTTTCTTGCAGATATTGTTCCATTGCGGTCAATGCAACAGCGCTATGAGGCTCCAGAACATATCCGTATTTCTCATAAACCACCGAGATAGTATTCATAGTTTGCTCATCATCAATGGAATAAGCTGAAATTTTATTTTTTACCAGTTCAAACTGATTCCCAAAAAGCTCCAGAATTCGTACAAAATTACTTGGGTTTCCCACATCCATAGCATTGGATAGAGTGGTAATGGCTTTTTGTGGCTGGTAATTCTGAGTTTTAAAATAATCAGGAACTACCTGGTTGGCGTTGCAGGCGGCGATAAAATGGCTGGCAGGCAAACCTCTGACATGAGCCAGAAGCCCGGCACAGATATTTCCGAAATTTCCGCTGGGTACACAGATTACAGGTTGTTCCTTATGCTCCTGTATCCATTGTTTTAAAGCTATTAAATAATAAATCTGCTGAGGAAGCCATCTTGCAACATTGATAGAATTGGCAGAGGTCAAAAATAACTGACTGTTGATTTCTTCATCTGAAAAAGCCTGTTTGACAAGATTCTGACAGTCATCAAAACTTCCGTTGACTTCCAGCGCTGAAATATTTTCGCCTAATGCGGTCAATTGTTTTTCCTGCACAGGACTGACTCTGTTTTTAGGATACAGAATGACTACATTAATTTGCGGGATTTTATAAAATCCATGGGCAACAGCTCCTCCCGTATCTCCAGAAGTTGCCACCAGAACAGTGACTTTTTTATTCCGGTCTTTCAAAAAATAGGAAAGGCAGCGGCTCATCAATCTGGCTCCGATATCTTTAAAAGCCAGGGTGGGACCATGAAATAATTCCAATATAGAGATTTGTTCATTGATCTTAACCAAAGGGATATCAAAACTGACTGTTTCAGCAACAATTTCCTTTAAGATTTCAGAAGGAATTTCATCACCCACAAAATCTTTCATACACTGGTATGCAATTTCTTCATTGGAATATTGATGAAGATTTTGAATAAATTCCTGGTCAAATTGCGGAATGTTTTCCGGAAAAAATAATCCTTTTTCTTTTCCCTGCCCTTTTATTGTTGCTTCTCTGAAATCAATTTTTTCCAGATGGTCTTTTAGATTATAATATTTCATTTCTGTTTTTTAAGATTAATTTTCTTCAACGATCTGAATTCCTGTCGGATTTATTTTTGAAACATAGACAAAACTTTCTATTTCAATTTCATTATACACTGACTCCATCATCTGAGCAATTTTTTCCGCAGTCTCTTTTTGTTCAGATAACATAAAAATAGATGGTCCTGAACCGGAAATTCCTCCTCCCAAAGCTCCTATCTGTAAGCTTTTTTCTTTGATTTCGTCAAACTTCGGAATAAGAATACTGCGGACAGGTTCTATGATGACGTCGTTAAGACTTCTGCCAATTAACGGGAAATCATTTTTCTCAATTCCAGCTACCAGCCCTGCGATATTTCCCCATTGTTCCACAGCGCTTTTCAAACTGATATTTTTCTTTAAAATCTGTCTGGCATCCGAAGTTTTAACTTCTACCTGCGGATGTACTGCTGTTACAAATAAATCAGGGCTGTTCAGCGGAATAATATCAATCGGGTCAGTAGATTTTACCAGTGTAATCCCACCATAGATGCATGGCGCGATATTGTCTGCATGGCGTACTCCCGAAGCCAGTTCTTCTCCAAACATGGCAAAATGAACCATTTCTTCTTTTGACAATTTGTTTCCTAATAATACATTGGCTCCGAAGGCGGCTCCGGCGGCACTTGCCGCACTGGAGCCGAGCCCGCTTCCAGGCTTTATATGTTTATGAATAATGACTTCAAAACCATTTTTCAGATTAAAATGTTCCTGAATTTTCAACAAGACGATGCCTGCAACATTTTTGGATGGTTCTTCAGGAAGTCCAAAAGAATCTGTATGTTTTATAATAATTTCTGGGGTTTCCAATAATCTGAATTCCATTTCATCATAAGGATCATGAACTGCCATTCCTAAAATATCGAATCCGCAAACCAGGTTGGCCACAGTGGCGGGTACTTTTAATTTTACTTTTTTCATATTTGTATTTTTAAATAGAACGGATAATATCTGCAAAAACTCCACTCGCTGTTACATCAGCTCCTGCTCCGGCACCTTTTACCACCAAAGGCTGTTCGGAATATCTCAGCGTTTTAAAAATGACAATATTGTCTTTGCCATACAGATGAAACAGATCGCTGTCCGGAGCAATATGTTGTAAACCTACTCTGGCTTTTCCGTCTTCAAATTCTGCTACGTATTTTAATATTTTACCTTCGTTTTTTGCCTTGTTCAATAAGTTTTTAAAATGTTCTTCATATACTGTGAGTTTCTCATAAAAACTTTCAACGCTTCCTTCCATACATTCTTCAGGCAGAAAACCTCTATTTTCAATGTCTTCAAACTGAAGCGGATATCCTGCCTCTCTGGCCAGAATTAAAATTTTCCTTGCTACATCTGTTCCGGACAGATCAAGCCTTGGATCCGGCTCTGTGTATCCTTCCTTCTGAGCCTGGGCTACCACTTCAGAAAAAGTTCTGTTTCCGTCATACTCATTAAACACAAAATTCAATGTTCCACTCAGTACAGCTTTAATGGATTGAATCTGGTCTCCGCTTTTGATGAGGTCGTTGATAGTTCCTATTACCGGAAGCCCTGCACCTACATTGGTTTCAAAATAAAAACTGCAGTTGTGGTTTCTGGCGGTATTTTTTAAGGTTTTATACTTTCTAAAATCAGAAGAAGCTGCAATTTTATTACAGGCAACAATATCCACACTTCTTTTTAATAAACTTTCATATACTTCAGGAACCTCAGGACTTGCAGTTACATCAACGAAAACAGAATTCCTAAGGTTTCTGTGGATAATTTCGTCAGCAAATTCCCTGGCAGAGGCTTTTTCACCATGCTGATTCCAGTTATAATAATTTTCCTGTGAAATTCCCTGATCTGAAAACATCATATGACGGCTGTTGGAAATTCCTGCAATTCTCAGGTTGATCAGAAAGTTTTCTTTTAAATAATCATTTTGGTCATAAATCTGCTGGATCAGTTTTGAACCTACATTTCCTGTTCCACAGATGTAAAGATGAATTTGTTTTATTTCAGATTCAAAAAAATCTTCGTGAAGCACATTTACTGCTTTTTTACTGTCCTTTTCTGAAATCACAATACTGATATTTCTTTCCGAAGAGCCTTGTGCTATGGCTCTAATATTAACTCCGTTATTTCCCAGACATCCGAACATTTTTGCACTTACACCGCTTCTGCTTTTCATACTTTCTCCAACCAGAGCTATAATAGAAAGGCCGGTCTCAATTTTTACCGCGTACACTCTTTTCAGATTAATATCATCCGCAAAAGAAGAGTTGATTGCATGCTCGGCACGTAAAGCTTCTTTTTCTTCAATTGCAATGGTGATGGAATGCTCTGAAGAACCTTGTGTTATAAGGATTACATTGATCTTTTCATGGCTTAAACATTGAAATAATTTAGCTGAAATTCCGGGTATTCCTACCATTCCGCTGCCTTCCAGTGTAAGAAGGGCAATACTGTTCATATTGGAGATTCCTACTGCAATCTGTTTTTCATCTTCTGAAGATTTCAGTTGATGGGAAATAAGAGTACCCTCTGCATCGGGATCAAAAGTATTCTTGATAAGCAGGTTTATATTTTTTACCATGACAGGCTGAATGGAAGGCGGGTAGAGTACTTTAGCCCCAAAATGTGACAGTTCCATCGCTTCATGATAAGATATTTCTGAAATAGGTTTAGCATTGGAAACCAGACGGGGGTCAGCAGTCATCATCCCGCTTACATCGGTCCAGATCTGGAGTTCTTCTGCATCAATAGCCGCTGCAATAATAGATGCGGTGTAATCTGATCCGCCTCTCCCTAATGTGGTGGCGTTATTTTTCTCGTCCCTCGCTATAAAACCTGGTCCTACGATAATGGGGTTCTGATTTTCATTCAGAAAACGGGCAATATTATGATCGGTAGATTTAAAATCTACTTTTGCATGGGTAAAATTACTATCTGTTCTGATCAGTTCTGCAGAGTTCATCCAAACGCAGTCCAATCCTTCAAGCTGTAATCTTGCAGCTATAATTTTTGAGGACAGGAATTCTCCGTAAGAAGCAATTTTATCTTTAATTCTATCTGTCAATTCACCAAGAACAGCAATTCCGTTGCAGAGATCCTCGATATCGTTGAAATGTTTTTTTACAAAACTCAGCCATGAGCTTTGTTCTGCAATAGGGAAAAGTTCTTTGACCAGACTGATATGTTTTTCTTCAAGGTTCTGAACGGCCTGACTGTAATTTTCATCTTTTACAGAAGCCTGTTCTGCTGCTTTAATCAATTGATCTGTAACTCCATAAAGAGCGGATACAATAACTACAACTTTACTTTTTAAAGATTCTCTTTTTACGATCTTTTCCATCAGTAAGATATTCTGAGAATGGGCGACTGATGTTCCGCCGAATTTTAAAACTTTCATCAATTATTTTTTTGAAGTTGGATAAAAAGAAATGGTTACTCTTTGAAAAAAAGAGTACGGGTACCGGGAATAATATGTGAAAATCTACCCCGTTATGGGGTAATTGTTGTAGTGCCGAATGTAGAAACAGAAGATATGCCTGAAATAAGTGATTTCAGAGCAGAAATATCAGATATGTTTCTTAAAAAATTCATTGTAACGGAACAAATGTACAAATTATTTTGAAACAGACAAGTTTTTAACATAATAAAATATATTTCCTTTTTATGAGATATATTTTGGTGTAATTGATTAAAAATGTTACATTTATGATATTAACTAATAATGAAATAACTGTGAAAAATTTGAATAAAACTTCAAAACAAGCTTTAAAAACAAATAAGTGGAGCAGCTTTTAGGTGTGACGGATGTCCTGCAGATGGAGGTACGGCCCGGACCATGAAATTTGCCCATTCCTGTGAAGAATATAATGTACTGCCGGAATGATTCAAATCTTGTGTATTCGTAAGTTCACGGTGTATTTATCCTGAAAACTAATCAAAAAATAATATGAAAAATTTAGAAAAATTAAACCGACTGAATCTGAAATCAATCAGTGGAGGAAATGTGAATAACTGTTTTGAGAATTGTCCTGTCGGCCCGTACGGACCAGGTGAACCAAGGTCATGTGCCGATTATCATGCTCTGCCGGAATGCTGTAAAGGAAGGGTGCTGGTAAGCATTGAATGCTTTGACAGGCCTTGATTTTAAAATAATAAAGACAAATAATATTTTTATTTCTAATATTAAAATTAAACGCTATGAAAACAATTAAAAAATTATCAAGAGAAGACAAGAAGAACATCAAAGGTGGTTTCACTGATATTCAGATTGAAGCATGTGGAGGCGAGCAGTTTGTCTGTTTCCGCGGAGGCGGGAATTGGGGATGCTGGCTGAAGCCGGGAGGAACCTGCTATGCACCAATGCTGTAGTATTGAATAGACTAAACCCAATTTAAAAATTAAAGTACTATGAAAAATTCAAAAAAATTAAACAGAGAAAGCTTAAGATCTATTATCGGAGGCACAGGAGACAGCTGTGCAGTTGACCTCGATTGCGGACCAAAAGGGTGTGCTGTATGTACAGATCTTAAAGGACGTAAAGTTTGCCTTTATCTTTTCCCTTATGATCCATCAGTTCCGGGAAGCTGTCTTATTTCAGAATCTTAAAACGTATTAAAAATTAAAACAACTATGAAAAATTTAAAGAAATTAAACAGAAAAGAACTTGAAAGATTAAATGGGGCCGCTGGTCCGTCCAGATGTGCAGGGTGTCCTCAGAATGCTACGTTTGGAGATGGACCTGAATATCAATATCCATGCTCTGCTTATCAGGGACTGCCTGATTATTGTAAGATGTGTGTTCTGGTAAGTATGGAATGCGTAGACGGAGGTGTCTCTTAGCACAAGACCTGTTTCAGAACAATAAAAAAAGCACTGTTTTTACAGTGCTTTAATTTATTTTATGCTTTTGGAAAGATCAAGCATCGCTTCAATAGGTTTCAATGCTTTTAATCTTAATTCTTCGTCGATAAGAATTTCCGGAAGCTCATATTTCATACATAGATACAATTTTTCCATTGTATTACGTTTCATATAAAAGCATTCTGAACAATTACAGCTTTCGTCGAAAACCAATGCAGGAATCAGTTCTTTGTGAGGTGCACGCTTTTTCATTTCATGAAGAATACCTTCCTCAGTAGCAATGATGAATTTCTGGCAGTCATCTTTTTCTACATAATTCAAAAGAGCAGAAGTAGAGCCGATGAAATGAGCTAATTTCAATACTGCTTCTTCGCTTTCAGGGTGTGCAATCAGTTTTGCATCCGGATTATCTGCCAATTGCTGGGCAATTCTTTCCATTGAAAATGCTTCGTGTACCACACAGCTTCCATCCCAAAGGATCATATCGCGGCCTGTTTTCTTAGAAAGGTATCTTCCCAGGTTTTTGTCAGGTGCAAAAATGATCGGTCTGTCTTTCGGAAGTGCTTCAATCACTGTTTCAGCATTTGAACTTGTAACGATAATATCACTTTCAGCTTTAGTTTCTGCATTACAGTTGATGTAAGTGGCAATTAAAGCATTCGGGTGCTGCTCTCGCATTTTTCTCAGTCCTTCCCCTGAACAACCGTCTGCCAGAGAGCATCCGGCCATGGTATCAGGAAGAACTACTTTTTTAGTTGGGTTCAGAATTTTTGCGGCTTCTGCCATAAAATGTACTCCACAGAATACAATCATGTCAGCATTGGTATCTTTAGCTTGTCTTGCCAGCTGTAAAGAATCTCCAAGGAAATCAGCAATATCCTGGATTTCTCCCGGTTGGTAATAATGGGCAAGAATAACAGCATTTTTTTCCTCTTTAAGTTTCAGAATAGCTTTTACAAGCTCTTCACCCTGAGGAATAGCAATATCTTTTATATCCAGAAATCCTCTGACAGGAATTGCAGATTTAGCTTTTTCTAATGTTTCGGTACTCATATCCACCTCAATTTTTTCTTTTATAGAAGTTAGAGATTAGAAACTGGAGGTTAGTATAAAATGAGTATCATTTTCCTGACACTAAAAAAACTAACTTCTAATTTCTAACTTCTAGTTTCTTTCTATAAAACTTTTTATTAAACTTTCTATTTCTTTTTTAGCTGTATCAAGATCCTCATTAATCACGATCTTGTCAAACTCGCTGGCATAGGTCATTTCTTCTTCTGCCTTTGCTACACGGGTTTTTATGGTTTCTGCATCATCTGTGTTTCTGGAGATCAATCTTCGTTCCAATTCTTCAATGGAAGGCGGTTCTATAAAAATAGACAACGCTTTTTCACCGAAGTATTTTTTTAATGAAATGCCTCCTTTTACATCTACATCAAAAATAACAACTTTTCCCTGATTCCAGATTTTTTCCACTTCAGATTTTAAAGTACCGTAATATTTGTCAGTATAAACTTCTTCATATTCTACAAAAGCATCTTCGGAAATTTTCTGTCTGAACTCCTCCGGTGTCAGAAAATGATAATCTACTGCATGTACTTCACTTCCTCTTGGCTGTCTTGTAGTACATGAGATTGAAAATTCCAGCTCAGGAAATGTTTCCAGTGAATGCTTTACCAATGTAGTTTTTCCGCTCCCTGATGGTGCTGAAAATATAATTACTTTATCCATTTTTTTTGGTTTCGGGTTACGGGTTTCGAGTTTGGTGTTCCATTATTAGAAATAACAGCCACGCATCTCGTTCCTCGTATCTATCATTACAATACGTTTAACGTTTGTTCTTTAATTTTTTCAAGGTCGTCTTTCATCATTACCACCAGTTTCTGGATTTCTGCGTGATTGGCTTTAGAACCCAGTGTATTGATTTCTCTTCCGATTTCCTGAGAAATAAATCCCAGTTTTTTTCCGTTGAAAGACTCATTGTCCATTACTTCTTTGTAATATTTCAGGTGCTGGGCAAGTCTTACCTTTTCTTCAGAAATATCAAGTTTTTCCGTGAAATAGGCCATTTCCTGGTAGAAACGTGTTTCATCAACGTTTTCGAATTCTTTCAAAGATTTCTGATAACGTTCTTTCACGCTCACAATTCTTTCTTCTTCAAAAGGAATTACTTCGCTCAGATATTTGTCGATATTCTGAATATTTCTGTTGAGTTCCTCATGTAAGATACCCCCCTCAGTTCTTCTGAATTCTTCGAATCTGTCTACGGCATTATTGACAATCTTAGCCAGAGCTTCCCATTCACCTTCCGTTAATTCGTCAGGTCTTGATGTAATGGCATCAGGAAGTCTTACTGCCATTTTAAGGTATTCGAAATTGGGACCGTCAGAAGCTATGTTTTTAAGTTCGTTAATATAAGAGTCAATTAAGTTTTTATTGATTTTTACATCGTTGGACTCTTCAAGATTCTCGATATTAACGTAGCAGTCTACTTTTCCTCGGATAATTCTATCGTTAAGAATTTTTCTGATTTCAAATTCTTTTTCTTTATAACGTAAAGGAATTTTAATATTTAAATCAAAGCTCTTGCTGTTCAGAGATTTAATATCAATAGTAATTTTTTTTCCTTCAAAAACATCTTCGGCTCTACCGAATCCGGTCATTGATAAAATCATAGTTTTTTATTGTTCTACAAAGATAAACATTTAAGTCTATAGTTTAACTAATGTTAAATGGCTGGAAGATGGAGGCAGGAAGCGGGAAGATTGTTGTGAATATAAATGAGGTGTAATTTTAACTTCCCATTTTCGTAAATTAGCGCTGTGAAAAAGAAAAATTTAATTTCTGTAGTAGGACCCACCGGAATTGGAAAAACGAGATTGGCGATTGATTTGGCGCAGCATTTCAATACCGAGATTATTTCCTGTGATTCCCGCCAGTTTTTTAAAGAAATGAAAATAGGGACTGCCACCCCTTCGGAAGAAGAACTGGCGCAGGCACCTCATCATTTTATCGGAAATCTTTCAGTGGAAGAGTATTATTCTATCGGGCAGTATGAAGAAGATGCGCTTCAAAAGCTTAATGAACTTTTTGCTGCTCATGACACGGTAATTCTTGTTGGAGGAAGCATGATGTATGAAAAAGCGGTGATAGAAGGTCTCCACGATCTTCCGGAAGCCAATGTTGAAAACCAGGAGAAGCTTCAAAATATGATGGAGCAGGAGGGAATTGAAAAACTTCAGGAGATTTTAAAAGAACTGGATCCTGAATATTTCAGTGTAGTGGATATTCACAATCACCGCAGGCTGTTGAGAGCTATTGATATTATCTGGCAGACGGATAAAAAATATTCTGAACATATTTCAGTGTCTCAGAATGAAAGAGATTTTAATGTAATCAGAATCGGGATAGAAGCTCCAAGGGAAGAATTATATGACAGAATTAACCGCAGAGTGGATATCATGATGGAAAACGGACTGCTGGATGAGGTGAAAAGCCTTGAGGAATTCAAAGGATTGACGGCTTTGAATACTGTAGGTTACGCTGAACTTTTCAAGTATTTTGATGGAGAATGGGATCTTGATTTTGCGGTTTCGGAAATTAAAAAGAACAGCCGCAGGTATGCGAAACGCCAGCTGACATGGTACAGAAAGGCGGATGATATTCATTATTTACAGTTGGGATATTCTCAGGAAGACTTTGAGGCTCTGTTAAAATGGATTACTGAGCAATTTCAGGAATAAATTAAGCACTTAGTTTGTCATTCTGACGAAGGAAGAATCTCATCGATTGTTTTTAAAGATTCTTCATTCCACTTTGTTCCATTCAGAATGACAAACCGGACGCTTTATTTATCCATACACTATGTCAT